>JAKDMO010000032.1 GCA_030452305.1 Alcaligenaceae bacterium | reverse complement strand
TTCCGATCGGAACGCGGCGCCTCAACCGTAAATGTCCGGTGAGCACATCTTCAGCAGCCCCAACGGTTTTCTTATTTGGACCTTAAGCGGAGTACTGTACGCTGCGACAGCCATCTCCAGCACGTCAATCGAGCCGGATCGAGGCCCGCAATCTCGAATTGAGACGATCGACCAACCACACCAGGCCGCCGCGCCAGAATCCGTAGATCCGTGACTGATGGCTACGATAGAGCATGACGTGACTGTACTGGGCCAGTCGACCACGTATGGTGACGCCCTTGAATAGACCAAACTTGCCGAGCGAGCCATAAGCGTCGTATTCGCCAAGCGATACCAGCGAGCCGAAATCCCGGTAGACAAAGTTTGGGATGGCTGCCTCATCTTGCACCCTGGCCGGCAGATAGCGAATAAGATGCTGCGCCTGCTGATGCGCGACCTGGGCGGTCGGGGGAAGCGGCCGCTCTGCTCCGGGCAGCGTCAGGCTGGCACAATCGCCCACGACATAGATGTCTGGATCACGCGTGGCACAAAGGGAGGGCTGAACGGCCAGCTGATTTGCTCGGGTGGTTTCCAGCCCATCGAGGTCGGCAAGAAAATCAGACGCCTTGACGCCGGCAGCCCAAACTTTCAGCGAAGCCGGTATCCGCCGGCCGTCCTTCAGGACGAAGGCGTCAGCTTCCGCTGCACTGACCCGGGCCTCCGTCAGGACCCGAATGCCCAGCGATTCCAGCCGGGCCTGCGTGGCTGCTGAGATATCCTGCGGGAAAGCGGCCAGCAGCCGTGGTCCGCTTTCGATCAGCGTAATCGTAATACGCTCGGCCAACCCTTTTGCGCCGTAGGCGACTGATGACTCGATCAATTGCACCAATTCAGCCGCCAGCTCTACGCCGGTCGCGCCACCCCCGACGATGGCAATCGACAGATCAGTATCTTGGGCCAGGCACTGAAGCATACGCAGGCGCACTTCATGATTAAAGGCAGCGGCCTGCCGGCGCGAATCAATGGTCTTACAGTGCTCGGCCACGCCGGGCGTGCCAAAGTCATTGGCCTGGCTACCGATTGCGATGATCAACGTGTCATACCCGAGTCGCCTCTGCGGCACAAGTAGCCGGCCATCGGACGCGTATAGCGCAGCAATTTGCACTTCACCTGCGGCTCGATCCAGGCCGCATAACTCGCCTGGCTGGTAAGCGAAGCCCGCATCGCGGGCTTGAGCGAGATAAGTGGTTTGCTGGTAAGAAACATCGCGTGTTCCGGCCGCAATGGTATGCAGCATGGGCTTCCATACATGGGCGGATTCGCGGTCAATAAGCGTAAGCGTGGGCGTCCGGCGCTTAGTGCGTTTCTGCCGTCGCCAGTGCCGTCCGAGCGTGGAGGCGATCTCTAAACCCGCCACGCCACCGCCTACAACCACAATGCGGTGTTGCTGCTCCGTACTTTCCATAACCAGGAATCCTTTTAAAAATTGCGCTGAATATTCTGTTGAGGCCCTCGTGGCCCCCTTCATCGTTCCGGCTGTGGGAACGTGCGACTCACCGCTACTGCTGAGCCGTCGCTTCTATCGCAGCCAGATACGCCGTCAACACTCGCGGTATTTCACATAGATAGGCGTCAATGCTCGACGGATTGGTCTGAACCCCCATCCACATGACTCCAGCCCCAACTGCATGCAGCATGCTTGCGTACGTTTCACGCTCGGCAGGTTTGATACCCGACAAACGCGCATCGAGTACGTAGCGCACCGTCCGAATAAAATCAGCGTCACTTTCGTCCGGTATGCTGCTGTACATCAGGGGCAGAAAGTCCGGATGTCGCCGTAGATACTCGAAGTAAGGCGTTACCAGCCGTTCGATCGCAACAGAGGGGGAAAGCCGCTGCCAGACTGCGGCAGGGATTTCGCCAAGTTCCCGGTTGATCTCGCGCACCGCCGCTCGGTGCCGTTGATACAAGGCATCAAGCACACTGCTGCGATCCGGGAAAAAGTGGTAGAGCGAGCCGATGGATGTTTGCGTACGCCGCGCCAGGTCGTGCATCGTCACTCCCGCTACGCCGTCCTTGATGATGACCTCTGAGGCAGCGTCAAGGACGGCGTCTATCCGTGCCTGACCTCGCCTTTGACGTGGCTCACGAGCGACACCTGCCGCTTTAGCCGTCACTATGGGCGCGCGTGATGTTGACTATCTTGCTCATTGATCACTTTCCGGAGGCTGTCTTTAGTCAGAACAGTGTAACCCGAAACTAGACAGATCCGTCTAGTACTGAAGAGCGACCTATAATCCGGACATGAAAAAGCCCTGCTACGATAAGTAGACAGGGCCTTTCCGGACCTCAATGAACCAGTCTGGAACTGATTACATGTTTTCGATCATCACCTGACCAAAGCCCGAGCACGATACCTGGGTCGCGCCTTCGAGCAGGCGGGCGAAGTCGTATGTGACCTTTTTCGACAGGATGGATTTTTCCATGCTGCTGATGATCAGGTCGGCGGCTTCGGTCCAGCCCATGTGGCGCAGCATCATTTCGGCCGACAGGATCTCGGAACCGGGGTTCACGTAGTCCTTGCCGGCGTACTTCGGGGCCGTGCCGTGAGTGGCCTCGAACATGGCGACCGAGTCGGACAGGTTTGCACCCGGGGCGATGCCGATGCCGCCGACCTGTGCGGCCAGGGCGTCGGATACGTAGTCGCCGTTCAGGTTCAGCGTGGCGATGACGTCGTATTCGGCCGGGCGCAGCAGGATCTGTTGCAGGAACGCATCAGCGATGACGTCCTTGACGATGATGTCGCGACCGGTCTTGGGGTTCTTGAATTTGCACCACGGGCCGCCGTCGATCAGTTGGGCGTCGAATTCCTTCTGTGCAATTTCGTAGCCCCAGTCACGGAAGCCGCCTTCGGTGTACTTCATGATGTTGCCCTTGTGCACCAGGGTCACGGTCGGGCGGTCATTGTCGATGGCGTACTGGATGGCCTTGCGCACCAGGCGGTGGGTACCTTCCTGTGACACGGGCTTGACGCCGATGCCGGACGTTCCCGGGAAGCGGATCTTGTCCACGCCGAGCTTGTCCTGCAAAAAGGCGATGAGCTGGCGGGCCTGCTCGGATCCGGCCTCGAATTCGATACCGGCGTAGATGTCTTCGGAATTTTCACGGAAGATCACCATATCGGTTTTTTCCGGCTCGCGCACGGGCGAAGGCACGCCCTTGAAGTAACGCACCGGCCGCAGGCAGACATAGAGGTCGAGTTGCTGGCGCAGAGCCACGTTCAGTGAACGGATGCCACCGCCTACCGGCGTGGTCAACGGGCCCTTGATGGACACCACATAGTCGCGCACAACATCCAGGGTTTCCTCGGGTAGCCAGACGTCCGGACCATAGATCTTGGTGGATTTTTCACCGGCGTAGATTTCCATCCAGTGGATCTTGCGCTTTCCGGCGTAAGCCTTGGCGACCGCTGCGTCCACGACCTTGAGCATGACAGGGGTGATATCCTGGCCCGTGCCGTCGCCCTCGATATAGGGGATGATGGGCTCGTCAGGGATATTCAGGGAAAAATCGCCATTGACAGTGATTTTCTGGCCCCCTGCCGGGACCTTGATATGCTGGTAGGACATGGATACTCCAATTGCCTCGGTGACGAGGTGCGGTTTCTTGAAAGGTGGGTTTTTTAGTCTTATATAAGAGTGTAGCGTAAACCCGAAGGAAATGAGACCCACAAGTATCCGATTTTAGCCTGTCGGCAGCAAATCGCCATACGTCCAGGCGGCTAAAATGATAGAAAAGGCGTCAACAGACAGGATCCCAATGTTCAATCCCACACGCGAGCAGGTACGCGAATTCTTTACCGGCGCCTGGCGCAAGCAGCGCACAGGCGAGGTGCTCACCCCCCTGGAATCCATGGCGGTCGAGCTGATTCTGATGCACCCGGAATATCACGCCGACATGGAAGACCCCGAGGCCTCGGCACGCGATTACTCAGTCGAGGAAGGCCGCACGAACCCATTCCTGCATTTGTCCATGCACCTGGCGATTGCGGAGCAATTGTCTGTGGATCAGCCACCCGGGATTCGGGCAGCCTGGCAGTCATTATTGGGTACGCACGAGGCGCATGAGGCCGCACATATCGTGATGGAGGCCCTGGGCGAGGTGGTCTGGGAGGCCCAGCGCCTGGGCACCCCCTTTGATAACGACCACTATCTGGATCTGATCCATCGCCACGCCGGGCGTGGGCATTAGTGTCCTGCCTGGCAGGACACCAGCCGTTTACTCGTGCACCTGCAGGGGTGTAGGCAAGGTTGACAGCCACGCTGATATATTGGTGATTTCGGTGGCCGAAAGCTGCGAGGCCATCGCGCCCATCACGGCGTTCTTGCGGATGTTGGCCGAGGCCGGCGCGCCCGCCTGCCCGCGTTGGTAGGCCGTGAGCGCATGCGCGAGGTAATCGGCATGCTGGCCGGCCAGAATCGGGTATTCGGGCAGGATGGGCGATTTTGCATCCGCACCGTGGCAGGACGCGCAGGTGTGCTTTTCGAAAGCGGCCTTGCCTGCTTCCAGATCGGCGGCTTGAACGCCGGCGGCCACGGCCAGCGAGCCCAGCAGGGCAATCAGCAGTTTGTTCATGATATCCCCGGTATTATTTTTTCAGACTGGAATAGTACGCAGCCACATCGGCCATATCCTGCTCGGACATGCCCCGGGCGATGGCCTCCATCGTGGGGAAGGTACGTGCGCCGCTGGCGTATTCCTTCAGGGCGGCGACGATGTACTGCGCGTTTTGCCCGGCGATCATGGGCACCTCGTACAGTTCCGGATACGCGACCCGATAGTCATCGATACCATGGCATCCAATGCACATGGAGATCTTGTTTTGCGCAGCCTGTATATCACCAACAGGGGCGGCGTCCGCAGCCACGGCCTGCCCTGCAAACATACAGGACGCCGAGACCGCCAAGACACCCAGAATGCGCTCGAAATTGTTTCGCGACTTCATAATGGCTCTTATTGTGCTGTAAAAAGGCATCGGTCCTAAGTCTCCCTGGCCGATGAGGCGTATCGATTGTACGATAATTGTATCGAAGCAGGGATCCCCATTTTTGAACCCCTTATCACTGCGGGCCAGTTGACCCGCGCAATAGAGCAGAGCCCATCCATGACCCATCACCCATCCGTGCCCGCCACGGGACGATTTTCCGGCACAGATCGCTATATTGCCACCGATGCCCTGAAACTGGCTGTCAATGCGGCTTTGACCCTTGAACGCCCACTGCTTGTAAAAGGCGAACCCGGTACGGGAAAAACCATGCTGGCCGAAGAAGTCGCCCGGGCCCTGGGCCGCCCCCTCAGACAGTGGCACATTAAATCAAGCACGCTGGCGAATCAGGGTTTATACGAATACGACGCGGTGTCCAGACTGCGTGACTCCCAACTGGGCGAGGACAAGGTCGGCGACATCCGGAACTACATCATCAAGGGCGAGCTTTGGCATGCCTTCGAGTCCGAGGAACCCGTCGTTGTGCTGATCGACGAGATCGACAAAGCCGATATTGAATTCCCCAATGATCTGCTGCGTGAACTCGATCGCATGGAATTTCACGTGTATGAAACGCGGCAAACCATCCGGGCTCGCCACCGGCCGCTGATCATCATCACGTCCAATAACGAAAAGGACCTGCCTGACGCATTCCTCAGGCGCTGCTTTTTCCACTACATCCAGTTCCCCGACCCGCAGACCCTGCGCGAGATCGTCGGTGTGCACTTTCCCGACATCCGCAATGAAATCCTGTCGGCCGCCCTGGACATGTTCTTTACGCTGCGCGACACCCCGGGCCTGAAGAAAAAGCCGTCCACCTCGGAATTCCTTGACTGGCTGCACCTGCTGCTGGCTGAATCAGTTTCACCCGAAGCGCTGAAGGGTGCCGACATCCCCCCGATGGTGGGCGCACTGCTCAAGAACGAGCAGGACGTCAGCCTGCTGCAGCGCCTGGGCGACCTTGCGCGCCGTCAGCGTTAAGGATAGCCCTATGCCCGATGCTCAAGGATTCACCCATTCGCCCGCCCCCGTCACGCTGGAAGGCCATGGCGTCAGGCTGGTTCCCCTTCAGATGGCACACGCACCCGCTCTGGCGCAGGCGGCCGCCGACGGCGAACTCTGGACCTTGCGCGTGACTTCGGTTCCCGGCCCGGATGCCACCGAGGAATACATCCACCAGGCACTGGCCGGCCAGATCGCAGGCCATATGCTGCCCTTTGCCGTGATCGATGCTGCCAGTGGACAGGTGATCGGTTCGACCCGATATCACGACATCGTTCCAGCCATCGCCAGACTGGAAATCGGCTACACATGGTATGCGCGCAGCCGCCAGCGCAGTCACGTGAATACAGCCTGCAAGCTGTTGCTGCTGAGCCACGCCTTCGATACGCTGGGCGCGGCGGTGGTCGGCTGGCGCACCGACAACTATAACTTTGCCTCGCAGCGCGCGATCGAACGCCTGGGCGCGCACCGCGACGGGGTGCTGCGCCACCATGCGCTGCGTGCGGACGGCAGTGTGCGCGATACGGTGATGTACAGCCTGCTGGCCGGGGAATGGCCCGAGGTCGAACACCACCTGAGCGATCAATTGCAACGCCCGCGTCCATCCCCATGCTAAGCAGTTTTTTCTACCAACTGCGCGCCCGGGGCGTTCCGGTCTCGATCCAGGAATACCTGACCCTGATGGAGCTGCTTCGCAGCCGGGTCATGCCGCCCACGCTGGACGATTTCTACGAGATCGCACGCATGACGCTGGTCAAGGACGAAACCCTTTATGATCGCTACGACCAGGTATTTTCGGAATTCTGCCGTGGATTGGCCTCAGTCAATCCCGAGGCACCCGAAGTACCGCTGGACTGGCTGATCAAGAATTTCGAGAAAACGCTGACTCCCGAGGAAAAAGCCGCCTTGCGCAAGCATGGCTGGGATGCGCTGATGGCCTTGTTCAAGGAACGCATGCAGGAGCAGACCTCGCGTCATGCAGGCGGCAGCAAATGGATCGGCACGGGTGGTTCCTCGCCCTTTGGCCACGGCGGCTATCATCCCGAGGGCATCCGCCTGGGCGGTCCGTCGGCGGGCAACCGCACAGCGGTCAAAGTCTGGGACCGGCGCGAGTTTCGCGACTATGACGATCAGCAGGAACTGGGCACCCGCAACTTCAAGATGGCCTTGCGCCGCCTGCGGCGCTTTGCCCGCGAAGGTACCGCCCAGGAACTCGACATGTCAGGCACCATCCAACACACAGCGGAAAATGCCGGGATGCTGGATCTGAAATGGGTGCCCGAACGGCGCAATGCGGTCAAGGTCCTGATGCTGCTGGATGTGGGCGGCAGCATGGATGACCATATCAGCCGCGTCGAATCGCTGTTTTCAGCGGCACGCAGCGAATTTCGCAACCTCGAAGTCTATTACTTCCGCAACTGCCCATATGAGTCCATCTGGCGCGACAACGCACGCCGCCATGGCGAGCGCATAGAAACGATGGATCTATTACGCACCTATAACGAGGACTGGCGCCTGATCCTGGTGGGGGACGCCACCATGAGCCCCTACGAAATCCTTTACCCGGGCGGATCGGTGGAGCACCACAACGAGGAAACCGGTGCCGCCTGGCTGCAGCGCATCCTGGCGCAATGGCCGCATGCCGTATGGCTGAACCCCGAACCGGGCGGATCGTGGCGCTACCGCCAGTCCATTGGCATCATCCGCGAAATCATGCACGACCGCATGTACGGCGTGACCATCGACGGCCTGGAACAGGCCATGCACCTGTTGTCGAAATAAGGGCGGAACATTATGCGCAACAACAGCCAATTCCATCCCGACTCCCGGCCCACTGCCGCCATCGCCCGTATGCACATGACCCGCTGCAAGCCCGCACGATCCGCATTCGTCGTCCTGTGCCTGTGTTTCGTCATTTTCATGCCTAACGCGTGGGCACTGGAGCTTCCTGCCGGCGTGCACCTGGGCCCGTCGGTGCAGGGGGTCACCCAGTATGAATTGGACAATGGCTTGCGTGTGGTCCTCGCGCCTGACCCGTCACGCCCCCAGACCACGGTGAATATGACCTACCTGGTGGGTTCACGCCAGGAAGGCCCCGGCGAAACCGGTATGGCCCACCTGCTGGAGCACCTGATGTTTCGCGGCACGGATACGATACCAGATGCCATGGCGGAATTCTCGCGCCGGGGGCTGGCGTCCAATGGGTCCACCACGGCAGACCGCACAAATTACTACGCTACGTTCGCCGCCAACCCCGACACCCTGCGCTGGTACCTGGGCTGGCAGGCCGACGCCATGACGCATTCGCGCATCAGCCGCAAGGACCTGGATGCTGAAATGACGGTGGTGCGCAATGAAATGGAGCGCGGGGAAAACAGCCCGTTCAGTATGCTGATCCAGCAGGTGGCCGCCGCTGCCTATGTCTGGCATCCCTATGGCCGCAGCACGATCGGTGCCCGATCCGATGTGGAAAACGTGGATATCGAATCGCTGCGAAGCTTCTACCATCGCTATTACCAGCCCGATAATGCCGTGCTGATCGTCACCGGCCAGTTCGACCCGCAGCAGACTCTGGAATGGATCCATCAGAGCTTTGCCCCCATCCCGAAGCCCGACCGCACCCTGCCCCCTTCCTACACCGTCGAGCCCGTACAGCAGGGTGCGCGATCGGTGACGCTGCGCCGGCGTGGCGGCGGCGCGATCATCCTGACGCAGTACCACATTCCAGCCGGCGCCAGTCCCAAGACCACAGCCCTTAGCCTGGCCGCCGGCATGCTGACTGAGGCGCCGGCAGGCTATCTGACGCGCCAACTGGTCGATACAGGCCTGGCCACGAGTGTGTTCGGCTATGCCATGGAGCGCACCCAGCCCGGGGATATCATGTTTGGCGCGCAGATTGCGTCGGGTGCCGATCCGGATGCCGCGCTGCACGTGCTGGAAACCAGCCTCGAGAGCCTTCCCGACGAGGCTCTGACGGAAGCGTCGCTGACACGCATCCGCAGCACCTGGCTCACGGACTGGAAACAGGTCTACAACAGCTCCAGCGCACTGGCCCGCGCGCTGTCTTCAAGTGCGACGCTGGGGGACTGGCGTTTGTTTTTCCTGCAGCGCGACCAGGTCGAGGACATAACGCTGGACCAGATCCGTACGCAGGCGCGTACATGGCTGCTGCCCAGCAATCGCACCAGCGGACGCTATCTGCCTACCGAAGACCCCAAGGACGCTCCGCTACCCCAGACGCCAGATCTGGCCGCTCTGGTTTCCACCCTGAAAGAAAACACGCCCAGGCCGCAGATCGCCGCCTTTGACACCGATGCGGCCAATATTGATGCCAGCACGCAGCGAAGCGTGCTTGAATTGCCCAACGGCCCGGTCTCGCTGGCCCTGCTGCCCAAGCCCACGGGTGCGCACCAGGTGCAGGCACTGCTGCGGATTGGCTTTGGCTCGGTCGATATGTACGAGGGCCTGCATGGCATCCCGTCACTGACTGCGGCCATGCTCTCGCGCGGCGCTCAAGGCATGGACCGCCGGCAGATCAAAGACCGCCTCACAGAACTCAAAGCGCAGATCAGGTTCAGCGGTAACGCCAACACCTTGCTTGTCAGTATGCAAACCAACCGGGAACACCTGCCCGAACTGCTGGATCTGGCGCTGCGGCTGGTGCGCACGCCGACGTTTCCCGCCGATGAACTGGCCAAGATCCAGCGTCAGGTGGCCACCTCAGTCAAGAACGCCATGGCCAGCCCCCATGCCCTCACACGGCGTACGCTGCAGCGTTACGGCCAGCCGTGGGCGCCTGATGATATCCGCTACACGCAAACCTATGAAAAGGCCCTGGACACCACCGAGGCCATCACCCGCGATCGGCTCCAGGCTTTCCACGACCGCTTCTACGGCACCGGGGATGTCGCACTGGTCGCAGTCGGTGACTTTGATCCGGATACCTTGAAGGCCAGCCTGCGGCGTGGCCTCGAAGGCTGGCATCGCGCGCCCGCCTACGTGCGCATCCCCGACCCCTGGTATGCCGTGACGCCTCGCACATTCAATATACCGACACCAGGCAAGGCCAACGCCAGCTATCTGGCCGGCATGGCACTGAAACTGCAAGATACTGACCCGCGCTACCCTGCCCTGCGGCTGGCCGATTATTTACTGGGGGGATCCGAGGATTCGCGGCTGTGGCAACGCATCCGCGTGCGCGATGGGCTGTCTTACTCGGTAGGCAGTGGCTTGAGCGCCTCGGCGTTCGAACCTTCGGGCAGCTGGATATTCTATGCCGACATGGCCCCACATAACGTGCAGGCGGTCACGCGCGCCGTCCAGGATGTGCTGAGCACGGTCATACGGGATGGATTCACCGAAGAAGAGGTGCGTAGCGGTATTCGTTCGATACTCGACTATGAAAAGCTCGCGCGTTCAAGCGACAGCTATCTGGCCTCAAGCTGGATGGGCTACCTGCGCACCGGCCGCACTTTCAAGTGGACACAGGATATGCTTGAAAAGCTGGCGGCGCTGGATGCCGATCAGGTCAATGCGGCGCTACGTGCCACGCTTGATCCCGATCAACTGACGATTGCCATCGCCGCCGCGCCGCTATGAAAAGAAGTTCTTGACCTTATCCGTCCAGGATTCGCTTTTGGGTGAATGTTTGTTGCCACCGTCCAGAAGCGAGGTCTCGAACTGACGCAGCAGGTCTTTTTGCGCATCATTCAGCCGCACCGGGGTCTCGACCGAGATATGGCAATACAGATCCCCCGGATAGCTGGAACGCACGCCCTTGATACCCTTGCCGCGCAGACGGAAGGTCTTGCCGGTCTGAGTGCCTTCGGGGATGGTGATCTCGCCCCGGCCCGATAGCGTCGGCACCTCTATCACCCCGCCCAGTGCCGCCCTGGTGAACGGAATGGTCAGCTCGCAATGCAAATCCTCGTCATCGCGCTGGAAGATCCCGTGCGGCTTGATCCGGATTTCAACATACAGATCGCCCGGAGGGCCGCCATTGACACCCGGCTCGCCATTGCCGTTGGAACGGATACGCATGCCATCGTCGATCCCGGCCGGGATCTTGACCTGCAGGGTCTTGTTCTTGCGTATACGGCCCACACCATCGCAATCGGCGCAAGGATCGGTGATCTCTTTGCCTGTGCCGTGGCAGGTCGGGCAGGTCTGCTGCACACTGAAAAAGCCTTGCTGCATGCGCACCGCACCGCTGCCATCGCAGGTATGACAGGTGCGCGGCGATGTGCCCGGCTTGGCCCCGGACCCGTGGCACGTTTCGCAAGACTCCCAGCTCGGAACCCTGATTTCGGTATCGAAACCACTGGCGGCCTGTTCCAGGCTGATTTCCAGCGTGTACTTCAGGTCGGAGCCACGATAGACCTGGGGGCCTCCGCGACGGCCACCACCACCGCCACCAAAAATTTCCCCGAATATATCGCCAAACGCATCGGCAAACCCGGCTCCTCCCATACCGCCCATGCCGCCCGGACCGGCGGCATTGGGATCCACCCCGGCATGGCCAAAGCGGTCATAGGCTGCGCGCTTTTGCTCGTCGGCCAGCATTTCGTAGGCCTCTTTGGCCTCTTTGAATTTGTCCTCGGCTTCTTTGCTATCCGGATTGCGGTCCGGGTGGTACTTCATGGCCAGCTTGCGATATGCCTTGCGGATCTCGTCGTCAGAGGCATTCTTGGCCACACCCAGGACTTCATAAAAATCACGTTTTGCCATTTACCTTGCCTGCGTTGCATTGAAAGAACAATGCCCGATTCCTGGCGAAAGCACCAGAAACCGGGCGATACGTCAAGACTGGATGGTTCAGTCTTCGCGCTTTACTTCCTTGAAGTCGGCATCGACCACATTGTCGTCAGCCGGCGCAGTAGCGCCATCCGCAGCCCCTTGCGCGGCGGCCTGGGCCTGCATGTCGGCATACATCTTTTCGCCGAGCTTTTGCGAGGCCGTGGACAGTGCCTCGACCTTGGCATCGATGTCTGCCTTGTCTTCGCCCTTCAGGGCTTCCTCGAGATCCTTGATCGCAGCCTCGATGGATTCCTTTTCTGAATCCTCGAGCTTCTCGCCGTACTCTTCCAGAGACTTGCGCGTGGCGTGCACCAGCGCTTCGCCCTGGTTGCGTGCGGCCACCAATTCCGCAATGCGGTGATCTTCCTCGGCATTCGCCTCGGCATCCTTCACCATGCGCTCGATCTCGTCCTCGGTCAGGCCCGAGCTTGCCTTGATGGTGATCTTGTTTTCCTTGCCTGTGCCCTTGTCCTTGGCCGAGACGTGCAAGATACCATTGGCGTCGATGTCGAAAGTCACTTCGATCTGAGGCAGGCCGCGCGCCGCAGGCGGAATACCTTCCAGGTTGAACTCGCCCAGTGCCTTGTTGCCGGCAGCCACCTCGCGCTCGCCCTGATAGACCTTGATCGTCACAGCCGGCTGGTTGTCGTCGGCGGTAGAGAACACTTGCGAGAAACGCGTCGGGATCGTGGTGTTCTTTTTGATCATCTTGGTCATCACGCCGCCCAGGGTTTCGATCCCCAGGGACAGCGGGGTGACGTCGAGCAACAGCACGTCCTTGCGATCGCCCGAGAGCACGGAGCCCTGGATGGCGGCGCCTGCGGCGACAGCCTCGTCGGGGTTGACGTCCTTGCGCGGATCGCGGCCAAAGAACTCCTTGACCTTTTCCTGCACCTTGGGCATGCGCGTCATGCCGCCGACCAGGATCACGTCGTCGATCTCAGAGACCTTGACCCCGGCATCCTTGATGGCGATGCGGCAGGGCTCGATCGTGCGCTCGATCAGGTCTTCGACCAGGGCTTCGAGTTTAGAGCGGGTGATCTTCAGATTCAGGTGCTTGGGCCCCGAAGCGTCAGCTGTAATGTACGGCAGGTTGATTTCGGTCTGCTGCGTGGAAGAGAGCTCGATCTTGGCCTTTTCGGCCGCCTCTTTCAGGCGCTGCAGGGCCAGCACATCCTGCGAAAGGTCCACGCCGCTTTCCTTATTGAACTCGGCGATGATGTACTGAATGATGTGCTGGTCGAAGTCTTCGCCACCCAGGAAGGTATCGCCATTGGTGGACAACACCTCGAACTGCTTTTCGCCGTCCACATCGGCAATTTCGATGATGGACACGTCGAAAGTGCCGCCGCCCAGGTCATAGACAACGATCTTTCGGTCGCCCTTGTCGGATTTGTCCAGGCCAAAGGCCAGGGCCGCAGCCGTAGGCTCGTTGATGATGCGCTTGACGTCCAGCCCCGCGATGCGGCCGGCGTCTTTGGTCGCCTGACGCTGACTGTCGTTGAAATACGCCGGGACGGTAATGACGGCTTCGGTCACTTCCTCACCCAGGTAGTCTTCGGCGGTTTTTTTCATTTTGCGCAAAATGTCGGCCGACACTTGCTGGGGGGCCAGTTTCTTATCCTGTGCCTCGACCCAGGCGTCGCCGTTGTCGGCCTTGATGATGCGATAAGGCATCAGGTCGATATCCTTTTGAACGGCCTTTTCGTCGAACTTGCGTCCGATCAGACGCTTGACGGCGAACAAGGTGTTCTTTGGATTGGTGACTGCCTGGCGCTTGGCCGGCGCACCCACCAGGATCTCGCCGTCCTGCACGTAGGCGACGATCGAAGGCGTCGTACGCGTGCCCTCAGAATTTTCGATGATCTTGACCTTGCCGCCGTCCAGCACGGATACGCAGCTGTTGGTCGTGCCAAGGTCGATGCCGATTATCTTGCTCATGTTCTTGAACCCTGTCTGTCTAGATGTAATTGAGTGAATCCGGGGATTCCACTGATAGTTGTCAAATGGGGACTGCGCGCGCTATTTCAAGCCTTGCCCGCCGAGACCATCACCAGCGCCGGACGCAGCACGCGCTCGGAGATGACGTAGCCTTTCTGTAGAGTCTGGACAATCACGCCCTGGCCCAGATCAGAGGGTACGGTCGAAATCGCCTGATGAAGATGCGGATCAAACACATCGCCGGGCACGGGCGCAACTTCGCGCATCTGGTTGCGCTCGAAGGCACCGGTCAACTGGCGCAGCGTGGCTTCCACCCCGTCCTGCCAGGCCTGTGCGGTCTGCTCGGTCTGGCCCAATGCGGCCTCCAGGCTGTCACGCACGGGGATCAGGCTCTCGGCAAAGGACTCGGTGCCAAATTTGCGCGCCTTGGCCACATCATCCTGGGCGCGGCGACGCACGTTCTCGACTTCCGCATGCGCACGCAGCAACTGATCGTGATATTCGCTGATCTTGGTTTCGGCCTCGGCCAGTTTCGCAGCCAGGTCTTCGCCGACCTGCTCAGCAGGCAGCGCATCGAAGGGCTCGGCCCCAATGGGTGTGGAATCCGCAGCAGGCGCATCCTGATTGACTTCAAGGGACTCTGATGTGTCTACCGGCGCGCCGGTCTGCTTCGGGTCAAGGGGTTCCTTGGGTGCCGACATACAAATTTCTCCAGGTCTTAGGAAATGATAAGGATGAAAATGGGGCCATGCGTCCGCGTTTCAAGACCTCGGGGCCATAGAATTGTTCAGAAAGCCGCCCGGGTGATTCAGATCCACCCCGCCAGATTCCGTCTGATGATGGCGGCCATGCCGCGCGCCCAGTCCGGATCGGCATTCAAGCAGGGAATATAGTGAAACTGCCCGCCTCCGGCATGGATGAAGGCTTCACGGCACTGCATGTCGATTTCTTCGAGAGTTTCCAGACAGTCCGCCAGAAATCCGGGACACATCACATCGACACGCCCAAGTCCCTCGCTGCCCCACTGCTGCAAGGTTGGCAGGGTATAGGGCTGCAGCCATGCCTCTGCGCCGAAACGGCTCTGAAAACTCACATGCAGGCGCTCGCCGGCTTCGCCCAGGCGTTCGCGCAGCGCACGCGCCGTATCCATGCAATCCTGGAAATAGGGATCCCCCTGGCGCACGGTGCGCTGAGGAATGCCGTGGAAGCTGAGCAGCAGACGGTCAGGTTTGCCCTCGCGCGCCCAATGGGCACTGACGGCCGCATGCAGGGCATCGATATACGCCGGATCGGCGCTATAGCGCTTGATAAAACGCAGTTCGGGCTGGTTTCGCATGCGCGCAGCCTGCGCGCACACCGCGTCTACCGCTGTGGCCGTGGTGCTGGCCGCATACTGGGGATACATGGGCACTGTCAGGATACGCTCGCAGCCTTCGGCACGCAGTGCGGCGATCGCCCCGGCCAGCGAGGGCGAGCCATAGCGCATACCCAGGCACACGCGGATATCCGCCCCCGACCCAGACAACTCGCCCGCCACAGCATCGGCCAGAGCCTGGCTCCAGACCAGCAGCGGCGAGCCCTGATCGAGCCAGATCTCGCGATACTTGGGCGCGATTGCCGAGGGGCGGCGAACCAGCACGGCCCCATGCAAAATGATTTGCCACAGCCAGCGCGGCAACTCGACCACGCGGGGGTCCGACAGGAACTCTGCCAGATAGCGTCGCACCGCCCGTGGCGTATGCGCATCGGGCGTACCCAAATTGACCATCAACACACCCACAGGCCCGAGATCTACTGGCCCCGTGCGCGGCTGCAATGCATCGGGATTGTCAGGTTCGGCGGCAAATCGCATGAAAGACGGCATATCAGGACGACTGATGACCCAGCGCATTCGAGAGCAGGCGCGCAGTAATGTCCACCAAGGGAATGACCCGCTCATAGGCCATGCGGGTCGGCCCGATCACCCCGAGCGTTCCAATCACCTTTCCATCTACCCCGTAGGGGGCGGTAATCACCGATACGTCTTCGAGCGGCACCAGCTGCGAGTCCCCGCCGATATAGATCTGTACACCCTGCGCGCGGGTCGAAACGTCGAGCAGATGCAGCAAATCGGTCTTTTGCTCGAATAGTGCAAACAGGCCGCGCAGGCGATCCATGTCGGCAGTCATCTCGGAAATATCCAGCAGCCGGCTTTCGCCGGATATGACCATGGCGTCGTCCTCGTCGTTATCGCTGCTGGTGCCCGCCTCGACGGCTGCCTGCATCAGGCGGGAAATGTCGGACTGCAGCGAGGCCAGTTCGTTGGTGATCGACATGCGGACTTCATGAAACGATTTGCCCGAGAAGTTTCGGTTGAAGAAATTGCTGGCTTCGAGCAATTCAGCCTCGGTAAATTCGCGGGAGACAAACAGGATCCGGTTCTGCACATCGCCTTCGGGTGTGACAATGATCAGCAGCACACGCTTGTCGGACAAGCGGATGAATTCGATATGACGAAACACCTGCGAGCGCTTGGGCGTCAGCACCACCCCCGCGAACTGCGACAGATTGGACAAGAGCGAGGCAGCGACCGTCACCGCGCGACCCGGCTCGGAGGCCGGCAGCAACTCCTGGATGCGCGATGTCGCACTCAGATCGTAGGGCTGTACAGTCAGCAAGGTATCGACGAACACACGATAGCCCTGCGGGGTAGGGACCCGCCCGGCTGAAGTATGCGGGCTGTGAATCAGGCCCAAATCCTCTAGGTCCGCCATGACATTGCGTATCGTGGCCGGCGACAAATCAAAGACCTTGGACAGCGTGCGCGAACCAACCGGCTGCCCATCGGCGATGTAGCGCTCGATCAGCGTCTTGAGCAAAACTTTGGCTCGATCATCCATATGTCATCCGAAACAGGATATTAAACGTCCAGCGGTTTTATACCTACAGCGACCAGGCCGCCATCCCCCTATAATCTCTTTCTATTATTCCATTAATCGACACGAGACACCGACCCATGCATTTCGAGACCGTAGCAATCGTCGGCCGATACCAGGACGATGGGCTGGATGCACCCCTGCAACGACTGGCAGCCATGCTGCGCCGCGCAGGCTGCGAAGTGCTGATCGAGGCAGAAACCGGCCGCAATCTGGACATCCGGGGGCATACCCTGGCCAGCTACGAGGAAATCGGCAAGCGCGCCAAGCTGGCGATTATCATGGGCGGCGACGGCACCATGCTGGGCGCCGCCCGCATGCTGGCCACCTCGAATGTTCCGCTGATCGGCATCAACCACGGACGGCTGGGCTTCATCACCGATATCCCGCTGGACGGCACCGAAGATGCCGTGGCCAGCCTGCTCAATGGGCAGTACGAACAGGACGAGCGCTGCCTGCTCGAAGGCCGAGTGATGCGCGGCGATCAGGAAATGTTCTCGGAACTTGCCGTGAACGACGTGATCATCAATCGCGCCGGGCGCGGCAGCATGATCGAACTGCGTGTCGAATTCAACGGTGCATTCATGCATAGCCAGCGCGCCGACGGCCTGATCATCGCCACCCCTACCGGATCGACGGCCTATGCGCTGTCGGCCAACGGGCCGATCCTGCATCCGCAGGTCCGCGCCATGGTGCTGGTGCCCGTTGCGCCCCAGACCCTGTCCAATCGCCCAATCGTGCTGCCGGACGACGGCGTGCTGAACATCACCATCAGCGCCCTGGGCCGCGTGGAATCGGGCGCCAGCGTGCATTTCGACATGCAGACCCTGTCGAACTGCCAGGCCGGCGACCGCGTCGATGTGCGCCGCAGCCCGCACCGCGTCCGTTTTCTGCACCCCACGGGCTACAGTTATTTCTCTACGCTGCGCAGCAAGCTGAACTGGAATCGCCTGCCCCAGCCCCTGGATAACGTAGAATAAATTATGCTGCGGGCCCTGCACATCAACGATTTCGTCATCGTCGAGCACGCGGAAATCCCGTTTTCGGCAGGGTTCACGGTATTCTCGGGCGAGACCGGTGCGGGCAAATCGATACTGGTCGACGCCCTGTCGCTCGCCCTGGGCGAGCGCGCAGATACAGCCATGCTGCGCGAAGGCGCGGCACGCGCCGACATCAGTGCCGTATTCGACACTCCCGACACTGCCAGGCCCTGGCTGGCGGAACATGCTCTGGATACAGGCGAGGAACCCGAATTGATGCTGCGCCGGGTGATCGACAGACAGGGGCGCAGCAAGGCATTCATCAACGGAATTCCGGCCACACTGGCCCAATTGCGCACGCTGGGCGAACACCTGGTCGATATCCACGGCCAGCACGCCCACCAGAGCCTGCTGCACACTGCCAGACAGCGCGACCTGCTCGATACGCACGGCCTTGCGCGCGAGCCGGCACAATCCGTCACCGCAGCCTGGCAGTCCTGGCAGGATGCCGAAGCCGCACTGGCCGCCGCGCAAAGCCGCGCCGAACAGGACGCCCGCGAACGCAGCGAACTCGAGGACCAGGTCGCCATCCTCGACACCCTGGGGCTGCAGGCCGACGAGTGGGAGCCTTTGTGCAGCCACCA
>JAKDMO010000191.1 GCA_030452305.1 Alcaligenaceae bacterium | reverse complement strand
GAGGCACCGGTCCTGCGCGCGACGGCCGACGAAAGCGCCCAGGGCCGCTCGCGCCTGAACATCGACCTGACTTTCGAGAACTTCGTCACTGGGAAGGCAAACCAATTAGCCCGCGCGGCCGCCCTGCAGGTGGCGGAAAACCCCGGCGTCTCGTACAACCCCCTGTTCCTGTACGGCGGCGTCGGCCTGGGCAAAACCCACCTGATCCACGCCATCGGCAACGCACTGCTTGCCAACGGATCGGGCTCCAGGGTGCGCTACGTCCACGCCGACCAATACGTCTCGGACGTGGTCAAGGCCTACCAGCGGCGCGCCTTCGACGAATTCAAGCGCTACTACCATTCGCTCGATCTGCTGCTGATCGACGATATTCAGTTCTTTGCGGGCAAAAACCGCACCCAAGAGGAATTCTTTTACGCCTTCGAGGCCATGGTCGCCCAGCACAAGCAGATCATCATCACCTCTGATACCTACCCCAAGGAACTCTCCAATATCGACAGCCGCCTGATCTCGCGCTTCGATTCTGGGCTGACTGTCGCAATCGAGCCACCCGAGCTCGAAATGCGCGTTGCAATCCTGCTGCGCAAGGCCGAGACCGAGGGCATCGCCATGCCCGAGGAAGTCGCCTTTTTCATCGCCAAGCACCTGCGCAGCAACGTGCGCGAACTCGAAGGCGCACTGCGCAAAGTCTCGGCCTTTGCGCGCTTTCACGGCCGCGAAGTCCTCACCGTTGACGTCTGCAAAGAAGCCCTGAAAGACCTGCTGTCGGTATCAAACGGCCAGATCACCGTTGAAAACATCCAGAAAACCGTCGCCGACTTCTACAAGATCAAGGTCGCCGACATGTATTCCAAGCGGCGCCCGGCCAATATCGCCGGCCCCAGGCAGGTCGCCATGTACCTGGCCAAGGAACTCACCCAGAAAAGCCTGCCCGAAATCGGCGAGCTGTTCGGCGGCCGAGACCACACCACCGTGCTGCACGCAGTGCGCAAGATCACCGACCTGCGCGCCAAGCAGACCGAATTGAATCACGCCCTTCACGTTTTGGAACAAACCCTCAAAGGATAATCATCATGCAACTCATACAAGCGACTCGTGACGCAGTGCTCAAGCCCTTGTCGGTGGTTGTCGGGATCGTCGAGCGTCGGAACACCCTGCCCATTCTGGCCAACGTCCTGGTAAAAAAAGATGGCGCTCGCATGGCCTTCGTGGCCAACGACCTCGAAGTGCAGATCACGACCCAGGCGGAATTCGGCGTCGGTGACGAATCCGCATCCACCACTGTGGGCGCTCGCAAGCTGCTCGATATCCTGCGCGCGCTGCCCGAATCGGGCGAGGTTCGCCTATCGCTTGATGACACCAAGCTCTCGGTCCAGTCCGGCCGCAGCCGCTTTGCGCTGCAAACCCTGAATGCGGCCGACTATCCCACCGTGGCGCTCGCCGAACAGTGGGACGCCTCGTTCACCATCGGCCAGAAAACCCTGCGCCACCTGTTCAACATGGTGCATTTCGCGATGGCCCAGCAGGATATTCGCTATTACCTGAACGGCCTGCTGTTCGTCATGGAACCCGGCCACGTACGTACCGTCGCGACCGACGGCCATCGCCTGGCGCACTGCGGCGCACAGATCGATGGCATCACCGAACGCCACGACATCATCATCCCGCGCAAGACCGTGCACGAAATGCAGCGCCTGCTGGCCGATGACGACACCCCCGTACAGATCGATGTCTCCGAATCCCAGATCCGTTTTCGTTTCGGCGACACCGAAGTCGTCTCGAAACTGGTCGAAGGCAAGTTCCCCGATTTCACCCGCGTCATCCCGACCAACTACACGCGTCACTTCAGCGTCGGGCGCGAGGCCCTGCAGGCCAGCCTGCAACGCGCCGCCATCCTCACCACCGACAAGCTCAAGGGCGTACGAGTCCAGCTCTCCGACCACCAGCTTCGGATATCGTCTTCGAATGCTGAACAGGAACAAGCCCTTGAGGAACTGGAAGTCGATTACGCACACGAGCCCCTGGACGTGGCCTTCAACGTCAGTTACCTACTCGACGTGCTCGCCAACGTCAAGGCCGACACCCTGAACTGGTCAGTACAGCCCGATGTCAACGCATCGGTTCTGCTGACCCTGCCCGATGACGACGAGTTCAAGTACGTCGTCATGCCCATGCGCATTTGATCCACCCGTTCGAACACTCATTCATTCGAATTCCATAAGGCACCACATGTCAGAACCGACCGTTCACCACGCAGACCCCGGCAGCTACAGCGCCGACTCCATCAAGATGCTCAAGGGCCTTGAGGCGGTACGCAAACGCCCGGGCATGTATATCGGCGACACATCCGACGGTACCGGCCTGCACCATATGGTCTTCGAAGTCGTTGACAACGCGATCGACGAAGCGCTGGGCGGCTACTGTGACGACATCGTCGTCACCATCCATTCCGACAACAGCATCTCGGTCTGCGATAACGGCCGGGGCATCCCCACGGCCATCCATGCGGGCGACGAACACCATCGCAGCGCGGCGGAAATCGTGATGACCGAGCTGCACGCCGGGGGCAAATTCGACCAGAATTCCTACAAGGTCTCGGGCGGCCTGCACGGCGTGGGGGTGTCATGCGTGAACGCGCTGTCCGAATGGCTGCGCCTGACCATCTGGCGCAATGGGCACGAGCACCAGATCGAATTCCATCGCGGCGAGCGCATCGCACCCCTGGCCATCACGGGCGACACGGATCGCACCGGCACACGGGTCCAGTACCTGGCCGACTCCGAGATCTTTACCAATATCGACTACACCTACGACATCCTGGCCCGCCGCCTGCGCGAACTCTCGTTCCTGAACAACGGCGTCAAGGTCCGCATGATCGACGAGCGCAACAACAAAGAAGAAGACTTCGCCTTCCTGGGTGGGGTCAAGGGCTTTGTCCAGTACATCAACCGCGCCAAATCCGTGCTGCACAGCAATGTCTTCGCCGTCGCCACTGAATCCAATGCGGGGGGCACCCGCGTCGGCGTCGAGGTCGCCATGCAGTGGAACGACAGCTACACCGAAACCGTACTGTGCTTCACCAATAACATCCCGCAGCGCGACGGCGGCACACACCTGACCGGGCTGCGCGCGGCCATGACCCGCGTGCTGAACAAATACATTGCCGACAACGAACTGGCCAAGAAAGCCAAGGTGGACACCACTGGCGACGACATGCGCGAAGGCCTGACCTGCGTCCTGTCGGTCAAGACCCCAGAGCCGAAATTCAGCAGTCAGACCAAAGACAAGCTGGTCTCGAGCGAAGTCCGGCCGGCCGTCGAGGAGGCGGTCAGCCGCACCCTGGAAACCTGGCTGCTGGAAAATCCCAACGACGCCAAAGCCCTGTGCGGCAAGATCGTCGAGGCTGCCCGGGCCCGCGAAGCCGCCCGCAAGGCGCGCGAAATGACCCGGCGTAAAAGCGTCCTCGAAGGCGCCGGCCTGCCCGGCAAGCTCGCCGACTGCCAGGAAAAGGATCCCGCCCTGTGCGAAATCTATATCGTCGAGGGCGACTCGGCCGGCGGTTCCGCCAAACAGGGGCGTGACCGCAAATTCCAGGCGATCCTGCCACTGCGCGGCAAAGTCCTGAATGTGGAAAAAGCGCGATTCGATCGCCTCATCGCCAGCGAACAAATCACCACGCTGATCACCGCGCTGGGCACCAGCATCGGCCCGGATTTCAACATCGACAAACTGCGCTACCACCGCATCATCATCATGACCGACGCCGACGTCGACGGCGCCCACATCCGCACACTGCTGCTGACACTGCTCTATCGCCAAATGCCCGCCCTGATCGAACGCGGCTACGTCTACATCGCCCAACCCCCCCTGTACAAGGTCAAGGTCGGGCGCGACGAACGCTACCTGAAGGACGACGCCGAGGAAGCCCAGTTCATGCTGCAGCTCGCGCTGAAGGACACCGTCCTGATCCCGCGCGAAGGCGCTGCACCTATTGACGGCACCGCCCTGGCCGAACTCGCTCGACAATACATCCTGGCCGACTCAGTGATCAAACGCCTGTCCAGGCTGCTGGATGTCGAAGCCCTCTCGGCCATGGCTGAAGGCGTTGAGATCAAGCTCGACGACGAAGCCGCAGCCCGCGACTCCGCCGAGCGCCTGGGCCAGGTATTAGCCGACCCCGTCGTCCCGCAGAACGTACGCGTCGAAGCTCGCCACAACGACACCGATGACAGTTGGAGCGTAGTCGTCGAGCGCATGCATTTCGGCAACGTCCGCGTCAGCGTATTCGATCGCGCCTTCGTGCTCGGCAGCGACTACGCCATCCTCTCGCGCGAAGCCAAGACCTTCCTCGGACTCATGGGCGCCGGCGCGGTCGTACGCCGCGGCACAGGCGACAAGCTAAAAGAACGGCCCGTTGACGACTTCCGCGAAGTCATGCAGTGGTTGCTCGCCGAAGCCGAACGCGGCATCAGCAAACAACGCTACAAAGGCCTGGGCGAAATGAATCCCGGCCAGCTATGGGAAACCACCATGGACCCCGCCTCACGCCGCCTGCTGCGCGTGGAAATCGACGACGCCATCGCCGCCGACGAAATCTTCACCACCCTGATGGGCGACGACGTCGAACCCCGCAGGGCATTCATCGAGTCCCATGCGCTGCAGGCGGGGAATATTGACGTTTGAGGGTCCTGAGTCCCACAAATAATGGAAAAACCCTTAAAAATCAATATTCCATTTTTCACGAATTATGAGAACCGACAGAGGGTGTCAATCCCGGGG
>JAKDMO010000190.1 GCA_030452305.1 Alcaligenaceae bacterium | reverse complement strand
CGCGATCCGCAATCCCGAACTTCGCAATCGCAGCCAGCGTATCCCCACCACCCGCAATCGAAAACCCATCCGAATCAGCCACCGCCCAGGCAATCACCTCAGTCCCATGCGAAAACGCCTCGAACTCAAACACCCCCACCGGCCCATTCCACACAATCGTCCCCGCCCGCTTCAACTGATCCGCCAGCACAGCCGCCGTCTTTGGACCAACATCCAGAATCAGATCATCCGCAGCCACCGCATCCGCAGCCTTCACCGTCGCCACAGCATCAGGCCCAAACGACTGCGCCACCACCACATCCACCGGAATCGGCACCTCGACACCACGCGCCTTCATCGCAGCCATCACCGCCCGCGCCTGATCCACCTGATCCGGCTCGGCCAACGACTTTCCGATCGGCAAACCCGCCGCCAGCATGAACGTATTCGCAATCCCCCCGCCCACAATCAACTGATCCACCCGATCAGCCAGCGACTGCAGAATCGACAGCTTGGTCGATACCTTCGACCCACCCACAATCGCCGCCATCGGACGGGCCGGCGCGCTCAAGGCCCGACCCAAGGCATCCAACTCGGCCGCCAGCAGCGGCCCCGCGCAGGCCACCGGCGCAAAACGCGCCATGCCTTCCGTCGTCGCCTCTGCGCGATGCGCCGTACCAAACGCATCATTCACATACACATCACACAAAGCCGCCATCTTGCGCGCCAGCGTCAAGTCATTGCGCTTTTCACCTGGATTCACCCGACAATTTTCCAGCAACACCACCTCGCCCGGCTGAACAGTCACCCCATCGACCCAATCTGCCGCCAGCCGCACATCCTGACCCAGACACTCGCCCAGACGAGCCGCCACCGGCGCCAGCGAATCCTCAGGCCGCAGCGTGCCCTCAGTCGGTCGCCCCAGATGCGAAGTCACCATCACCGCCGCCCCCGCATCCAGCGCCAGCCGAATCGCAGGAACCGACGCGCGCACACGCGTATCCTCAGTAATGCGCCCCTCATCCAGGGGCACATTCAAATCCGATCGAATGAACACCCGCTTTCCAGCCAAAGCGCCAGACTGCGCCAGATCGGCCAAAGTGATAACCGCCAAAGACATGTTTGCTCCGTAGAAGTCCGATACAACAAGGGCGGGTTACCCCGCCCTTATGCCAATCCCGCCTCGCCTTACTTGGCGGCCATCAACGCAACCGTGGTATCGAGCATCCGATTAGAGAACCCCCACTCGTTGTCATACCAGGACCCGACCTTGACCAGCGTGCCTTCCGACACCTTGGTCAGACCCGCATCCACCGTGCTGGACACAGACGTGTGGTTGAAATCAATCGACACCAGCGGCTCGCTCGTGTAGTCCAGAATGCCCTTCAGCGGGCCTTCCGCCGCAGCCTTCAGCAAACCGTTGACCTCTTCGGCAGTCGTCGCCCGGGCGGCCACGAATGTTAGATCGACCAGAGACACATTGATCGTCGGCACGCGGATCGCGTAGCCATCGAGCTTGCCGTTCAATTCGGGCAGCACCAGGCCCACCGCCGACGCCGCGCCGGTCTTGGTCGGAATCATGCTGTGTGTGGCCGAACGCGCGCGACGCAGGTCCGAATGGTAGACGTCGCTAAGCACCTGATCATTGGTATAGGCGTGGATCGTCGTCATCAGCCCATTGACCAGGCCGATTTCCTTGTTCAGCACATAGGCCAGCGGCGCCAGGCAGTTCGTCGTGCACGACGCATTCGAGATCACCGTATCCGAAGCCTTCAGCACCTGGTGATTCACACCGTAGACGATGGTGGCGTCAACGTCCTTGCCGCCGGGAGCCGAAATGATCACTTTCTTGGCCCCGCCCTTCAGGTGCGCGCCGGCCTTTTCCTTGGACGTAAACAGACCCGTGCATTCCAGCACCACATCCACACCAAGCTCGCCCCAGGGCAGCGCAGCCGGATCGCGGCTGGCCAGCACGCGGATGCGATCGCCATTGACCACCATGTCGTCGCCATCAACCTCGACCGTACCCGGAAAGCGCCCGTGCGCCGTATCGTGGCGGGTCAGGTGCGCATTCGTCGCGGGATCGCCCAGATCATTGATCGCCACGATCTGGATATCGTGCTGCTTGCCGTCCTCATAATGGGCACGGAGGATATTGCGGCCGATGCGGCCATAGCCGTTAATTGCCACGCGAATGGTCATGATCAATCTCCTGTTTGCAAAAGCTGTTGGACGGCGGACGCAACATGCTGCGCCGTCAGACCGAAATACTCGAATAAAACGCCTGCGGGCGCCGACTCGCCATAGGTATCGATCCCCACGACTGCGCCGTCCGTCCCGACATACTTGTACCAGCCTGCCGTCACACCAGCCTCGACCGCGACACGCGGCAGGCCTGCGGGCAATACGGATTCGCGCCAGGTCGCATCCTGCTGGTCAAAGACCTCAGTGCAGGGCATCGACACTACGCGCACCGCAACGCCTTGCGCAGCCAGGGCCTGCTGGGCATCCAGCGCCAGGGACACCTCGGAACCCGTGGCGATGATCACCGCGCGGGCATCGGCCGTATCGCGAATCACATAGCCGCCGCGCCGGATCGCCTTGACTGTCAGTTCATCGCGCGGCACAAAGGGCAGATTCTGGCGCGACAGCAGCAGCGCCGACGGCCCGCCCTCGTTGACCGACATGTCGATGCCGGCCGGGCGCGCCAGCGCACTCATCCAGGCGATCGCGGTTTCCGTCGTGTCGCACGGGCGCCAGACATGCAAATTGGGAATCAGA
Source organism: Alcaligenaceae bacterium (assembly GCA_030452305.1). GTDB lineage: Bacteria > Pseudomonadota > Gammaproteobacteria > Burkholderiales > Burkholderiaceae_B > Castellaniella. Next base: position 2,059 of record JAKDMO010000190.1, on the reverse strand, counting down.
CGCAGGCCGGCCGCGTGCTCGACCGACTGGTGCGTCGGGCCATCCTCGCCCAGGCCGATCGAATCATGGGTGAACACATGCACCACACGCTGCTTCATCAGCGAAGCCATGCGCAAGGCATTGCGCGAATAGTCTGAAAAGGTCAGGAACGTGCCGCCAAACGGCAGATAGCCGCCATGCAGCGCCATGCCATTCATGATCGCCGCCATGCCGAACTCGCGCACGCCGTAATTGATGTGGCGGCCGAACTGCACGCCCTCGTCACCGGCACGCACCGAACCCGCATCGGGCCAGTCCGTAAAATTCGATCCGGTCAGGTCGGCCGAACCGCCCAATAGTTCCGGCAGAATCCCGGCAAATGCCCCGATCGCCTGCTGCGAGGCCTTGCGGGTCGCAAGCGTTTCGCCCCGGGCGGCCGTGGCCTGCACCACCGCGCGCGCCTGCTCAAAGAAATCCTGGGGCAATTCACCCGCCATGCGGCGCTTGAAGGCTGCGGCCAGATCCGGATGCGCCTGCTGATAATCCGCAAAGCGCGTATCCCAATCGGCCTGCAAACCCGCGCCGCGCTCGTGCGCATCCCAGTACTGGTATACATGATCGGGAATTTCAAAAGCCCCCCAGGACCAGCCCAGGGCCTTGCGCGTTGCAGCGATCTCGTCCGCCCCCAGCGGAGCACCATGCACTTTTTCCGTACCGGCCTTATTGGGTGCGCCCTGGCCGATCACCGTACGGCAGCAGATCAGCGTCGGCCCCTTGCCCTGGGCCGCAAAGCCCTTGGCCCGATCGATGGCCGCATCCAATGCCTGCACGTCATGACCATCCACGTCACGCAGCACATTCCAGCCATAGGCCTCGAAACGAGCCGGTGTATCGTCGCCGAACCAGTTGCGCACCTCGCCATCGATTGAAATGCCGTTATCGTCATAAAACACGATCAGTCGCGACAGGCCCAGGGTACCGGCCAGCGAGCAGGCCTCATGGGAAATGCCCTCCATCAGGCAACCGTCGCCTACGAACGCATACGTATTGTGGTCCACAATCGTATGGCCCGGGCGATTGAACTCGCGCTCGATCAGGGCTTCGGCCAGCGCCATCCCGACTGCATTGGCCAGCCCCTGGCCCAGCGGCCCCGTTGTGGTCTCGACCCCAGGGGTGATCCCGACCTCGGGGTGGCCGGGCGTGCGCGAATGCAATTGCCTGAACTGCTTGAGTTCCGACATCGGCAGCTCGTAGCCGCTAAGGTGCAGCAGGGCATACAGCAGCATCGAACCATGCCCGTTGGACAGCACGAAACGATCGCGATCCGCCCACGCGGGATCGGCCGGATTGTGGCGCAAATGCCGCGTCCACAAAACATTCGCAATATCCGCCATGCCCATTGGCGCGCCCGGGTGGCCGGAATTGGCTTGTTGGACGGCATCCATGGCCAGCGCGCGAATCGCATGGCCCATGAAGGGATCAAGATCAGGCAAGGGGCTCATTCAGAACTCTCTGGTAACGGCATCGGGCAGGCATCCCGCGCCAGCGTATCCAAAACGGTTTCGCAAAGCCTTGGATTTTACCATCCCGGCAGATCCGGTTTATAGTCGGCCGATGCCCCCTCCCCGTTTCCACTGCCCGGCTCCGCTGGCTGCCAATACCCGCATCGACCTGCCTGCGGCCCTGGCCCATCACGCCCTGCGTGTGCTGCGCCTGCGCCCCGGCACTGCCATCACCCTGTTCAATGGCACCGGTGGCGAATACGCTGCCGTACTTCACGCTGACGGTGCGCAGGCCTGGGCGGAAACCGAGGGCTTCAATCCGATCGAGCGCGAACTGCCGGGGCGCATCACCCTGCTACAGGGCCTGGCCTCGGGCGACAAGATGGACTGGATCATCGAAAAGGCCGTCGAAATGGGGATCGCCCGCCTGGCCCCCATCACTGCGCAACGCAGCGTCCTGCAACTGAGCGGGCCCCGGCTGGACAAACGCATGCAGCACTGGCGGCGCATTGCGCAGTCTGCCGGCGAACAATGCGGCCGAAACCAGATCATGCATATTGATGTACCCGCCCCGCTGG
>JAKDMO010000031.1 GCA_030452305.1 Alcaligenaceae bacterium | reverse complement strand
CGGGGCTGCTCGTCGCCGCGTTCCGCGAGGCCGCCAAGGACTTCGCCGAGGCACTGGCCTCATGCAAGCGCGAAGCGGCCGCCGGCTTCGGCGACGATCAGGTCCTGCTGGAACGCTACCTGCAGCAGCCGCGCCACATCGAGATCCAGGTCTTTGCCGACACGCAGGGCCACTGCGTCTATTTGTTCGAGCGCGATTGCTCGGTGCAGCGGCGCCACCAGAAAGTCGTCGAGGAAGCCCCCGCCCCGGGCATGACCGACGAACGCCGCCGCGCCATGGGCGAGGCCGCCGTCGCTGCGGCCCGCGCGGTCGGCTACGTGGGCGCGGGCACCGTCGAGTTCATCGCCGAACCCGATGGCCGCTTCTACTTCATGGAAATGAACACCCGGCTGCAAGTCGAACACCCTGTGACTGAGGCCATCACCGGGCACGACCTGGTCGAATGGCAGTTACGGGTCGCGGCAGGCGAAGCCCTGCCCGCCACACAGGATCAGCTGTACATCAAGGGCCACGCCATCGAGGCACGGATCTATGCCGAGAATCCGGAAAACGGTTTCCTGCCCTCGATCGGCACCTTGCATGCCCTCAGCTTCCCCCCCCATGTGGTCTTTCAGAACGGCCCGGTACGGGTCGACGGCGGGGTGCAGGCAGGCGACACGATCACCCCGTACTACGACCCCATGATCGCCAAGCTGATCGTCCACGGCCAGGATCGCGAGCAGGCGCGCCGGCTTATGATCCAGACACTGGGGGCCATACGCAGCACGGGCGTACACACCAACATCGCCTTTCTGCGCCGCCTGATGGCCAACCCGGCCTTCGCCACCGCCGAACTGGATACCGGGCTGATCGAGCATCAGCACGAGCAACTTTTCCCCCCGGCACAGCCTACGCCCCCCGAGGCGCTGGCGCTGGCAGCCGCTGCACTGCTGCACGCACAGGGGCTACACAGCCCGAATCAGCGGCCGACCCGGGGCGACCCCTGGGCGCACGCCGATGGCTGGCGCGTGGGCAGCACGTACACACGCGACATCCCCCTGGCCGACGCCGCCGGGACACACACTCTGCGCCTCACGCGCGACGAATCCGATTGGCGGCTGGCCGTGGACGATGCCCAGGCCCAGACCCTGAACTGGTCGGCCCAGGGCGCATCCCCAGCCGAAGTGCATGTGCGCCTGGGCGATAGCGATCTGTACGGCAGCGTATTCATTCGACAAAGACAGATTGACCTGTTCGCCGACGGCGAACGCTACACACTGAGCTGGGAGGATCCGATTGCGCTGGCCGAGGGGCAGGGCGACGAGCGTCGCGGCGGGCTGAGCGCACCGATGCCGGGCAAGATCCTGTCGATTGCCGTCAAGGCGGGCGATACCATTCATCAGGGCGACGCCCTGCTGGTGATGGAAGCCATGAAAATGGAGCACACCATCCACGCGCCGGCCGATGGCGTGATCGACGAAGTGTTCTTTACCGTGGGCGACCAGGTCACCGAAGGCGCTGCCCTGATCAGCCTGCGCGATGCCGATCCGGAGGGCTGAGGAGTCGCATCGGAATCAAGTACACTGTGCCGTACGACCGCAGGCATTGATGATTATGTACGACATTCTGGTATACCTATTCGAAACCTATTACACCCCGCAGGCCTGCCCCCGGGCCGAGGTGCTGGCGAACAAGCTGGCCGCCGCAGGCTTCGAAAACGAGGACATCGACGATGCCCTGTCCTGGCTGCGCAACCTGGCCGATGCCACCGAGCAATGCCAGGATCTGGCCCGGCTTCCGCACAATAGCGCGCAGCGCATCTATGCCGACTACGAATACCAGGCGCTGGGTCTTGAGGCGATCGGTTTCATCATTTTCCTCGAAAATTCCGGCGTATTGCCGCCCGCCCTGCGGGAAATCCTGATCGAGTGCGCGCTGGCTGCGGATGAATCACCCCTGTCCCTGCCCCAGACCAAGGTCATCGCCCTGATGGTGCTCTGGAGTCAGGAGGCCGAGGTCGATCACCTGGTGTTCGAGGAACTGCTGGCCGACGACGACCTGCGCCTGTCCCACTGACCCGTCTTTCCCGCATGGCGTACGCCCCGCCACAATCCGCATATATTGGCCGATTTGCCCCCAGCCCCAGCGGGCCGCTGCATGCCGGCTCGCTGCTGGCGGCCATGGCGAGTTTTCTGGACGCCCGGGCAAATGAAGGCAGGTGGCTGCTGCGCATCGAGGACATCGATTTCGCGCGCACCGTACCCGGTGCCGATCGCGTCATCATGCAGCAACTGCTGACCCTGGGTATGCAATGGGACGGGGAGCCCACCTGGCAGTCCCGACGCCTGCCACACTATCAATCAGCGTTCGATTCACTATGTGCACGCGACCTGGCCTACGGCTGCGCCTGCACTCGGCAGGAACTCCCCCCCGATGGGCCCTATCCGGGCACCTGCCGCAATGGCCTGCCCCCAGGCCGACAGGCCCGCTCATGGCGTTTTCGCACCCCGCCCGGCATCGAGCACTTCACGGACCGCCGGCTGGGTCCACAGCAACAGGATGCGCAGGCGAAAACCGGGGACTTCATCATTCGGCGTGCCGACGGCTACTGGGCCTATCAGCTTGCCGTCGTGGTCGATGACGGCGCACAAGGCATCACCGATATTGTGCGCGGGGCCGATCTGCTGGAACTGACCGCCTGCCAGCGCATGCTGGCGCGCAGCCTGGGCCACCCCTGCCCCCGGGTCATGCACGTGCCGCTGCTGTGCGACGAGCAAGGCCGCAAGCTCTCGAAGCAGAACCATGCGAGCGCCCTGGACCTGAGTCATACCGTACGCACACTGAACCAGGCCTGGTGCGCCCTGGGCTTCGAAACCCTGAATGCCGACGACGCCGACGGCTTCTGGCGGGCCGCCCGCATCGCCTGGGCCAGGCGCTACCCAATAGGCTGATCAGGCGGATTTTTGCCCATGGGTGGTATCCTGCCACTTGCATAGTGCGATGCTCCCCTCGTATGATCCGCGCTATCGCTGCTGTCACGCAGTTACTGGAACCACATGACTAAAACGCTGATAATCGCCGAGAAGCCCTCGGTCGCTCTGGATGTCTCACGCGCCCTCGGGGGGTTCACCCGGGAAGGCGACTATTTCGAGAACGACCAATACGTGCTGTCCTCCAGCGTAGGACACCTGCTGACCCTCGTGGCGCCAAACGATCCCGTGCGCGGGAAATGGAGTTTCGCTCACCTGCCCGTCATCCCGCCCAAGTTCGAGCTCGGCCCCACCGACAAACGTTCTGCCGAACGCCTGAAGCTGCTGGTCAGGTTGTTGAAGCGCAAGGATGTGGGCGCCGTCATCAATGCATGCGACGCAGGCCGCGAGGGCGAGCTGATTTTCCGCTATATCGTCCAGTACTCCGGCGTCAACAAACCCATCAAGCGCCTGTGGCTGCGATCCATGACCCAGGCGGCGATCCGTGAGGCCTTCGAGGCGCTGCGCGACGACGAAACGATGAAACCGCTGGAAGCCGCCGCCCGGGCCCGCGCCGAAGCCGATTGGCTGGTGGGCATCAACGGCACACGCGCCATGACGGCATTCAACAGCAAGGACGGCGGTTTTTTTAAGACCCCGGTGGGGCGGGTCCAAACGCCCACCCTGGCCATCGTCATGGAACGCGAGCAGCGCATCCGCGAGTTCGTTTCACGTGATTACTGGGAGGTGCACGCCTCATTCGTGGCGGCGGCAGGCCTGTATGAAGGCCGCTGGTTCGATCCAAAATTCAAGAAAGACGAACAGGACCCCGAACGCCGCGAATCGCGCCTCTGGTCGGCCACCGCCGCGCAAAGCGTGGTCACGGCCTGCCGCGACCAGCCCGGCACCGTCACCGAGGAATCCAAGCCCACCACGCAGATGTCCCCGGCCCTGTTCGATCTGACCTCGCTGCAGCGTGAGGCCAACTCGCGCTTTGGCTTTTCAGCCAAGACCACGCTTTCGATCGCCCAGACCCTGTACGAACGCCACAAGGCCCTGACCTATCCGCGTACCGACTCGCGCTATCTGCCCGAGGACTACGTCACCACTGTGCGCGAAACCATGCAAACCCTGGCTGACAGCGAATCGGGCAGCGCACGCAGCATCAAGCCCTTCGCCGCCCAGGCCGTCGCCCGCGCCCTGGTCAAGCCGAACCGGCGCATATTCGACGACAAAAAGGTCTCTGACCACTTCGCCATCATCCCCACACTGCAGATCCCGCGCGAACTGAGCGATGCCGAGGCCAAGATCTACGAACTGGTGGCACGCCGCTTCCTCGCCGTTTTCTTTCCTGCCGCGGAATTTCGCGTGACCACCCGTGTCACCACGGTATCGGGCCATCACTTCAAAACCGAAGGCAAGGTTCTGGTGTCCCCCGGCTGGCTGGCCATCTACGGGCGCGACGCCCAGGGTGCCGAGGCCTCGCTGGTCGCTGTCGCCCAGGACGAAACCGTGCGCACCGAGGATATCGAGGCTCGCGACCTGGCCACCAAGCCACCGCCACGCCTGAATGAATCCACGCTGCTCTCGGCCATGGAAGGCGCGGGCAAGCTGGTCGACGACGAGGCGCTGCGCGAGGCCATGTCCGAGCGCGGCCTGGGCACCCCGGCCACGCGTGCAGCCGTCATCGAAGGGTTGCTGAACGAAGGCTATCTGCGCCGCGAGGGACGCGATCTGGTCCCCAGTGCCAAGGCGCGCCAATTGATGACCCTGCTCTCGGGGCTGGGCGTCAACGAACTGACCTCGCCCGAACTCACCGGCGAATGGGAGCATCGCCTCAAGCAGATCGAGCAACGCGAACTCGATCCCGATGCCTTCATGCGTGAAATTGCGCAAATGACCCAGGTCATTGTGAAACGCGCCAAGGAATACGAGCGCGACACCGTGCCTGGCGACTATGCCACGCTGACGACCCCCTGCCCCAAGTGCGGCGGGGTGGTCAAGGAAAACTACCGCCGCTACGCCTGCACGAACTGCGACTTTTCCATAGGCAAGCACCCGGGCGGGCGCACCTTCGAGACCGCCGAGGTCGAGGAACTGCTGACCCAGCGCCAGTTGGGTCCGCTGACGGGTTTCATCAGCAAGATGGGACGCCCCTTTGCCGCACTGCTGCGCATCACCGACGAGTACAAGCTGGAATTCGATTTCGGCCAAAAAGACGACGAGGACACCGAGCCCGTAGATTTCTCGGGCCGGGAATCGCTGGGCGCCTGCCCGAAATGCAGCAGCCGCGTCTTTGAGCACGGCCTGAACTACGTCTGCGAAAAATCCGTGGGCCCGGACAAGACCTGCGACTTCCGCACGGGCAAGATCATCCTGCAGCAGGAAATATCCCCCGACCAGGTCCGCAAACTGCTGTCCGAGGGCAAGACCTCTCTACTGGACGGCTTCGTATCCAGCCGCACCAACCGCAAGTTCAAGGCCTACCTGTCCAAGCAGGCAAACGGCAAGATCGGCTTCGAATTCGAGGTCCGCACGCCCAAGGCCGGTGCCAAAACAGCGGCCAAGAAGGCGGTCGGGAAGTCCGCAGCAAAGAAAACCTCTGCGGCAAAAAAGGCGCCTGCGAAAAAGGCTGCAACGAAAAAGACGGCGGCCAAAAAAGCCACCGCAAAGAAAAGCACCGCCAAAAAAGCGGCAAAGAAAACATCAATACCAGCAGACGACGGCCCCGCTTTCTAGAACATTTTCGGCTTAATTGCGCACTGAAAGGGATGCCTGGGCGTGTCAGGCAAGGCGCAAATCACAGCGATAGCAATGCTATCGCGAGAATTTGCAACGCAGCATGACGCGTCCAGACGCCCTTTCTGCCTAGTGGTACACCAGATCCCTGAAATATAGCGATAACTCAGGCAGATAGGTAATCACCAGCAGGCAGGTCAGCACCACGCCCACAAACGGCAATAGGGGCCGCACCAGCCGTTCGATCGGCACCTTGGCCACCGTGCAGGCGGCAAACAGGTTGACGCCAAAAGGCGGTGTCACCATGCCCAGCGCCAGATTCACCACCATGATGACCCCGAAGTGCGCGGGATCTACCCCGAACTGCACCGCCACAGGCAGCAGCAAGGGGGCCAGCACCACGATCGAGGCCGAGGTCTCGATGAACATGCCGATGAAAAACAGGGCGACGTTCACACCCAGCAGGAAGCTGTATTCGCTGTGAAAGATATGTGCGAGCCAGTCGCCCAATGCCATCGGCACGCCCGCCCGGTTCAACAGGAAGCCAAAGACCCCTGCATTGGCAATGATGAACATGATGATGGCCGTAGACACGACCGAGCGATGGAACGTCTGGGACAGCGTTTTCCAGTTCAAGCGCCGGTAGATGAAGATTCCCACGAACAGCGCATAGACCACCGCCACGGCCGAGGCCTCAGTCGGGGTAAAGACCCCGCCGTAGATCCCGCCCAGGATAATGACGGGCATCAGCAGGGCCCACCATGCGCGCAGGAAGGACTCGCCGATCGGCAGGCGCCCTTCGCCGTCGCGCTTGCCCAGGCCGTTGCGACGCGCATACCACCAGACATAGCCCATCAAGCAGCCAGCGATCAGTATCCCGGGCCCGACCCCGGCGATAAAGACTTCCCCCACCGAAGTGTCTGTGGACACCGCGTACAGAATCATGGGAATGGACGGTGGAATGATCACGCCCAATTCGGCAGCTGAGGCCTGCAGCGAGGCGGCAAACGGCGCGGGATAACCGTGTTTGACCATCGCCGGGATCAGGATCGCCCCCACCGCAAAAGTCGTCGCAACACTGGACCCTGCCACCGCAGCGAAAATCATGCAGGTCACCACACAGCTGCACGCCAGGCCGCCCTGCACACCGCCGACGACACTCTTGGCGAATTCGACCATGCGCTCGGAAATCCCGCCGGCCTCCATCAGATTCCCGGCCAGGATGAAAAACGGCACCGCCATCAGCGGGTATTTGTCCATTGCAGCATACAGCTGCTGGGCAATCACCAGCCAGGTCATGTGCCCGTCATAGCCTACGCCCAGCATGCTGGCCAGCCCGATCGACACCGCCACCGGCACGGTCAGGACAAAGAACAGCAACATCGATACAACCATCAACTGTGGCATGGGTTCGGCTCTAAATATTATCGATGTGAGTGCGGCGTGGCCCCTCGGCCCAATACGCCACGACGCCGATCAGCGACATCACGGCGCCGATGGGAATGGCCACATAGACCCACGAAATCGAAGCGTCCAGGCTGGGCATGGTCTGAAAACGTACACGCCAGGTCATCTCGACGCCCACCCAGGCGAGAAACCCCAGGAAGCCCACGACGATCACCAGAACAAGGTGTTCAAGCGCCCGCGCACGGGTGCCGCCCAGGTAGCTGTGCAGCATATCGACGCTGAGCATGGCGCCCTGGCGAAAGGCCAGGGCCACGCCCAGCATCACCGCCCAGATCACGGAAGCCCGGGTCCAGGCCTCGCTCCAGGCCGAGGGCGACTCCAGCACGAAGCGCGCCAGAACCTGGTAGAAGCCCGCAGCCACTGCGGTGACCAGCAAGCACTGGGCGACGATCGAGACCAGCCGGAACAGGCCTCGATCCACACGATGCAGAATCTGCATGGTCTATTGCGTATTGCGGATGGCTTCCACCAGTTCCTTGCCGAACTGCTCGTAGTACTGCGGATAGACGGGCTGGACTGCCTTCACGAAGGCTGCATGGTCAACGGTATTGACCTGCATCCCATGGGACTTGAGCTCTTCGATGCCGTCCTTTTCCACCTGATCGACGAAGTCACGCATGGCCATGGCCGACAGGTGAGCCGCCTCTTTGAACTTGGCCTTGTCCGCATCCGACAGGCCTTCATAGACCGACGGAGACATCAGCACCAGCGCCGGCCCATAGACGTGCGCGGTCAGCGACAGATATTTCTGCATTTGCCACATCTTGACTGACACGATCACCGACAGCGGGTTTTCCTGACCGTCGATCGTGCCTTGCTGCAGTGCCGTGGCGACTTCGGGCCAGGCCATGGGGGTGGCCAGCACACCCAGCTCGCGGAAGGCGGCGATGTGGATGGGGTTTTCCGTCGTGCGGATCTTCAGCCCCTTGATGTCGGCGGGTTCCTTGACCGGACGCACATTATTGGTCAGGTGGCGGAAGCCCTGCTCACCCCAGGCCAGCGCGATCAAACCGCGCTTGGGGAATTCAGCCAGCATATCCTGGCCGATTTTGCCATCGAGCACCTTGCGCGCATGCGCCAGATCACGGAACAGGAAAGGAATGTCCAGCGCGCCCGTTTCCGGCACGAAATTCAGCGTCGCACCAGTCGACACAATTGCCAGGTCGATGGTGCCCAGCTGCAGGCCCTCGATCACCTCGCGCTCGCCGCCCAGTGCACTGTTGGCGAATTGCTGGATCTTGAATTCGCCGTTCGTGGCGCCTTCGATCGATGTTGCAAAGGCTGCGGCGCCGGCGCCGTAATGTGAGTTTTCCGATAAGGCATAGGCCATCTTCAGTGTGGTCTGCGCCATGACCGGCGCAACCGCAGTGGCGCCAACCAGCGAGGCGGCAAGCAGCCACTTGAGCAAATGTTTCCCGTGCATCCTTAAGTCTCCTTCCCCATCCAAGGGTGTTTATTGTCAAAACCGATCAAAAATACTGCGTTATCCGGTGCGATTCAAGCATATCCCGACCATTGTGCGGGGCAAGGACCGCGGGGCACACAAGCAATCCGCGTTGCATCAGGCCTCAACGTACCAAGTGTCCTCGGACAGCATCACCTGCTGGTGCCCGTAGCCCGCCGGCATCATCGGAAAGCAATTCTGCAATGGCACCACTGCCACGTCCAGAAAATATGGCCCCTCATGCGCGAGGCAGGCCTCAAGCGCGCCATCCAGATCCACCGGATCCTCGATCCGTGCCGCACCCCAGCCAAAGGCGCGCGCAAGCGCCACAAAGTCAGGAATTGACGCATTATAACTATGGCTGTAGCGCCCCTCGTGGATCAATTCCTGCCACTGACGCACCATGCCCATATGACCGTTGTTGCACAGAATCAGCTTGACCGCCGCCTGGTGCTGCATGGCGGTTGCCAGTTCCTGGATGTTCATCAGCACCGACGCATCGCCGCTGACACAGACCACGGTTTTGTCGGGATGGGCAATCTGCGCGCCGATCGCCGCAGGCAGGCCGTAGCCCATGGTGCCCGCGCCACCCGAAGTCAGCCAACGATTCGGGCGATTGATGCGGATGTACTGGGCGGCCCACATTTGGTGCTGACCAACATCGGTCGCCACGATCGCATCGCGGCCGTCCAGCATGTGGTCGATGCGCTGCATCAAATGCTGCGGCAGGATGTGCTCGGTGGACGGTTCGACCCTCAGGCAGTCGCGCGCCTGCCAGACTGCAATGCGTTGCCACCATTCATCCAGACGATCAGCCTGCAACTCGTACTCACCCAGTTCCTTGTGCAGTGCACGCAGCATTGGGTAGCAATCGCCGACCAGCGCAACGTCGGCGCGCACGACCTTGTTGATCGATGCCGGGTCGATGTCCAGGTGGATTTTGGCGGCATGCGGGCAGAAGTCCGACAGGCGCCCGGTAATCCGGTCATCGAAACGCGCACCCACACAAATAATCAGATCGGCATGGTGCATGGCCAGATTGGCCTGCAAGGTACCGTGCATGCCCAGCATGCCCAGGAACTGCCGGTCGTCGGCAGGCAAGGCCCCCAGACCCATCAGCGTCAGCGTACATGGGGCACCCGTGTCTCGAACCAGACTGGTGAAGGCCTGGCAGGCATCCACGCCTGAATTGATCAATCCGCCCCCGCCATAGAACACCGGCCGCTGGGCGCGTGCGATCAGGGCGGCGGCGCGCTTGATCGCGGCCTCAGTCACGGGCGAGGCGGGTTCGACACCCAGCGCCGCGCCGGACTCGGCCTGCCGCCATTCAGGCGGCACGGCGGCGATCTGAATGTCTTTCGGGAAATCCAGCAGCACCGGGCCGGGGCGCCCCTCGCGTGTCAGGCGATAGGCCTTGTCGGCCAGGGCGGCGACGTCCTCGCTGCGACGGATCTGCGCGTTCCATTTCGTCACCGGCCGCGAAATGCCGATTGCATCGCATTCCTGGAACGCGTCGGTGCCGATCGCGCCGGTGGCGACCTGACCGCTGATGCACAACACAGGAATCGAATCGCACAGGGCATCGAGCAGGCCCGTGGTGGTGTTGGACATGCCCGGCCCCGAAGTCACCACCACCACACCAGGGCGCCCGGTAGTGCGCGCGTAGCCTTCGGCCGCGTGCACCGCCCCCTGTTCGTGGCGGACCAGCACATGGCGAATACGCGATTCGGCGTACAACGCGTCGTACAGCGGCAGGACCGCCCCGCCGGGATAGCCGAAAATCGTATCCACGCCCAGGCCGATCAGGGTGTCGAGCAGGACTTGTGCGCCATTACGGCTGAGGGTTTCCACGGACGTATTCAAAACCGTAAGCCTCGTTCCATCAAATCAGGGATAATGTGCGAGTTTATCGCTTTTCATCCGCCCCCATGACAACACGCCCTGCCCCGTGGCATGTCGTACACGATTCGCCCCTGCACGGCCAGGGGGTGTTTGCCGCGCGTGATATCCCCGCCAATACCCGTATCCTGAATTACAGCGGGCAACGCATCACCCCCGAACAGGCTGATGAACAATGGCCGGTGAACCCCGATGACCCTTACCATACCTTTTATTTCGCACTGGGCAATGGGCAGGTGATCGACGGTGGGCGACGCGGCAACGATGCCCGCTGGATCAACCATTCCTGTGCGCCGAACTGCGAGGCGCGTGAATCGTCTGACAGTGCGCGCGTGGCGATCTACGCCCTGCGTGACATACCCGCAGGCGCAGAACTGTTTTACGATTACGGTCTGGTCACCGAAGAGCGCATCACGCGTTCCCTGAAAAACAATTATCGCTGCCTGTGCGGTGCGCCCGACTGCCGGGGCACCATGCTGGCGGTAGCACCCAAGAAAAAACCCAAGAAGCAATCCTCGAAAAAGAACTCGCCCCACCCGGCCCACACCCATGCATAGCTCGACCCCGTCTGACGAACCGATTCCGGAACTGCCTCCACCTCCGCCCGATCCCGATGTACGCGTACCGCTGCTCATCGAGGACTGGTTGACCGTCCTGTCGCTGGGGACCCTGGCCGTGATCACCATGGCAAACGTCATCGTGCGCTACATGACCGACCAGTCTTTCGCCTGGACCGAGGAAATCTCGATCTTTCTGCTGATTGTGTTGACCATGAGCGCCGGCTCATCGGCCTTTGTACGTAAACTACATATCCGTATCGAACTGTTCGCCGATGGCGGCACGGCCAAACGCCAATATCGACTGGGCGTACTCACGGATTCCATTACTTTGCTGTTTTTCGTGATGCTCACCATCGTGCTCGCGCGCATGGCGCTGGATGAGTTCAACTGGGGCGATACCTCACCCGCCATCGGGGTGCCGACCTGGTGGTATTCCATGTGGCTGCCGATTCTATCGACAGGCATCAGCCTGCGTATCCTGGGCATGCTGCGTCGCCGACTGCGAAGCGCGCCATGATCCCGACACTGCTGTTCACGCTGTTTGCCATACTGATGATTATCGGCGTGCCCGTGGGGGTGTCCCTGGGGGCGGCCGGATCGCTGGCCATCGCCCTGGCCAACCCGGAAACGCACTGGTTCGGCATGATGGCCGTGTCGCAAAGCTTTTACGCGGGCCTGGCGAAATATCCGCTGTTGGCGATCCCCATGTTCGTGCTGGTGGGTTCGATTTTCGATCGTTCAGGTGTGGCCGCCCGCCTGGTGCGCCTGGCCATTTCGATGACGGGACGCGGCCCCGGCATGCTGGCCGTCGTCGCCATCAGCGTCGCCATGTTTCTGGGCGGCATCTCGGGATCCGGCCCCGCCTGTGCCGCCGCCGTGGGCGCCGTCATGATCACGGCCATGAACCGGGCCGGCTATCCCCCGCCATATTCGGCCAGCATCATCGCAGCGGGTGCCTCGACCGACATCCTGATTCCCCCATCGATCGCGTTCATCGTGTATTCCATCCTGGTGCCCCAGGCCTCGGTACCCGCGATGTTTGCGGCCGGCATGTTCCCCGGCCTTCTGGCGGGTGTGTTCCTGATCATTCCAGCCGTCTGGCTGGCGCGCCGCGACAATATGGGCCAGCGCGAAGCCGCCGAGCCCCGACCACCCTTCTGGCGCAGCCTGTATGAAGCAATCTGGGGGCTGGCCGCACCGGTCATCATTCTGGGCGGCATGCGCATGGGTTACTTCACACCCACCGAAGCCGCCGTGGTGGCGGTGTTCTACGGCCTGTTCATCGGTATATTCGTGCATCGCACCATGACGGTGCGAGACCTGTTTCCCATCCTGCGCGAGGCGGGCGAACTGTCGGCCGTCATCATGCTGATCGTGACGCTGGCAGGTATTTTCGCTTGGTCGCTGTCCACACTGAGCATCATCGACCCGATCACCGAGGCCATCGTCCACTCGGGCCTGGGGGAATACGGCGTGCTGACGCTGGTGATCCTGCTGTTGATCGTGCTGGGCATGTTCCTGGACGGGATTTCGATCTTCCTGATTTTCGTACCGCTGATCATGCCCATCGTCCAGGCCTTCCACTGGGACGTGGTGTGGTTCGGTGTGCTGCTGACGCTGATGGTCGCCGTCGGCCAGTTCACCCCGCCCGTGGCCGTGAATCTGATGGTTTCGTCCAAAATCGCCAATGTGCCCATAGAAAGCACCGTGCGCTACGTGCTGTGGCTGGTCGGCGGGATGCTTTGCGCACTGATAGCGGTTATTCTGTTCCCGGAAATTGCCCTGTGGCTGCCGCGCTACCTGGGCTATTAAAATTTAATCAGGAGGAGTCAAATGAAACTACGTACTTTGATGGGTGCCCTCACCTGCACCCTGGCCGCGCTGACGGTCAGCGCCACGGCCCAGGCCGCAGACTACAAATCGGAATACAAGCTGTCCATCGTGGTCGGCACCACCTTCCCGTGGGGGCAGGGCGCGGTGATCTGGTCCGACTTGGTGCGCGAACGCACCGACGGGCGCATCAACATCAAGATCTACCCGGGCACCTCGCTGGTACAGGGCGACCAGACCCGCGAATTCACCGCCATCCGCCAGGGCGTGATCGACATGGCCATCGGCTCGACGATCAACTGGTCCCCGCAGGTCAAGAAGCTGAACATTTTCTCGCTGCCTTTCCTGATGCCCGATTACGCGGCCATCGACGCGCTGACCCAGGGCCCGGTGGGCGAAGCCCTGTTCGAGACTCTGTCGCACAAGGGCGTGGTGCCCCTGGCCTGGGGTGAAAACGGCTACCGCCAGCTCAGCAACTCCAAGCACCCGGTCGTCACCCCCGACGACATCAAGGGCATGAAGCTGCGTGTCGTAGGCTCGCCCCTGTACATCGACACGTTCACGGCGTTGGGCGCAAACCCCACGCAAATGAGCTGGGCCGACGCCCAGCCCGCACTGGCCAGCGGCGCAGTCGACGGCCAGGAAAACCCCCTGGCGATCTATGCCGGCGCCAAGCTCTATGACGTCGCGCAAAAATATCTGACCCTGTGGAACTACGTAGCCGATCCGCTGATTTTCGTGGTGAACAAGGATGTCTGGGCCTCCTGGACACCCGAAGACCAGAAAATCGTGCGCGAGGCCGCAATCGAGGCCGGCAAGCAGGAAATCGTGATCGCCCGCAAGGGTGTGACTGCAGCCGATCCGTCGCTGCTCAAGGAAATCGAAAGCCACGGCGTGACCGTCACCACGCTGACGCCCGAGCAGATCGATGCCTTCGCAAGAGTGACCCAGCCCGTGTTTGACAAGTGGGCAAAGCAGATCGACCCTGATCTGGTGAAACAGGCCCAGGCCGATATCGCCAAACGCTGATCCTGGTTAGTGCCTTGTTTGGTTAGTCTGTGCACTGAGTCGGATGCATGGACTTGCCAGGCAAGGCGCTGTCAGGCTGCCAGGCCCACTGCCCGCATCACAGCTTTCAGTACCCAGGCGGCAATCCCCAGTACCGCAACCCCCGCAGCCCATAGCGCAAGCAACCAGGCGACACGCCTCGTCCAGCGCGTGACCCGTGCGCCTGTCATCGGCGCATCAGGCTTCAATGGTAGCCCTCGCCGTGCCGCACCTTGCCACGAAACACCCAATAGGCAAAACCCGTATACATCAGGATGACGGGGATGACCAGCAGGGCACCCACCAAGGTAAAGCCTAGGCTTTGCGCCGGGCCGGCCGCCTGCCAGATCGTGATATCCGGCGGAATGATATACGGCCACAGGCTGATGCCCAAACCACTGTAGCCCAGAAACACCAGGATCAACGCCAGGATGAAGGGCGACAAGTGGTTTTCGCCGCGTACACTGCGCAGCAGACCATAGACCGTCAGCAGCACCAGCAGCGGTACCGGAGCGAACCAGACCAGATTGGGAAAGCTGAACCAGCGGGCCGCAATCTGCGGGTGGGCAAATGGCGTCCAGAGGCTGATCACGACAATGACCCCCAGCAAGACCCAAGCCAGGGATCGCGTCAATTGCCGCATGCGTTCATGCAGCGGCCCTTCGGTCTTCATGATCAGCCAAGTCGCACCCAATAACGCATAGGCAGCAATCAACCCCAGCCCGGTGAATACGGAAAATGGCGTCAGCCATTCAAAGGCCGTGCCCGCATAACGTCCGTCGGCCACCGTAATGCCATTCAGATACGCACCCAGCGTAACCCCCTGAAAAAAGGTCGCCGCCACGGACCCGCCCACAAAGGACTGATCCCAAAGCCAGCGCCGCTCGGCCCGGGCCTTGAAACGGAACTCAAAAGCCACACCCCGAAAGATCAGGGCGATCAGCATAAAGAAAATTGGCAGGTACAAGGCACTGAGGATCACCGAGTACGCCAGCGGGAAGGCGGCCATCAGGCCCGCGCCGCCCAGCACCAGCCAGGTCTCGTTACCATCCCAGAACGGGGCGACGGTATTCATCATCACGTCGCGGTCTTCTTTGGCGCCAAAGAATGGGAACAGGATGCCGATGCCCAGATCAAAGCCATCCATGATCACGTACATCATGACCCCGAACAAGATGATCACGGCCCACACCAGGGGCAAGTCAATTCCCATCCTGAACCTCCTGTGATGCGTCGCCTGCCGCCGACAAAGGCCTCATGGGCTGGTGCGCTTCGCCCGGCCCACCCGCCAACAGGGCTGCCGCCTCGCCCGGCACCGGGCCTTTGGCGATCAGGCGCAGCGCATACAGCGTGCCCGCGCCAAACACCACGAAATAGACCACCACGAAAATCCCCAGGGTCAGCGCCATCTGTCCCGTCGTATGGGTGGGCGAGACGCCATCCGCCGTGCGCATCAGCCCATATATCAGCCAGGGCTGCCGCCCGACCTCGGTAGTGATCCACCCCGCCAGCAGCGCCACCAGCCCGGCGGGCGCCATGGCCAGGCCGAAACGCAGAAAAGACTTTGACTGATACAGGCGCTGACCACGCCGCAATCCTAGCCCCCAGAAGCCCAGTACGATCATCAGCAGGCCCAGCCCCACCATCACACGAAAGCTCCAGAACACCACAGTGGAGTTCGGCCGGTCGCCAGGCGCAAAGTCCTTCAGCGCCGGAATATGACCACCCCAGCTATGGGTCAGCAAAAGACTGCCCGCACGCGGGATCTCCAGGGCATAGCGCGTGGTCTCGGCCTGCATATCCGGCCAGCCGAACAGAATCAGCGGCACGCCCTCGCCCGGCGTATTTTCCCAATGCCCTTCGATCGCCGCCAGCTTGGCCGGCTGGTATTCCAGCGTATTCAGCCCATGCTGGTCGCCCGCCAGCAACTGGATGGGCGCCACCACCAGGATCATCCACATCGCCATCGAGAACATCATGCGCAGCGGGCCATTATCCCGCCCCCGCAGGAAGTGCCAGGCCGCGCTGCCCCCCACCACCAGAGCCGTCGCCAGGAACGCGGCCAACGACATGTGGACAAGGCGATACGGAAAAGACGGATTGAAGATCACCTGTAGCCAATCCACGGGCACCACCCGCCCATCGATCACCTCGAACCCCTGGGGAGTCTGCATCCAGCTATTCGAGGCCAGAATCCACGTGGCCGAGATCAACGAACCCACGGCCACCGCCACAGTAGAAGCAAAATGCAGGCCCGGCCCGACGCGTTTCAGGCCAAACAGCATCACGCCCAGGAACCCGGCCTCTAGGAAAAATGCCGTCATGACCTCGTAGGTCAGCAGCGGCCCGGTGATACCACCGGCGAACCGCGAAAAATCGCTCCAGTTGGTACCGAACTGATAGGCCATGACCAGGCCGGACACCACCCCCATGCCAAAGGCCACGGAAAACACCTTCAGCCAGAAGTGATAGAGGTCCATATAGACCTCACGCCGCGTACGCAGCCACAACCCTTCGAGCACCGCCAGATAGGCGGCCAGCCCGATCGTCAGGGCCGGGAAAATGATGTGAAAAGAGATCGTGAATCCGAACTGAACCCGGGCCAGGAAAAGAGCGTCCATGCCGTTCCCGTCTTGATTAAGACAGCACTTAGAGTACGGCTATTCAGACACGGCGTATACCCCCACCGGTATCAATTCAGGGGCACGACCTCGAGGCTGGCCTCGCCCTTTTCCCCCGACACCCACACGATGGCGTCCTGTACATTGGCATTCAGAACCATGCTGCGCTCGACCAAAGCCGCCAGCGCCAGGGTGCCCTCCACAGGCAGCATATAGACTTTCAAATTGCGCGCCCGCGCCAATTTATGCCTGACCCCTGCCCACCAGATATCCGCGCTGCGCCCGTAGGCGAACACAATCACTTCATCGGCGCGCCCACAAGCCTTCAACAGCCGCCGCTCATCTGGCAGGCCCACCTCGATCCACTGTTTGACCGCCCCCGTCAGATCCCGACGCCACAGCGCGGGCTCATCCGCCTCGCTCAGCCCTCGCGTGAACGTCAGCAACCCGTCATCGCTCACATACAGCGCATAGGCGACCAGCCGCACCATCAGACGCTCATCCGTCTCGGACGGATGCCGCGCTACCGTCAGCGCATGGCTGCCATAGTAGGCACGATCATTATCCGCAACGTTCAGTTCGGCTTTGTAGATGGTTGCGCGCAGGGCCATAGCGTGTGTGGTGTTGGTGAACAAGGTGCCCACCGTGACGGAATCCATTCCGCACAGTGGGCCGACAGAGTGTACTACCCACCCAATAGACGCCAAACGATGGGTCCGGCCGTTCTGCCCGAAATCCGGAACTGGGTGACAATACCCCATCACACACCTTTTGCCTGAGCACAGACAGACATGACCGATTTATCCAGCTTCCTTGTCACTAAAAAATGGCCTGCCAGCCACCCCGACCGCATCCAACTCTATTCCCTGCCCACGCCCAACGGGGTCAAGGCCTCGATCATGCTAGAGGAAACCGGCCTGCCCTACGAGCCCCATCTGGTCAGCTTCAATAAAAAGGACCAGATGACGCCGGAATTCCTGTCCGTCAGTCCAAACAACAAGATCCCGGCCATCCTGGATCCCAACGGCCCGGGCGGCCAGCCCCTGGCCCTATTCGAATCCGGCGCGATTCTGATCTACTTGGCCGACAAAAGCGGGCAA
This sequence comes from Alcaligenaceae bacterium, assembly GCA_030452305.1. Taxonomy (GTDB): domain Bacteria; phylum Pseudomonadota; class Gammaproteobacteria; order Burkholderiales; family Burkholderiaceae_B; genus Castellaniella. The sequence continues at coordinate 749 of JAKDMO010000031.1, read as the reverse complement.
TTTCTGCCCCAGGACGCAACCGGCCGCTACGAGGCCATCCAGTGGCTGATGTTCCAGATGGGCGGCATCGGGCCCATGTTCGGCCAGATCGGGTTTTTCAATAAATTCGGCGGCAAGGACTACGAGGACAAGCGCCCGCTTCAGCGTTACGTCGACGAATCCCGACGCCTGCTGGGCGTTCTGGAAGGCCGCCTGACCGGCCGCACCTGGATCATGGGCGATGAATACAGCATCGCCGACATCGCTACCTTTCCCTGGATACGCAACCTGATCGGATTCTACGAAGCAGGTGACCTCGTAGGCATCCAGGACTTCCCCCAAGTCCAGCGCGCCCTGGCCGAATTTGTCACCCGCCCCGCCGTAATCCGCGGCCTGAACATCCCCGAGCGCGATTAGCCCGGGTTCTTAAGCGCACCTCGATTTATAAAATCCGGGGGTGTGCGCCGTGTGGGTTCCCGGAAAGCACACCCCCGGATTTTATAAACCAAGGCGACTGACACTTACTTCAAATACACCAGCCTCAACAAGCCTGGATAGGGTACCTGTGGTTCATCGTTTCCGGTGTCATGTCCTCATCTCTACCGGATAGTTTCAGAACCCATCAACCGTGACGTATCCCGACCTGGCAGAATTCGGCTTCCATAGGGCGGCTGCACATCCCCAACAGCACACAAGCCCCGGCTGGCAAAATCCTGGAGCGTGCTTCCCGGGTGGCCAAGCAGGAGCCGCAGATGCGAGAGGTCAGGGGA
>JAKDMO010000189.1 GCA_030452305.1 Alcaligenaceae bacterium | reverse complement strand
CGACCGGGCAAATCCGGTCGGCCAGACTCAGGGCATCGAACGCCGCACTGAGTACGCGTAGCGGTGGGGGATCCAGCTGTGCCAGTTGCCGGGCATCCCCAAGGACAACCGCACGGGCGATATCGAACACCCGGGCCGATGCAGGCAGGCCGGGCAAATGATCCTGCCTGCGCAACCAGCGGCGCCTCATGGCTGCCCCGCCGTCAGCAAAGCGTGCAGGCACAGCGAATGGCTGACCTGGGCGCGCTGCAACTGCACGCAGGAACCCGTCATGCCACGCAACTGGTAGACGTCCGGATCCTTGCCATGACCCACCGGATGAGCTTGCCCACGGATATACAGGTAGGGATGCGAGCCGACCAGGACCTCGGCCATGAGCTTGCGGCCCACCCCGTACATTGCGACCAGGCGCGGCGCCTGCCACGCCCCAACAGGCTCGGTCGCCGTGATGGCGCGACCGGATGATTGGCGTCGTTGCTCGAGCGCGCGTTCCATATCCAGGCGCATCAGTTCGCGCACCGATTCGACCTCCCATGTTTCGGGATTGGCACCAGAGCCCTGTGCCGGAACATGGCTTGCGACCCACATCAGCGGCACCAGGCAGCTAAGCGCGAGAATCTTGGATTTCATAAAGGACTCCATCGAGCGTCAGATTGAGTGGACCGCTGCCGGCATGCCCGGCCTGCGGGCCGGCCACGCTCAGGACGGCCCGGTTCCAGGAAACATGTTTAGACAGGGGGATCAGCAGGTTGGCGGCACGTAGCGGCCCCGCAATCCGCAAGACACGGGTGGCATGACGTGGCAGCCCGGAGGGGCGCGCGACCGGGCTGCTATCGGGCCCCCGGGGCGCGGCGATAGGCAGAGGCCGGGGCGGATCGACCTGGACACGCGTGAACGCGGGCCGGATCGCCTGCAGGGCACTGACCCAGTTGGCCTCATGATGGGCGGCATTCGGGAGCTCGGCCTGCGAGGCAAGCACGGTATCCAGAGACAGAAACCAGTCGATCCGCGCCTGATCAACCGACAGGAAATGGACTTGCCAGCCGGGGCGAGCACCCTGCAACAGGCCACGATTGTCTGCACGCGGCGCCACACGGGTATAGTCCGCCTGACAGGCAGCGCCCGCACCCTGGGCAGTACAGCGCACCTGCCGCAGCGACCACCCGTCTACTGTGACGGGCAGGTCGTAGAGTGTATTGAGCAGCACCCGGGCGCCTGCCTCGCCTGGAAGGTGGTGCTTACGCAGAACGGCATCCTGGGCCTCGGCCCAGGCCTGCCGGGGTGTGCGTGCAACCACCTCGGGATCAATCCCACCGGCGTACAGAGTCGCCAGGCGAGGTCCGAACAGGATCACACCCAGTACCAAGCCACCCGACAGCACGGTGCGGCGCAACCAGTGATGACGCACCCGATCAAGTCGCGCAATGTCCGAGACTGCAGAGGCCAATTGGGCAAGCGAGGGGGCCGGGTCCGCATCGCTGCCTGCACCCAGCCTGCGAAGTTTGGGGTAGGCCTGCTTCAGCGTGTCGAGCGTGCGACACGCCTCATCAAATTGCTCGTGGATCTTGTCGGCACGGGCCAGTACCGCACCCTCGTGGGCCGCCAGCACGCACCAGCCCTGCCCGTCGAGATCCACCACGGCCGCAACCGTACCCGTCGCATACATCTGGGCAAACACCTGCGCGCCCGACCAGAGCCTGCTGTGCCGCGCATAGCCCGCAGGAAACCGGGCGAGGCCGACCGCTGCCGCATTGCGACCTGAAAGCACGCGATGAGTCGCATCATGTCGGCGGGCGAGCTCACGGGCGATCAGGGTGGGATGTGCGCCCACCAGAGGAAACCAGTCAAGCCCAAACGCGACCTGAGCGCCCTGGACATCCACGATCAAGGGCTTGTCCATGATCTAGAATCCCTCTTCGACCTGAGCGGTAATCAGCAAGACCGTCGTCAGGCGCTGCGATGCGATCTGGTCGCCCCCGCCCAGAATGGCGGGCATGCCCGGGTTCAGGCGGCGTTCGGCGTGTTCTTGGCTACTGCGGTCGAACCCTGAAACAACCAGGGGCTGGCCCGGTTGCAGTGCCAACTGCTGAACCGTGCCATTCCCATCGATGGTGAGCTGCTGAAGTTGCAGCGGATTGGCCTTATCGCCAAAAGTGATTGTCTTCAGCGGCTGAGCCACGGTGTTGTCGTACGCCAGGGACAGCAGGATCTGGCCGTCTTCCTGGGCATCAGGCACCACGGTCAGCAGGGAACCGACCGTTTCTTCCTTTTGGCTGACGGATACCGTGGGCAGAGCCAGGCCCGCAGCGCTCTGGATCGACGTTGTTTCGATGCGATCAATATACGAAAACGTTGTGCGCACCGCATGCGTCACGGGCCGCCGGTTCAGCGTCAGCATCGGCACACTGCTGCGCCGAACCAGACGACCCGCCTCGCCCAGAGCACGGACAATGGCCTCGGATCCGCTAAATGGGCCTTTCGACACCCCTACCCCCAGGGCGCCGGTCACCTCACCCCCGGCCGCGATTCCGGGGACAGCCAGGGCTGCGGCAATCCGTGCGCTGGAAAATACCAGGTTCCAGTCCAGAGAAACCTCGGCGCGATCCTCCATCGAAACGGTGATTTCCTCGAAAACCAGCCTGACGCGCCGTGTCAGGGCCCGGTTTTCCTGATCCAGGTACTGGGCGATGCGCTGAAGGACCTCTGGGGTGTCGGTGACCACGATGCTTGAACTTGCACCCGGTTCGACTACCAGCACGCCCGCCCGTGTCAGGAAAGGCTCGATACGCGCACGCACGGTCTTCATCACATCCAGTTCACCGCTGGTGAGGCGCGTATTCGAGGCACTGACAAAGCCCTGGTCATCCTGGCTGCGCCCCAGGCCCAGCGAGGCATCGGACCGTGCATCCATGGTCAGCGCACGAATATTGAATACCCGGGTCTGAGTGCGAAAGAATTCAATACGCTCATCGCGATAGCGCCACGACACCCCGAACGAAGCACTGATCCGATCCAGGATTCGGGCCAGGGGCTCGGGCTCGCCCGATAACAGGAAAGGATCGATGGTCTCTGCCGGCTGCCGATCGCGGACTTCGGCTTGGGCCAGGCGGGGCAGAAAATGCCAGGCCGGCAACAAGGCATCAGGCCGGATGTTGACCGGTATGCCGGTCACCGAGGCGATGCGATGGGCGATACGTGGCAAACCGCCCGACATATCGGTGAACAGCAAAGTGGTGCGCACCTCGGCACGCAAGGCAGCCGGCAGGCTGAGCTCGCGCGCCAGCGGTTCGGCCTTGCCGACCAGCCAGGGTTTGTCGACCTCCTGGTCGGCCAGGCGAAGCTCGGCGTCCCCGATGGTGGCGGCAAAGGCTGCATGCCCGGCCCGCACCTGTTCGCGAGTCTGTGTGAATTCACGCGCTGCCTGCTGCAGGCGTTCAGACAGTGCGCACCCCGCCTGCAGCACGCAGCACATCAGCAACAGAACAATTCGATGGATGCTCATACCGCCCCCGGCGCGAGGGTGCGATCGCAACGCTGCGCATGCGGTACAACACGCAGCACACGATTCGCATAAAAACAGGGCTGCAGCGGGCGGTCGCCCAGTTCTGTGGCCGCCAGCAACTGCCGTACGGCAGATCGGAAGTCACCCTCGAACTGGGCACTGCCCGCCAATGGAATATCCACATTGACTGCCCAGTGGGCCGCACCGAATGTCCATCCGGCCGATCGGGCCCAACGCACCAACGCCTGCCGCAGATTGCCGTCCACAGGACTGACCTGAAAGCTGGATGAGGACGGCTGCGATTCCAATGCAAGCGGCATGACCGGCACCCCAGGCGGCACGTCCTGCGGCATATCCGAAAGCGCCGCATCGTTTGCTTCGGGCATTTCAGCCACGGGCGCAGGCGGATCCAGAACCGCTGAGGCCTCGACCGCTGCCAGGGCCACCGGCGGCACGACGGCTGCAGCGGTGGGCGCCGGGTCGGTCGCCGGCCCCTGGCGAACATGGGCGACCAGATGACCGCCCCGCAGCACCAAGTGCGGCCAGACCCCCTTGATCACCAGAAAACCACCCTCGCGGGCCGTGTCGAGCAACACATCACCCGAGGGCTCGCGCCGGAACACGGCCGGGGCAGCGTGATCGCCCGCAAACTGCAGCCAGGTCCGGCGGCCGTCATCGAAAACCTGCAGCGGTGCGACCTGCGGATCGCCCGATAGCCGCCAGTCGAAACTGTAGGCCCGTGCACCCAGCGTGCCATCGAGATTGCCGAACCCTTTGGACCAGCGCCAATCGGGCATTTGGGCGCATGCGCCCAGCCCGATGACCAGCAGCCCCGCCCACAGAATCCTGAACATACGCCACACCCCAAAAAAATAGACACCGGATCGAATGGATCCTGGTGCCTATCTTGGGGGGCCGACGCCTCACGCGCCAGACTGAGATCTACGGACGGAGAAAACTGTCTAGCGTTGCTTGACCAGTTTGTTGGCCTCGCTTGCAGCTAGCTTCAGGGCTGTCACCGCAGGCTGATTGCCGTTCAGGGCCTTGTCCAATATTTCATGGAACTTCGCGCGGATGCTGGAATAGTTGTGAATGCGAAACCCCTGCCCGGTGGGCGGCGCGGGCTTTGCGTAGACGGCGACCAGATCGTGCCACTGCCCCAGATCCTTGTAATAGTCGGCGGGTGTCTTGGCAAAGGCGGCTGCGGTCAGCGGCAGGTAACCGGTTTCCTGGTGCCAGGTACTGGCCTGATCCGGCTGGGCCAGCCAGGCCAGGAACTGCGTGACGGCCTTGGTCTGGGCCTTGTCGGCCTTGGTCACCCACAGGGCCGAGCCGCTGATGAATGGGCTGCC
>JAKDMO010000188.1 GCA_030452305.1 Alcaligenaceae bacterium | reverse complement strand
CGCGCCGCCATCACTGCGGCATATCGGCGCCCCGAGACCGAGTGCATGCCCATGCTGCTCGATCTGGCGACCCCCACAGACCCGGAATCCACCCAGGCACTCGCACATCGTTTGGTTGAGGCATTGCGTGGCAAGGGGGCCGGCGGCGGGGTGGAAGGCCTGATTCAGGAATTTTCCCTGTCCAGCCAGGAAGGCGTGGCCCTGATGTGCCTGGCCGAAGCGCTATTGCGTATTCCTGATCGTCCTACGCGCGATGCCCTGATTCGTGACAAGATCAGCCGCGGGGACTGGCGCGCCCACGTGGGCGAGTCGTCTTCATTGTTCGTGAATGCGGCAACCTGGGGCCTGTTGGTGACGGGCCGCCTGGTGGGGGTGAACAGCGAACAAGGTCTTTCCCGGGCCGTCACACGTCTGATCGGCAAGGGGGGCGAGCCCCTGATCCGGCGGGGCGTGAATATGGCGATGCGCCTGATGGGCGAGCAGTTCGTCACCGGGCAGACGATATCCGCCGCGCTGGCCAACAGCCGCAAATTCGAAGAATCCGGATTCCGCTATTCCTACGATATGCTGGGTGAGGCGGCGACGACTGCGGCCGATGCCCAACGCTACTACCTGTCTTACGAGCAGGCGATCCACGCGATCGGAAAGGCCTCGCAGGGTCGCGGTATCTACGAGGGGCCGGGCATTTCGATCAAGCTCTCTGCGCTGCATCCGCGCTATTCGCGGGCTCAGCGCGAGCGCATGATGACCGAGTTGCTGCCTCGGGTCGCAGATCTGGCAGTCCTTGCACGCAGTTATGACATCGGCCTGAACATTGACGCCGAAGAGGCCGATCGCCTCGAAATTTCGCTGGATCTGTTGGAGTCTCTGTGCTTTGATGACCGCTTGGCAGGCTGGAATGGTGTGGGCTTCGTGATCCAGGCCTATCAAAAGCGTACACCGTACGTGATTGACTATCTGGTTGATCTGGCGCGCCGCAGCCGACATAGATTGATGGTGCGTCTGGTCAAGGGCGCATATTGGGATACCGAAATCAAGCGCGCGCAGATCGATGGTCTGGAAGGCTATCCGGTCTACACCCGCAAGATCCATACGGATGTATCCTACCTGGCGTGCGCGCGAAAACTGCTTGCCGTACCCGATGCGGTGTATCCGCAGTTCGCCACCCACAATGCCCAAACCCTGGCTTCGATCTACCACATGGCGGGTCAGAATTATTACGCCGGGCAATATGAATTCCAGTGTCTGCATGGGATGGGCGAGCCGCTGTACGAGGAAGTGGTCGGGCCTACAGCGCAGGGCAAGCTGAACCGGCCCTGCCGGATCTATGCCCCCGTCGGCGTACACGAGACCCTGCTGGCGTACTTGGTACGCCGCCTGCTGGAAAATGGCGCCAACACCTCATTCGTCAATCAGATCAATGACGAAGATATTTCTGTCGAGACCCTGATTGCCAGTCCGATTGAGGCCGTCCGGAAAATCCGGCCGCTGGGGGCGCCTCACGAGAAAATCCCGCTGCCGCGCGAGCTGTATCTGGCCGACGAGGCGCGCCTGAATTCCGCAGGGCTGGATCTAAGCAACGAGCAACGTCTGGGGTCGCTGTCTGCCGCCTTGCTGGGCAGCGCTTCGTATGAATGGCGCGCCGCGCCCATGCCGGGCGGGGAATGGGACGCCGAGCGTGCCCGGCCTGTGATCAATCCAGCCGATCACCGGGATATCGTGGGTCATGTGATCGAGGCGACCGATCAGGACGTCAAGCAGGCGCTGGTGCGTGCGGTGCATGCTGCGCCGATCTGGCAGTCCACCCCAGTCGAAGAACGTGCGCAATGCCTTGAGCGTGCCGCCCAGACTCTGGAAGGGGACATGCAGGTACTGATGGGTCTGATTGTCCGCGAGGCCGGAAAATCTTATCCGAACGCGATTGCCGAGGTGCGCGAGGCAGTCGATTTCCTGAGGTACTATGCCCGGCAAATTCGGCAGAATTTCTCGAACGATACCCATCGGCCGTTAGGGCCCGTGCTATGCATCAGCCCCTGGAATTTTCCACTGGCCATCTTCATGGGGCAGGTCTCTGCCGCGCTGGCTGCCGGCAATACAGTGCTGGCCAAGCCCGCCGAACAAACCAGTCTGATTGCGGCGGCGGCCGTGGCGGTTCTGGTTCGATCCGGAGTACCCGAGCAAGCCGTGCAATTGCTGCCTGGCCAGGGCGAAACAGTGGGTGCACAGCTTGTGGCCAGTCCCGAGGTGCGTGGCGTGATGTTCACGGGATCGACCGATGTGGCCAGGCTGATCGCACGCACGGTGTCTGCGCGGCTGAACCCATCGGGGCATCCCGTCCCCCTGATTGCGGAAACCGGCGGGCAGAACGCGATGATCGTCGATTCCTCTGCGCTGGCCGAGCAGGTGGTCTACGACGTGCTGAATTCCGCATTCGATTCGGCGGGGCAACGCTGCTCGGCACTTCGGGTGCTGTGTGTGCAGGACGATTGTGCCGACCATCTGCTTGAAATGCTGCGCGGCGCCATGCATGAGCTGAGTGTGGCCAATCCAGAGTTGCTGTCTGCCGACGTCGGGCCGGTCATCGACGCCGTAGCGCGCGATGGCCTGCTGGCCCATATCCGGACGATGCGCGAGGCGGGACACCCGATCGAGCAGATCAGCCTCGGCACTGAGGCGACGCACGGAACATTCGTGGCCCCTTCGATCATCGAGATCGATGATGTCGGCGAACTGAAGCGCGAGGTATTCGGGCCGGTACTGCACGTATTGCGTTATCGCCGCAGCCAGCTCGATGGACTGATTGATGCGATCAACGCCGGTGGCTATGGCCTGACCTTTGGTGTGCACACCCGTCTGGACGAAACCGTGCGGCATGTCACCAGCGGGATCCATGCGGGCAATATCTACGTGAATCGCAATATCGTGGGCGCGGTCGTGGGCGTGCAGCCCTTTGGCGGCGAGGGCCTGTCGGGCACAGGTCCCAAGGCCGGTGGCCCGCTGTATCTGCAGCGTCTGCTGGCGCGCGGACCGGGTGGTTTGCCGATTGCCTGCGCAATCGGTGACGAGGCGGGCCTGGTGACACTACCCGGCCCGACCGGCGAGAGCAACACCTATCATCTCAAGCCTCGCGGCACGGTTCTGTGCCAGGCTCAGACAGAACGCGGTATTCGGGCGCAGCACGAGGCTTGTCAGCGTACAGGCAATCGCATGTTGATCGTCGATACGCCCGCCGGCAAGGCGTTTCATGGGGCGGGCGAGGATTCGGATGCACGCCTGGTGGCGGCGGCCGATGCTGCACAAAGCGATTTCCAGGCGGTGCTGTTCGAAGGCGACGGCGACGAGTTGCGTGTGCTGACCCAGGAGGTCGCGCAACGCGAGGGGCCGATCGTGCCGGTGCAAGGCCTGGGTCGGGATGAGCTGGCTGCAGGCACCCACTATGCGCTGGAAACCCTGGTGCGCGAGGTGTCGATCAGCATCAATACCGCAGCGGCAGGTGGCAACGCCAGTTTGATGATGATCGGTTAGTTACAAAGCTACTGCAAAGCCGTTATTTTTACCTAAACTCGGGGCGTCATTTTTTCAGGCTACGAGCCTTTTGCCCCCAACAAGGAGACCACCCTTATGTCGTCCACTTCACGTTTCAAGCTGCTTGCTGTTTCAGCAGCCGTATTCGCGGGTCTGGCCTTCGGTCCGGCGCATGCCGCCGACACCCAGGTCGTCAAGCTGGGGTTCGCTGCTCCGCTGACCGGCCCGCAGGCACACTACGGCGAGGATATGCAAAATGGCCTGACGCTGGCCCTCGAAGAAGCCAACAAGCAAAACATTGAGCTCGATGGCAAGGTCACCCAATTTGAATTGATCTCGCGCGATGATCAGGCCGATCCGCGCACTGCCGTGCAGGTCGCCCAGCAGATCGTCGACGAGGGCGTCAAGGGCATGCTCGGGCACTTCAATTCAGGCACAACCATCCCGGCTTCACGCGTCTACAACGACGCCGGCATCCCGCAGATCGCCATGGCGACGTCGCCCGAATACACGCAGCAGGACTATGACACCACCTTTCGCATGATGACCAGCGACACGCAGCAGGGCGCGGCCGATGGCGAATACATTGTGAAGGAATTGGGAGCAAAGAAGGTCGCACTGATCGACGATCGCACGGCATATGGACAAGGCCTGGCCGATGAAGTCGCCAAGGCTGTCGAGGCGGCGGGCGGCGAGATCATCGCCCGCGAGTACACCACGGACAAGTCCACCGACTTCACTGCGATCCTGACCAACATCAAGTCCAAATCGCCGGATGCGATTTTCTTTGGCGGCCTGGATGCACAGTCCGGCCCGATGCGCAGCCAGATGGTGCGCCTGGGCATCACCGCGCCCCTGATGTCCGGTGAAATGACCCGCAGCGCGACCTTCCTGAAGCTGGCCGGTGACGCAGCCAACGGTACCTATGCATCTTTGGCCGGCGTGCCGCTGAAGACCATGGCTGCCGGCGAAAAATTCCTGAAGGACTACAAGGCGCGCTTCGACACCGAGCCGGGTGTCTATTCCCCCTATGCCTATGACGGCGCCTGGAACATGATCACGGCCATGACGGAGGCGGGCTCCTCGGATCCAGCCAAATACCTGCCCAAGCTGGCTGCGCTGACGCGCAGCGGGGCCACCAGCAAGCACATTGCGTATGACGCCAGGGGTGACCTGAAAGAAATCGCGGTCACCATCTACGAGGTCAAGAATGGCAAGTGGGAAATGGTGAAAACCATGGTCAGCCAGGCGGCTGAATAAGTCCCAGCCCCGGCGGCCTCTCCAAGCCGGGCCTTCGGGCCCGTGCCTGAGCCGGCCGCCCCGGTTTTTATTGTAAATTTTTGCGGGTTGAAAATTAAGA
>JAKDMO010000187.1 GCA_030452305.1 Alcaligenaceae bacterium | reverse complement strand
CGTAACTACAATAATTATATGGAAATCACCCTTGACCCGGCCAAAGACAGAAGCAACCAGCGCAAGCATGGCGTCTCGTTGTCGCTGGCCCAGAAAATCGACTGGCCGAAGGTGATGGCCAAGCCCGATACCCGCCACGATTACGGCGAGGTTCGGGAAATCGGCTATGCGGTCATCGGTGACCGTTTGTATTGTGTGGTGTTCACGCAGCGCGCAGACACGATGCACGTCATCAGTCTGCGCAAGGCCAATTCACGAGAGGTACGGAACTATGTCGAGCAAACGTAAACTGATCATGCCCACGCCTGAAGAGGACGTGGCGATCAATCGTGGCATTGCGGCTGACCCGGACACCTACGAGCTGGGTGCGGAAGAATTCAAGCAGTTGAAGCGAGTAGGGCGCCCGCGTCTGGGGACGCCCAAGGTCGCCGTGACGATTCGCTACGACAAGGCTGTGATCGACGCTTTCAAGGCTGGCGGCCCAGGCTGGCAGACTAGGATGAATGAGGTTCTGAAGAAAGCTGTGGCCAGGAAACACGCATAGGTAGCAAAAAGCCTGATGGGTGTCGTAAGCTCTGATCCATAGTGTCTGACTCAGGCTGCCACAGGAAGTTCATGATCTGTCTGGAAGTATAGGCCGTCACGCCCCGCAGCAGGTAGGGATAGGTCTTGTGCTCGGGATGTGGGGTGCTGGTGTACGGCCGCGCACCACTCCCCCTTCGTGTCTCATTCTATTCACCTCCCCACACAATCCCTCACGCCGGCAGGGTGGCGATGAAGGTATTGCCCGCGTCCGGGGTGCTGTGGCATTCAACACTGCCGCCGTGGCGTTGCATGACGGTGCGAACAAAGGCCAGCCCCAAGCCGCTGCCTGTCGGTGTGTCGTGCGGACGTTCGTTCAGGCGCGCAAAGGGGGCGAACATGAGTTCAATTTTTTCCGATGGGATGCCTGGCCCCTGGTCATGTACGCTGACGGCCCAGCCGTCCTGGGCAGTCGTAATCGTACAGCGTATGGCGCTGCCTTCCGGGCTGTACTGAATGGCGTTGTCCAGAAGGTTCCCGATGGCGCGTGCGATCAGTCCGGCGTCGATGCGCGCGGGAGCATGGTCGTGCCGGGATTCGAACTCGATGTTGATCGATCGGTGGGCGGCCTGGGCCCAGCGCTCATCGCATACGCCGGATACCAAGTCGTTCAAGTCATGCTCGCGCAGCGTGAGCTGCATGCTCTCCGCACGGGCGAATTGTACGAAACCGTCGACCAGGCTCAGCGTATCGTGCGCATGGCGCCCGATACGTTCGAGCAGTTCCTGGTCGGGTACCGTGGCCGATCCCAGTTGTCGAAGTTCAATCAGGGCCAGGATGGAATTTTGCGGTGAACGCATGTCGTGCGAAATGAATCGGAGGGTCTCCTCTCGCTGGTGCACGGCCAGCCTCAGAGCTTCAACTGAGTGATGCAGGCGGGTGGCCCGGGCGGGCAAGGTCGCGTGTGCTCCCCGTCCGAGCTCGGGCTGGCTGAGTTTGTGATCTGAGTGCAGGCGCTCGAGCTCGCGGTCGATATGTTGCAGGGTGGCTTCCTGGCTGCGCCAACTCCACAATGGGTAAGCCAGGAGGACGCCAAGCAGACTCGCCGCTGGTGGGACCCAGATGCGAGCGTATTGCATCAGCAAGCCGTCCAGCACGATGATGCCGATCAGTGCACCGAAGGACAGCATGATGCAGTGGCGCGGCGACAGCCGACGCTGCCACAGGCAGACCAGCAGTACCGGCAGTATTGAAAACAGGGCGGCGAGCCAGGGGCGGGGTGTGCGAATCCATAGATCGTCCCTGAGGTTTTGCAGGCCATTAGCAAGGATTTCTACGCCGGGCATCGGGGTGCCCCGGGCGGTCGGCGTGGGCAGCCGATCCCCCAGGCCCGATGCCCAGGCCCCGACGAGTACGTATTTGTCGCGAAATGCTGACGTGGGGATGGTTCCGTTCAACACCTGAACATACGGATAAACGGTATAGCTGCCGGCGGGTCCTGCGTAGTTGATCAGGCGCTGGCTGCCGTCGGGTACGGCCTGGGCTCGATCGACAGCGGTCATGTCGCGGCCTGCATCCGCCAGGGCAGCGACAAAGTGGGGCAGTCGTTCGCCCGAGGGCGTATGGCGTTGCAGGACGATGGATCGAATTGCACTATCGTCGTCGACTGCGGCATCGACACGACCCAGGGAATGAGCGGCTTTTGCCAGGATGGGTAGGGGCATGGCCAGTGCGTTGCGCCGCGCATCGAATATTTCCGGCAGGACGACATGACCGTGTTTTTCAATCGCCTCGGCCAGCCGGTGGTCGTCGTTCGGGTAGGCGGGATTGTTGTCCTGAAGGATGATGTCCAGGCCGACCGCGCGCGCCTCATGCAGGCGATCGATCAGCTCTGCGTGGGTGGCGCGGCGCCAGGGCCAGTAGCCCAGCGCGGCGATGCTGTCGTCGTCGATGGCAACGATGATAATAGTGCTGTCTGCGGGTGGACGCGCCGTTGCGCGCATGGTCATGTCGTATGCGAGGTGATCGAGCTGCGCGATCACAGGAGTCTGCTGGAAAAAACCCAGTACGCCGGTCAACAGGAGCAGGATAGCGGTGAGGCCGAGCCATTCATGGAGGATTCGGCGATCCAGCCGCGACACCCCTGGCTGGATTGGGGCGTGTACGGCCATAGGCTCAGGTTTCGCCCAGCCCGATCGCCTGGCCGCTACCGGATAGTACTGGTCGACCGTCGGATGTCTGCAGGACGATGCGCCCCTCGAATGGCATGCCGGCATCGATTCCGCCCAGGCCGAGGTCGTCTATGGCACGGACAAACACATAATGTGTTCCCGGCTTGTTGGCTGAAAACTGCACGGTTGGTTCGGTGAAATCGGAGGTAGAGCTTGTCAGGGCGCCGTCTGGGTCGCTGGTCACCCGGACCCGGTAGGCCTGTGCGCCTGGTACAGGCGGGAACGTCATGCCCCACTGACCCCCGGTGCGTTTCGGAACCGGCAGGTTTGGGGCCGGCAGCAGGGCCCGTATGCCCAGGTTCTCGCCGGTTGGCCCGATGGCGGCACCCTGGCCCTGCCTGATTGTGAACTCGGCGGCTTTGGGCGTATCGATTGCCATGGTGCCCTGGACGACTTCGTTACGTACGCCATCGGCAGCGGCAGACACCCGCAGGCGGGTGCCTCGTACCCCCGTTACAGTGACCGGCGTGCGCACCTCGAAGCGCCCGACGCCGGTATCTCCGGGGGCTACGATGGATTCCAGCGAACCGTCGTTCATCTTGAGGATGGAATCGGTCAGACCCGTGCCCTGGAACAGGTGCAAACGGTCCAGGATAAGCGTGGAGTCGGGCGACAGCGTAAGCAGGCTGTCATCCGGCAGCTTCAGTGTGGCGACCCCGGCGGGGCCGCTGTGCAGGGCCTGGCCGGCTGTGACTGTATCGCCGGCCTGCAGCGATCGACCCTCGATCGTGACCTCGCCCGTGACATGCACGACGCGGGCGTGGCCTGGGACTTCTGGAATCAGGCGGAACGGAATGCGCAGCACGAACCCTATGGGGACCCGGTAGGGGTCCTCGATATGGTTGATTTGCTGCAGTTCACGCCAGTTTGAGGCATTCTGTGTATAGCGTAGCGACAGTGCTTCAAGCGTATCGGCTGGTTCGACTTTGTAGAGGAAATCCTCGCCTTGTGCGCCCATGGGTTGCGCACCGACAGGCGCCAGCCATACTGAACAGACCAGGGCGAAGGCCAGGCCGAGGCGGATCGTGCGAGCATTCATGCTGCGGTTCCCGGAGATGGAAAATTGCTGTGATTCGTGAGTTCCAGACGGTAACCCAGCGCATACGATGCCACCAGCACCATACCAGTTTTCGGACCGATCTGTAGTTTCTTGCGGACACTGGACAGGTGGCTGTCCAGCGTACGCGATGTGGCGGGCACCTCGCGGTTCCATATGATCGTGCTGAGGGTGTCGCGTGAAAAAAGACGCCAGGGATTGCGCAGGAACAGTACTGCCAGGTCGAATTCTTTAGGGGTGAGTATGACCGGTTCGTCGTTCAGGCGGATTTCCCGGTTGGCGATGTCGATGGTATATGGACCAAAGCCGAAATCCGCCTCTGCTGTCGAGGGCAGGCCGCGCCTGCGCAACTGGGCGCCGATTCTGGCCAGCAGTTCCGCGTGGCCGAAAGGCTTGGTGATGTAGTCGTCCGCGCCGGCACCCAGGCCCGTCACGATGTCGGACTCCAGGGTGCGGCTGGTGACAAAGATAATCGGTGTGGCATGTCCATGATGCACGCGCACCCAGCGCACGACGTCCAGGCCGCTGATATCGGGAACCTCCCAATCGATCAGCAGCAGGTCAAAGGGTTCCTGGTCTTGCAAGGCAGTCAGAAACTCGCCGCTGGTCGTGAAAGGTACACAGAAGTAACCGGCCTGATTCAGGACATGGTCAATCAGTGCGATCTGAGCCGGATCGTCTTCCAGCGTAGCGATTCGGATTTGATGGGGCATGGATCGTATCGTACTTCATTGTTGCCAGATTTTTCCCACCTCGTCGCCATGGAATTTGAATGCTCCTATACTGAACGGTGAAGCAGGCAGCCGGGCGGACTGCCGGCATGGTTATTTCAGAGGTGGACAGACATGCGTATCCTGGTTGTCGGAGCAGGGGGTGTGGGCGGTTATTTCGGTGCGCGCCTGGCAAGCGCCGGTCATGATGTGGTGTTCATGGCTCGCGGGGCGCATCTGGCAGCGATCCGCGAACGCGGCCTGCGTGTCGAAAGCCCTCTTGGAAATATGCATCTCCAGCAGGTCAGCGCAACCGACACCCCAGCGGATGCCGGGGAGGTGGACCTGGTGTTTTTTGGCGTGAAACTCTGGGACACCGAGGCGGCAGCCCGGTCGGTC
>JAKDMO010000030.1 GCA_030452305.1 Alcaligenaceae bacterium | reverse complement strand
GTATCGCGGGCGGCGACCGGATCAAACCACAGGCTGCGGCGCAACACGCCGTTATGCGTCTGGTTTTTATGGCTGCCGCCATACCACAGTCCACCCGCGCCCGCCACGATCGCCAGAAAGGTTCCAAGCTCGCGCGAACGCGCGACCTGCCCCTCCTCGCGCGCCTTTTCAAGGCGCCGGGGCGAGGCTGGCTCGGTCTTCTCCAGGTCGCTGTCTTCGGCCATGCGTACAACACTAGGGGGAAAGCCTGAATTCTAGTCCGGGCGCATGCGCCCTGATCCCCGAAGTAAAGCCGATTAAGCGAGGCAGTTCAGGCAGTTGCCAATTGCCTGTGCTCGGGCACCTGATCGATCAGTTGTTCGTAGCGGCTGTAGTCCAGCCCAATGCGCACCGCGCCCCAGCGCTCGCCATGCATATCGACCGGTATCGAGACATCGGTGATGATCTCGCCCGTATCGCGCATATAGGTCTGGCACATGACGCCGTTTTTATTGGCGACCGCCCCTTTGCTGATCTGATCATCGAATATACGCTTGTCGCGCGCGTTCAGCGTGTCATGCGCCACATCGCCGGTAGGCGGGCGCGAATACCGGCCATTGTGCGTCGGAGCATACCCATTGGAATCGATCAGAATGGCGTAGAAGCCCGCAGGCAGTTGGTCCAGCACAAAATCCAGGATTTTTTGCAGCGGCTCGTCGATCGTGCCGTCGTAAGCAGTGCGATAACGCGGTGGGTTGCTGTTCGCGATTTGCCGGTAATTGCGGTCGAATATATCCAGCCCCTCGTGCTCGGCCCGATGCAGCAGCTTTTCGCATGCATCGCGCAGCGATCGCAGGATGTTGGCCAGGGTATCGAACGGTGTTTGGCCGGTGCGCAGCGCCGCCAGCATTTCCTGCAGGCTCTCGGTTTGCATGCGTACGCCCTGTACCTGCTCGTCCATGGTTTCCATGCGAGTCTGCATCTGTGCGCTGTGGCCGGCCACGCGCGAGATCGCGTCGTTCATTTCATGGTTGGTCTGGTTGACCTGCGAGATCGTCTCGGCCGCCTCGTCGACCTGGCGCCCCATGTGTTCAAGGTCGAGGACCAGGCTCTGGAATTGGCCGGCAAAGTGGCCCACCATCTGATCGGAAGCGCTCATGTCGGAATGGATGCGTGTGGTCTGCTCGCGGGTGTCGGTGACCAGATCCAGGATCTCGCCCGTGTGCTGGACGATGTCGCCCGTGGCCGCATTGACACGCTCGGCAAGCTTGCCGACTTCACTCGCCACCACCGCAAACCCTTTTCCAGCCTCGCCCGCACGCGCGGCCTCGACCCCGGCATTCAGGGCCAGCAAATGGGTTTGCAAGGCAATGTCCTTGATCAGGCGACTGGTGTCCTCAACCGACTGGGCACGCTGGTTGAGTTCCGCCACGACGTCGGAAAAGGTCTGCATCTGCGCGGCCACCCGACTGACTCGGCCCTGCAGCTCGTCGAGCTGCTCGCGGGTTTCGCGCAAAACGTCGAGTTGGCTGCGGAACTTTTCTGCCACCTCACCCACGATCTCGTTGGTCTGCTCAGACAGGCCCGCAATCTGACTGCCGCGCGCCGCCAAGCCATCGGCCTCGGCAGCCTGCTCGTGGGCCAGGCCTTTGCACTCATTGGTGTGCGCCTGCAGCCTGGCCGTATTGATCGAAATGCTGATGCTGGACTGGCGCATGACGACAAAGCGCGCGCGCAGTGCCCCCAGAAACCGCCGCAACGGCCAGGCCAGCGGATTGACCGTCCAGGCCCGATCGGCAAGCGTGGCCCGACCTGTACTCAAGCGATTCAGCAAACGCCCCAGCCCCAATACCCTGTCCACACCTGTTTTCATGATGTCTCCTGTTTTTATGCCTTCCAAGCCGATTCCATCCCCTTCGGCTTCCGATCAAAATCCCAGACTGCCGAGCAGGTCGTCCACCTGATCCTGGCTGGTCACCACATCCATCTTTCCCTCGGGCTTGACTTCGGGCCCGTTGAGCAGCTTATGAGTTTCCTCGCGGCGCTCCTGTGGAACGTTGTCGATCAAAACCTGGACCAGATCGGTCTCGATCGTGGTCACTACACCCAGCATTTTCTTGATCACCTGGCCGGTCAGATCCTGGTAATCCTGCGCCATGATGATTTCCATCAGGTCGCTCTGGGCGGATTCGGTGTGATCCGGAATGGCACGCAGCAACGCACGCGTGTCATCCACCAGCGAGCGGGCCTGATCAAGCTCGACCGGATGCTCGAACCAGGCCTGCCAACGCGCATCGAGTTCGCGCGCACGCGCCTGCAGCTCACTTTGCCAAGGCTGCATCCGTTCGGCGGCGTTCAGCACCCGATTGGCCGCCCGCTCGGTCATCTGGGCAACATAGTGCAGACGATCGCGGGCGTCCGGGATCGCATGGGCGGCCTCCTGGATGGCCTGGTCCAGACCCAACTCGCGCATGCTGTCGCGCAGTGCGCGCGTCAGTTTCGCAATCCGGTGGATCAGATCGTCGGATGACTGGGCCGCGTCGCCCGACGCTTCCTGGCCATATTCATGCATGGTGTGCTCCGCTTAGAGTTTTTCAAATATTTTGTTCAGCTTTTCCTCGAGGGTCGCTGCGGTGAAGGGCTTGACCACATAGCCATTAGCACCGGCCTGGGCGGCGGCGATAATGTTTTCCTTCTTGGCCTCGGCCGTCACCATCAACACCGGCAAGCGCGCAAGGGCGGCATCGGCTCGAATGGCTTTCAACAGGTCCAGGCCGTCCATATTGGGCATGTTCCAGTCCGACACCACGAATTCGAATCCGCCGTTGTGCAGTTTTTCAAGCGCCATAACGCCGTCTTCCGCCTCATCGACGTTCTCGAAACCGAGATCCTTGAGCAGGTTTTTGATGATCCGGCGCATCGTCGGAAAGTCATCGACGATCAGAATCTTTATGCTTTTCTGTACCACTGGTCACTCTCCAAAACAAACGTGGCAAATAGTGTCCGATTCGGCTAATTCGAATGTCAGTGCACAACTAGCCAAACGGGACACCGGCCCAGCCGACAGATCAGACACGATGTCCATATCCGCCCGCGCTTTTCAAAATAAGTTCACTGATGTCATCCAGATCCACGGCCCGCTCGGCCGCACCGATCTGCAAGGCTTCGCGCGGCATGCCGAATACCACGCAGCTAGCCTCGTCCTGCGCAAAGGTGTGTGCGCCGGCCTCGCGCATGGCCAGCAGGCCTTGGGCACCGTCCTTGCCCATTCCGGTCAGGATGACGCCGACCGCATTCTGGCCCGCCACCTGTGCAGCCGAATGGAACAGCACATCGACCGACGGGCGGTGGCGGTTGACCGGCTCGCTGTGATCGAGCCGAACAATGTAGTCCGCACCCGAGCGCGCGAGTTTCATGTGAGCCACCCCACCGGGGGCCAGGTAGACATGCCCGGGCAGCACACGTTGGCCGTCCTCGGCCTCGTGGACCTCGACCGCGCACAGGCCATTGAGCCGCTGCACGAAGGACCGCGTGAATCCGGCCGGCATGTGCTGGGTAATCATGATCGCGGGGCTATTGGCCGGCAGGGGTTCGAGCACGCGCCGGATGGCTTCGGTACCGCCCGTGGACGAGCCGATCAGCACGAGCTTTTCCGTGGTGCCGAATGTGTGGGTCAGGCGCGGCCGGGGCTTGCCATCGGTCACACGACGCCGCCTCGGGCGCGAGCTGGCAGCCGCCCGGATCTTGTCGGCAATCACGCCGCTGTATTCCATCATCCCGTCGCGCAGGCCCAGCTTGGGCTTGGTGACGAAGTCCACCGCCCCCAATTCCAAGGCCCGCAAGGTCACCTCGGAATTGCGCTCGGTCAGCGAAGACACCATCACCACGGGCATGGGCCGCAGCCGCATCAGGCGTTCCAGAAAATCCAGCCCGTCCATGCGCGGCATCTCGACATCCAGCGTCAGCACATCCGGGTTGTGTTGCTTGATCAGCTCACGCGCGACCAGGGGATCGGGCGCCGTTGCCACAACCTCCATGTCGGGCTGCTGGTTGATGATCTCGGTCATCAGCCCGCGCACCAACGCCGAGTCATCCACACACAGCACACGAATCGTTTTCTGAGTTGTCATATCTGAAGGGCAGCCGTCAGGCCGCCGTGTAGACCGTCTGCCCTTTCAAGCGAAAGGCGTCGGTCAGATAAGTGAAATTTTCGGAATGGCCGGCAAACAGCAGGCCGCCAGGTTTGAGTAGCGGTGCAAAACGCTGCAGGATCCGGGTCTGGGTGGGCTTGTCAAAATAAATCATGGTGTTGCGACAAAATATTGCATCGAACTTTTGCTTGATCGGCCATGATGCGTCAACCAGATTGACCTCCTCAAAGGTGATCATCTCGCGGATAAAGGGCTTGATCATGACCATGCCGGCCTGAGCCCCCGCACCCCTCAGGAAATAACGCCTCAGCAGTTCGGGCCGGATGGGGCGTGCGCGGTCCATCGTATAGACGCCCTTGCGGGCCCGTGCGAGGGCGTGCACATCGATATCCGAAGCCAGCACCGACATGCCGGCATTGGCGCGGCCGCAAGCCTCATGCATCGTGATCGCAATGGAATAGGGTTCCTCGCCGGTGGAGGATGCGCAGCACCACACCGAGAGAGGCTTGTTTTTCCTTGCTTCGCAAAACTCGGCCAGAATCTCGAAATGATATTTCTCGCGAAAAAACGCCGTGTGATTGACGGTGAATGCACTGATCAACTGATTCCATTCAGGCGAACCCACGTTCTGTTCAATCATGGTCAGGTATTCGCGTACAGAACTCATCCCCGCGCGATGCGCGTGCAGGCCCAGCGTCCGGCCCGCCATGTCGATTTTGTGTTCGCCCAGCACAATACCCGTGCGCCGGCGCAGTGCCGTGACGGCACGATGCAGATCCTCGGCGTCGGCCTTGGGCAGGGTGGGCAGGGAAAAGAAGGGGCGCGCAGCGGCATCGTTCATGGCTGCTCGGGCGGCACGATCAGCCTCCGGCAAAGGAAAGCGCCGCCCCTGGTGTGCCGGACCCCTCGTAGGCCAGCGGGTCGCCCGTCACCTCGATGACCTCACCCCCATCCTGAATCCTGAACACCGAGACGGCAGACCCCAGGCGCTCGGCCTGCTCCTGCAGCGATCGCGCCGCGACCGCAGCCTGCTCGACCAGGGCCGCGTTCTGCTGCACGACGCCATCCATTTCCGTCACGGCGACATTGATCTGGTCAATGCCGTCGGACTGCTCGCGCGAAGCCGAAGAGATCTCGTGCATCAGCGTGGTCACCCCGCCGACGGACTTGACGACATCATCCATCACGCGCGCCGCATCATCCACACGCGCGGACCCGGTCTGCACGCGGCCCAGGGACTCGTCGATCAGGCCTTTGATTTCCTTTGCCGCCTGGGCACTGCGTTGCGCAAGTGAACGGACCTCACCTGCCACCACTGCAAAGCCCTTGCCTTGCTCGCCGGCGCGAGCCGCCTCGACTGCCGCATTCAGGGCGAGGATATTTGTCTGGAAGGCAATCCCGTCGATCACGCTGACGATTTCAGCCATCCGGCCCGAACTGGACGTGATATCCCGCATGGTATCGGCCACAGCAGCGACGGCGGTGCCGCCCCGATGGGCAATATCGGCCGCGCCACTGGCCAGGCCGTCGGCCTGCTGCGCATTGTCGGAGTTCTGGCGCACTGTGCCGGCGAGTTGCTCCATGCTGGCTGCGGTTTCCTGCAGGGATGCGGCCTGCTGCTCGGTGCGACTGCTGAGGTCTGTATTCCCCATGAAGATCTCGCGCGAGCCCACGCGGATTTCGTTGACCCCGTCGCGCACAGCCGATACCGTGCGCGTCAGGCTATCCTGCATCCGGCGCATGGCCTGGTACAGCACCCCGATCTCGTTGCCCGATCCGGACTCGATGGCACCGGTCAGGTCACCCCGGGCGATGCGGTCAAAGTGGGCACCGGCGCGCGCCAGGGGGCGCAGCACCATGCGTTGCAAGAACACATAGGCCAACAGCGCAAACAACAGCGCAACGGCCATGCTGACCGCGACGAGGATCAATACCAGGCGATAGCGCTGGTGGCTTGCGGTAGCCGCCGCATCGGCCTGCGCGGTCTGGAACTGCCTGAATGACTTGGCGGCCTCATAAAAATCGTCCTCCATCGGCACGACCTGATCGATCAACATATCGTTGAAGGGCTCGACCTGGCCCTCGCGCAGCAGATCCAGCAGTGGGATCAGGCCCTTGTCCACCAGTTCCTGGTAGGTGTCGATCACGCGCTGGTAACCGCTGTCCGGCTGATCGGACGCATGCTGTGTAAAGGATGTAAACGCCGCCTGCGAGAGCGCAAGGCGATACTCGGCCTGCGTCAGCAGGGCCTGGCTTTCCTGACTGAGTGCGGAGGTATTCTCGGCCTCGGCCCCGCCCCATGCCAGGGCGATCGTGTTGTTCAGCAAATCGCTGTTCACGACAAAGCTGGCCAGGGTGCGCCCCATGGTCACCTGCACGCCTTGGTATTCGTTGACGGCACGATCCAGTTCGATCAGGGTCTGCTGGCCGGCCAGGGCGGCTTCCTGGCCGTCATTGCTCTGTTTCAGGGACACGACGCCCAGAGCCGAGCCCGCAAGCAGCATGACAAAGAAAAAAACCAGCACCAGGATCAGGCTGGTGCGAACCTTCAAGGCGCCGAATGACGACTTCCTGGCTTTAGGCATGGATCGATTTCCCGGGATTCTTAGTAGAGATGAATGACAAATTTCCAGCCGCAGGCAGCGGCTGCGACATCAGGCAATGGCGGCCCCTTCGACCAGGGCCATTTCCTCGCTGGTCATGAGCTTTTCGATATCCACCAGGATCAGCATGCGCTCGCCGACCGTCCCGATGCCCGTCAGGTGTTCAGTGGAAAAGGTCGAACCGAACTGCGGTGCGGGACTGATCTGGGCGGCCTGCAGGACGAGGACGTCGGACACACCATCGACCACCACACCGATCACGCGCGAGTCCAGGTTCAGAATCACAACGACGGTATGCGGCGTGTATTCGACATTGTCCAGATTGAATTTCATGCGCAAATCAACGATCGGAACGATGACGCCCCGTAGATTCGTCACCCCTTTGATGAACGAAGGCACGTTGGCAATACGCGTGACGGTCTGGGCGTCATAGCCGCGAATTTCCTGCACCTTCAGGATGTCGATCCCGTATTCCTGGTCAGCCAGGGTAAAGAGCAGGAATTCCTTGCCCTGGGCTTCAGCCTGCTCGGCCTGATTGTCTGGATTCATTCTGTTCTCCGATAGGTGAAGCACACATCAAACCGTCTGCGCGTACGGCTGTAGCTCACGCCTGAGCGCAAAGACATCCACGATCAGCGCCACGCTGCCGTCGCCCAGAATCGTGGCGGCCGACACGCCCGGCACCTTGCGGTAGTTGGCTTCGAGGTTCTTGACCACCACCTGGTGCTGGCCAATCAAGTGATCGACGATCAGGACAAAGCGTTGGTCCTCGGCCTGCAGGACCACGGCGATGGCGCGCGTCAAGTCGGTTTCCGCGCCGGGCACGCCAAATACCTCGTGCAGGGCAATGATGGGCAGATATTCCCCGCGTACGTGCAGCATGCGTTCGGTATCCGAGACGCGATGGATCTGGTCGGCATCGGCCTGCATGGATTCC
This sequence comes from Alcaligenaceae bacterium, assembly GCA_030452305.1. Taxonomy (GTDB): domain Bacteria; phylum Pseudomonadota; class Gammaproteobacteria; order Burkholderiales; family Burkholderiaceae_B; genus Castellaniella. Next base: position 10,876 of record JAKDMO010000030.1, on the reverse strand, counting down.
GTCACATGGCTGAGCGGCAGGATAAAGACCTCGGAGCCCACACGCACAGACATACCGTCCAAGATTGCCAGGGTCAGGGGCAGTACGATCCGCATGGTCGTGCCCTGACCTGCGCGTGAAGTCAACTGGACATGGCCGCCCATGCTCTGGATATTGCGTCGCACCACATCCATGCCTACGCCACGACCCGAGATGTCGGTCACCTGTGCCGCAGTCGAAAAGCCTGGGGCAAATATAAGCTGCCATAGCTCATCGTCCGGCGTGCTCTCGGACACGGGAAAGCCCTGGGCAATCGCCTTTTTCAAAATACGTTCGCGGCTCAGGCCGGCGCCGTCGTCCGACACATCAATGACGATCTGGCCGCCGCTGTGCTGGGCGGACAGAGTCAGAGTGCCCTCGGGGTCCTTACCCTGGGCCAGCCGAACCTCGGGCAGTTCCAGCCCATGATCCAGGCTGTTGCGCACCAGGTGTGTGAGCGGATCGATGATGCGTTCGATCAGGCTCTTGTCCAGTTCCGTGGCCTGACCCTTGGTGACCAGCCGGATCTGCTTGCCCAGCTTGACCGCGTTTTCACGCACGACTCTGGGGAAGCGGCTGAAGACATACTCCATAGGCATCATGCGTATGGACATGACCGATTCCTGCAGATCACGGGCGTTGCGCTCGAGTTGCTCGATGCCATTGAGCAACTGATCGTGCAGGACGGGATCCAGGTCACGGGACGTCTGGACCAGCATGGCCTGGGTGATGACCAATTCGCCCACCAGGTTGATGATTTGATCGACCTTTTCGACGCCGACGCGCAGCGTGCCGGATTCCCGCCGGCGCTGCGCCTTGCCCTCGGGATGCGTTTCGGAGGCGGTGGACGCATTCGGCGCGCCGCCTTTCGGATCCGCAGCGGCTGCCGATTCCGCCTGGGCGTCGGGTTCTGTCTGGACTTCGGGTGCCGCCTGAGTTTCGTGCACAGCCTGGTCTACGGCGGCTGCCTGGGCTGCGGCCGGAACAGGTGCATGCCCGATCTGCAATTGATCGGCATTCACAACAAAGCAGCACACCGCCTCGATATCGTCGGCCGAGGTTGTGGTATCAAGCCACAGCATCAGCGTGCCGGCAGCATACTCGCGATGCAGAATTGTGCCCATCAGGGCCATCTCGGCCGTCAGGGACTCGGCATCTGCATCGGCTATGCCGGACACCTGTATATGCAGGGAGGCGTCGCCCCCAGCCGTCTCGGCCGTCTGTATCGGCGGGCTGGGTGCAGGCGGAGCGGCAACGACTGGCGCCTGGCTTGCAGGCACCGGATCGGCGTGTTCGGCCGCCAGCTCGCGCAATTGCGCGCAAATCCGTTCATAGGCAGCCTGATCGGGCTGCTCGCCACTGCGGTAGGCCGCCACCTGCTCGGTCAGCACGTCCTTGGTATCCAGGAAAAGATCGATCATGTCCGGGCGCAGCGGAATATCGCCGCGCCGCAACAGATCGAGAAGGTTTTCAAGTATGTGGGTGGTGTCCGCCAGCCGCTCGAAACAACCGAATGTGCCGGCACCGCCCTTGATCGAGTGCGCTGCGCGAAAAATCGCATTCAGGTCATCGAGGTTGGGATCATCGATATTCACGCCCAGCAGCAGGCGCTCCATGTCGCCGAGCAGTTCATCGGCCTCATCGAAGAATGTGTCGAAGAACTCGCTTAGATCCACCCCTGCACTCATGATCGGTTCCCTAGTTGGCTACACCGCCCCCGTTTGCCCCGGGGTCTACATCGGCCCCTGCCGCCGCGCCCGGCCCTGATGGCGCTGCGCCGACATCGGGCACCACCCCCGAGTCAAGCAAATCCAGGCGGCCGCGGATCTGAATCTCGTCGTAGCCGGCTGAGGCTTGTCGCTCGATACGGCGTTCTGCCCGCCGGTTCAGCACCAGCAGACTGATACGACGATTAACGGCTGCCGTGGGATCATCTTTAATCAGGTTGACGGTATCGGCCAACCCAAGGATCTGTCTGACTTTGTTTTCCAGCAAGCCCCCGGCCACCAGCGATTTGCGCGCTGCATTGGCACGGTCGGCCGACAGTTCCCAGTTGCTGTACTCGCGATTGCCCGAGGCATATTGCATGGAATCCGTATGCCCCGAGATCGTCATGGTGTTCGGCAGCCGATTCAGCACAGGCGCCAATTCGCGCAGAATGTCGCGCATATAGGGCTGTATGATGGCGCTGCCGGTGGGAAACATCGGGCGGCTTTGTTTGTCCAGAATCTGGATGCGCAGCCCGTCAGGGGTCATATCGAGCAGCAGTTGCGGCCGCGCATCGCTGAGGACCGGGTTGTGTTCGATCAGGCTCTCCAGCTCGGCCTTTAAGTTCTCCAGTCGCTCGTTGTCCTCACGGTCGCCCTGAATCTCGCCGGAATTGACCTGCGGCTTGGGAAAGGGACTGGGAATCACGCTGGGGTCACCGCCGGGTATGACCGATTCGCTGGTGTCGCGATTCGGGCCGCCGGTGATTGCCGTCATCAAGGGCATGCGGAAATACTCTGCGATTGCCTGCAGATCGGTTCTGGGCACCAGCAACAACAGCCACATCACCAGAAAAAAGGCCATCATAGCCGTCATGAAGTCAGCGTAAGCGATCTTCCAACTGCCTCCGTGCCCGGATTCGCTGTACGCGCGCTTGCGTCTGATGACTATGCGGCCCGCATTATTTTTTGCCATCGATCAGGCCTCAGGCATTCAACGGGCGCCCTGCGCCTTGGACTGGCGCACATGCGCCTCGAGCTCGGTGAAGGTCGGCCGCACGGACGAGAACAAGACCTTTCGTCCGAACTCCACCGCCAGGGGCGGCGGGTAGCCGTTCATGCTGGCCAGCAGCGTGACCTTGATGCACTCCAGCACCTTGATCGAGGCCACCGACTGGCGTTCAACCGCTGCCGCGAAGGGCCCGACAAAGCCGTAAGACAGCAAGATACCCAGAAAGGTGCCCACCATTGCTTTCGAGATCAGGTCGGCCAGAATCGCAGGGGGCTGATCAACGGCTGCCAGCGCCTTGACCACGCCCAGCACAGCCGCCACGATCCCGAAGGCGGGCAAGGCATCGGCCACGGCGCGAACGGCGTTCACGGGATTGTGGTGTTCGCTGTGCGCGGCCTCGATTTCCTGATCCATCAGGGTTTCGATCTCGAAAGAGTTCATATTGCCGCTGACCATGATGCGCAGATAATCGGTCAGGAACTCCATCAGGCGCGGATCGCGCGCGACCTGGGGATATTGCGTAAATATCGCGCTGGATTTCGGGTCCTCGATGTCGGATTCGATGGCCATCAAGCCATCGCGGCGCGCCTTGTTCAACAAGGTATACAGCAGCGCCATCAACTCCATATAGAGGGATTTGCCGTAAGGATTACGGCGTATGGCCTTTGGAACCGCATCCAGCAGCAGTCGGATCGAGGCGCCATTGGTCGCCGCGATGAACGAGCCCAGCGCCGCACCCGCAATCAGAACGAATTCGAAAGGCTGATACAGCGCCCCCAGGTGGCCGCCCAGACCGACATAGCTCCCGAACACCGAGAGAAAGACGATCAGATATCCAAACAGAATAAACACGCGTACGCCTTGATAGTGTCAGTGCCCTAAATCATCGCCCGGATCCACACACGCAAAAGCCTCATTCAGAGGGCTTTTTTGTCGTCAAATCCGCACTATCCGGTCGAAAAACGGCCCACGAGCCGTATGTGGGCCTTAGATTTCGTTCTCGATTGCCATCGCCTGCTTGCGCGCCCGGGTCTTGCCGGCGCGTGGCGGCGGCTTGCAGATCGCACACACGAAGCCGTTCTGAGGATCGTGTGCATGGGCCACAAACTGGCCTGTGCAGCGTTCACACTGCGAGAGCTGGACCATCTCGCTGTCGAAAAACCGAACCAGCATCCACGCGCGCGTGAAGCTGAGGACGGGTTCGGCGGTTTCCTCGCCAGGTTGCCGTCCGGCATGGGCTTGTTCCAGATACAGCCCGTATGCCTCGACCAGTGCCTGGGATTTTTTGGCCGGTGTCACGCGATCTACGTACCGATAGATGCTGTAGAACATGCTGGAGTGGATATTCGGCAGCCAGGTCATGAACCAGTCTACGGAAAACGGCAACATGCCCTTAGGGGGCGAGGCGCCCTTGACTTCGCGGTACAGACGGGCGAGCCGGTCGTAGCTGAGGGACGTTTCGGCCTGGAGCACCTGGAGGCGCGCGCCCAGCCGGATCATGTCGGTCGCGAGAAGGATCTCGTCGGCTTCGCGGGCAACGCTTTTTTGGGTTGCCACGATCAGGCGACGACTGTGTCGCGCTGCGAGAGCAGAATCGTCGAGTGCGCCTGCTGAAGCACCCCACCCAATACGTCATGGGTCAGGGTAGCGAGAAGCTCGCCGTCATTCAGCCGAAACGCGCACAGCACTGAACTGGAACTGGCCAGCCGGATGATCTGAGCAGGCGAGAGTTTGATGATGGTTTCCGCAACATCGGCATCAAAGCCCAGGCGGAACATGCCTGCAGCAAGATTTTCGCGCAACAGACGTTGCGCCAGCAGAAGATAAGATAGATTGACTTCCCGGATATCGTTCAATAAGGAAGCATCAACAGTAGGCATGGGTTCGTCCTTGGCATGGCCCGGATCCCTGCCATACGAGAAGCACGACACGGTTCCGGATACGAATCACAACGATTCAGAGTGCATCAATTTGCTTGGAACAAAATTACTTTATGACATATAAGTCGCAATTACATGTAAATAATACATGAAATTCAGACCTAACGTATCAAAATATATTTGTTTAGGTCATAAAATTCACATTTGCCTAGTGGTTATATGACAACTGAGCTCGAAACACACAGGCCAATCCGCAGATGCTTTGTGACTACCATTGCTATATGTAATGAGTTATACGAGGTTTAAGCAGGTAGGGACAGGTATTGTTGTGTCAAAGATACAGATTTGGACTCTTCGGGCCCGGTTCCCAGTTCGTTGCGTAGTATTCGTGCAACATCCTGTGGCAGGCAGCGGAATGCCTGGCCCGATGGCCGCACGCCGTCCGACAGGCCTGCATACAATAGGAGCCATCATGCTCAAGCAAATCGTCCTGATCATCGCGATCTTTATCGTGATCCTGCTCGCCCTGACCTTTGGCGAGAGCGCCGCACGTGAGGTTTTCGCCTGGGTGTCCGCGCTGTCGGGGGTGCTGATCCGTAATTTCGGCGATCTATTCAGCGCCGTGAGCATCTACCTGCACGCACACACTGGAAAAGTGCTGCTGGCGCTGCTGCTGACCATACCGATCAGTTTCTGGATTATTCGCTCCAGAAAGGATTCCCTGGCCAAACCCGACAGCCAGCGCAAGATCGCCATCGTGCTGGCGGTGTTCCTGGGTTGGCTGGGGGGCCACCGCTTTTACCTGGGGCAGGTCGGCTGGGGCATCGTCTATCTGGTTATTTTCTATGTTTTCGCCCCACTGGCCGTCATCCTGGGGCTGATCGACGCCATACGCTACCTGTTCATGGACGAGGAAACGTTCTCGGCCACCCTGCTCTGATCCACACACCTGCCATGCGCTTCAGTCCCGTAGCGCATGAAGGGCCTGCATCAGCCCGGGCTGCAGATTGCCCGCGCCCAGACGCTCGCGCAGGCCCATCCGCGCCAGTTTGTTCGTCACGCGCCCATTGGCCCCCACCAGCATGACGCGCACAGCGCGTGCCTGCAGCGCAATCACGGTTTCTTCGAGGGCCTGCAGGGCCGTGGCATCGGCAAATGGCACATTGTCCAGGCGCAGGATCAGCACCTGCGGGTGCTCGCCCGACAGGGATTCCCTGAAGCGCTCGATCGCGGCAAAAAAGAAGGGCCCGTCGATCCGGTAGACCTTGATCCCGGCAGGCAGCCCGTCGAACCCGGCGTACATGAATTCGCGCCGCAACTGCGCCTCGGGCTCGATATGCACATCCACGCTGTCGGCCATGCGCCTCAGGAAATGCAGCACCGCCAGCACCACACCGATATTGACTGCAACGACCAGATCGGCAAAAACAGTGAGCAAGAAGGTCACCAGGAGAATCACGACGTCGGCCCGGGGCGCCTTGCGCACCAGGCGGATAAAGCGACGCGCCTCGCTCATGTTCCAGGCCACGACAAACAGGATCGCCGCCAGGGTGGCCAGCGGAATATTCCGGGCCAGTGAGGCGAGTGCAATCAGGACCAGGACGAGCGTCAGGGCATGAACGATACCGGCCAGCGGACTGGTGCCGCCATTACGGATATTGGTCGCCGTGCGCGCGATGGCACCGGTGGCTGCAATGCCGCCGAACAGCGGCGACAGAATATTCGCGATGCCCTGCCCCACGAGTTCCTGATTCGAATTGTGACGTGTGCCCGCCATGCTATCGGCCACCACTGCCGACAGCAGCGATTCGATCGCACCCAGCATGGCGATTGCAAAGGCGGGGCCCACCAGGCTGAGCACCCGATCCATGCTCAGATCGGGCCACGCAAGCGTCGGCAGGCCACGGGGGATATCCCCAAAGGTGCTGCCGATGGTGGCCACGTGCTGAAACCCGAACACGCTCTGTATGCCCGTGACGATCACCAGCGCAAGCAGCGGCCCCGGGACCTTGCGCAGGTAGGGTATCCAGCGGTTGCCGATCACCAGGGCCAGCGAGAGCAGGCCCAGCATCGTCGTCACCGGATCGAACTGGGGAAAAGCCTGGAACAGGGCCCAGAGTTTTTCATGAAAATAATGGCCTTCGATGGCAGGCAGGCCAAAGAAGTCCCGCCATTGCCCGACCCAGATCACGACCCCGATCCCCGCCGTGAAACCGATGATGACCGGCGCGGGGATAAAGCGGATGACCGCCCCCATGCGCGCGATCCCAAAAAGCAGCAGGATCATGCCGGCCATCAGTGTGGCGATCTGCAGGCCATCGACACCATGTTCGGCCACGATGCCCGACAGAATCACGATGAAGGCCCCGGTGGGCCCCGCAATCTGTATGCGGCTGCCCCCAAAAACGGATACCGCAAGGCCTGCGACGATCGCGGTATACAGGCCCTGTTCCGGCTTGACGCCCGACGCAATGGCAAAGGCCATCGCCAGCGGCAGCGCCACCACGCCCACGATCACCCCCGCCACGATGTTCGACATCCAGTGCGGCGGGGCCAAGAAGCCCGCCCGATAGGCCTCGCGTATCGCTAACATAGTCTTACCATCGAAATGAATCGCTCATTATAATTTAGCGGCGCCGCCTGAAATCAGCGGAACCCACAGAAGGGAAACTCGTCTTTTGAACGCCCCCACCGCGCAAGCCGCCCCCTTGAACGCAGCCCTCAGTCCGCTGGACGCCCACCAGCGCGTGTTCGGCTGGTCCGAACATGCCTCATTATGGTTCAGTCTGGGGGTCGGCCTGCTGGTCATGCAGATCGGTGCCTACCTGGTGCCCGCCCTGGGCACGCGCGATGCGCTCCTGGCCATTGTCTTCGGCTCGCTGCTGGGGGCCGGGCTTCTGGCCTGGACGGCAAAGATCGGCTGCGATGCCGGACTGTCCAGCGCCGGCCTGATGCATGCCACCTATGGCGCGGGTTTTGCCCGCCTGCCGGTGTTGCTCAACGTGATCCAGCTGCTGGGCTGGGCGACATTCGAGCTGGTCATCATGCGCGACGGCACCGTCGCCATTGCGCGCCAGGCCTTCGGACTGGACATCGGCCTGGTGCTTCCCACCGTATTCTGGGGACTGATTGTGATCGGCCTGCTGTGCGGCTCGATGATCACGCTGGTGCGCAAATTCGTCAGCCGCTTCGGCCTGCCCCTGGTGGTCTGCTCGCTGATCTGGCTCAGCTATCAGTTCCTGAGCAAACTCGATGCATCGGGCCTGCAGGCCCTGTGGGCACGCAGCGGCGACGGCAGCATGGGGGTTTTCGGGGCCATCGATCTGGTTATTGCCATGCCGGTTTCATGGCTACCGCTGGTTGCCGATTACGCGCGCCACGGGCGCAGCGGTAGAGGCGCGCTGGGCGGCACCTGGCTGGGCTACACCATTGCGAACATCTGGTGCTATGCGCTGGGGATGCTGGTGATCTCGGCCGGCGGCCCGGGCACCGATATGGTGGCGGCACTGCTGCTCGCCCAGGGTGGATTGGTGGCCCTGGGCCTGATCCTGATCGACGAACTCGACAACACCTATGGCGACCTGTATTCGGGCTCGGTTTCCGCCCACAGCATCGTGCCCCGCCTTGGGATTCGCGGCTGGGGGCTGGCCCTGGCGGGGCTGAGCATCGTGCTGGCCATGGTGCTGCCCATGCACAGCCTCGAGCCCTTCCTGCTGACCCTCAGTTCGGTGTTTGTCCCGCTGTTTGGCGTCATCCTGGGGCAAATGGCCTGGCGCCCGGCCCACATCCAGCCCAGCCACCGGGCCGTTCACATCATTCCCGCCAGCATCTGGCTATCGGGGATCGTCGTCTATCATGCGCTGGCGCACTGGGCACCGCAATATGGATCGGCCCTGCCTACGCTGGCACTGACCTTTTCGCTGGCCGCCCTGGCTACCCTGAGCACCGCCCGCCACGCACGGTTCCCGCTTGTACCCTAAAATGCCACGTGCCCTAGAACAAGGATAAGACGCCCCCATGGATTGGAATCACGTCCTGATAGAAAGTGGCCTGTGGCTCGTCAAGGCCTATGTACTGACACTGATCGTCGCCGCCTTCGGCGTCTGGTGCGTTGTGCGTTTCACCCGATGGGGCCGCCAATTCTGGCACCTCAGCGCGGGCTATTTTTCGCCACGGCGCAGCTGGCGACCCCTGGCCGGGGTGGCACTGATCCTGCTGCTGACCCTGGCTGCGGTGCGTCTGGATGTGTTGTTCTCGAATTGGTACAACACCATGTACACCGCGCTGCAAAAGCTTGACCAGCCCGAGTTCTGGTTTGCGATGATCCTGTTTGCGATACTCGCCACCGTGCATGTCGTGCGATCGCTGTTCGATTTCTACGTACAACAGGCCTTCGTCATCCACTGGCGCGAATGGCTGAACGAGCAACTGCTCAGCCGCTGGATGGATCGCCAGGCCTACTACCGCACCCAGGAACTCAGCCACATGGCCGACAACCCGGACCAACGTATTCAGCAGGACATCACCAGCTTTGCCCAGGACTCCATGAGCCTGGCGGTCGGCGTGATCAACGCCATCGTCTCAACCATCGCATTTACCGTGATTCTATGGAATCTGTCGGGCCCGATGTCCGCGTTCGGGCTCGAAATCCCACGCGGCATGGTGTTTCTGGTCTTTATCTACGTATTCATCGCCACGATCCTGGCCATCTGGATCGGGCGCCCACTGATCCGGCTGAACTTCCTGAACGAGCAATTCAACGCCGACTACCGTTACGCGCTGGTACGGGTACGCGAATACGCCGAGAGCATCGCATTCTATGCCGGGGAACGCGTCGAAGGCAGCTCGCTGCGCCGATGGTTTGCCCGCGTGATCGGCAACGCCTGGGATATCGTGTATCGGTCCTTGAAGTTCCTGGGCTTCAACTTCGCCATCACCCAGACCGCCGTGGTCTTTCCCTTTATCATCCAGGCCGCGCGATTTTTCTCGAAACAGATCAGCCTGGGCGATCTGATCCAGACCGCCCAGGCCTTTGGGCGCCTGCAGGACAATCTGTCGTTCTTCCGGAATGCGTACGACAGCTTCGCCACCTACCGCGCGACCCTGGATCGTCTGACCGGTTTCAACGAGGTCATTGATCGCTCGCACGAACTGTCGCTGCCCGAGGCGCGCGAGGACGGCGACCGGCTGGCACTACAGAACCTCAGCCTGCACACGCCTGACAATCGCCCACTGCTGCAGAACCTCAACCTGGAAGTCGAGCCCGGCCGGCCCCTTTTGATACGCGGCCCCTCGGGGGCAGGCAAGACCACCTTGCTGCGCATGATTGCCGGCATCTGGCCGTATGGCGAAGGCCTGGTGATTCGCCCTGGCACAGAATCACTGTTTCTGTCGCAAAAACCCTATCTGCCGCTGGGCAGCCTGCGCGATGCGCTGCACTATCCAAATATCGTGCAGCGGAATCCCGAAAATGGCCCGGTGGATGACACGGAACGTGATTGCGAGGTCTTGCGCAAGGTTCATCTGGGGCATCTGTGCGAGCAGCTTGATACAGTGGAGCACTGGGAGCAGATCCTGTCACTAGGCGAGCAGCAGCGGCTGGCGTTTGGCCGATTGTTGCTCGCCCAGCCCACTGCAGCCTTCCTGGATGAGGCCTCTTCGGCCATGGACGAAGGACTGGAGGACGCGATGTACAGCCTGATCATCCGTGAACTGCCAGGCGTGCGCCTGGTCAGTGTGGGCCATCGCAGCACGCTGCGGCGTTTCCATAGCGAACAACTCACCATCGAGGGCGACGGCTCGGGCGGCTGGACCCTGTCACCCATTGCCTGAAGACCGGCGGGTTACACTGCCCGATGTTTTCGGAGATACACGCCATGGATTATTTTCTTGTCAAGCAATTGCACATGAGCGCCGCCGCTCTGAGCATCGTGCTGTTCATCATTCGGGCCGCATGGTCCATCACGGGCAACGCCCTGCTGCAAACGCGCGTGGTAAAGATCGCACCGCACGTGATCGATACCGTGCTGCTGGTCTGCGGCGTCATCCTGGCGATCATGATCGGCCCCGAACAGCCCTGGATCCTGACCAAGATCCTGCTGCTGATCGTCTACATCGTTGTAGGCACCATCGCCATCAAGCGCGGCAAGACGCCCCGGACACGCGCCACGGCCGCGCTGATCGCGGTGGCAGTATTCGCCTATATCGTCGGGGTGGCGGTCAACCACGACTCGATGTCGTGGTTCGCCTGATTACCAACT
>JAKDMO010000186.1 GCA_030452305.1 Alcaligenaceae bacterium | reverse complement strand
GGGTAGGGTAAATTCGTTCCGCAGGCCGGCGATGGCGTGGGTGGTGGCGGTATTGCATGCGACCACCACCATTTTTGCGTGTCGGGCGATCAGCCATTTCGTCAGTGCGCGGCTGCGTGCACGCACGAATACGTCAGATTTCTCGCCATAGGGCGCGTAGAGGGAATCCGCGACATAGATGATCGATTCGTCCGGCAGGTGGCGGCGGATAGCGTCCAGAACCGACAGCCCCCCGAGTCCGGAGTCGAAAATACCGATAGGCGCAGCATGATGGGCCATGACCCTGTTTACCTTTTGGCAGAACCCGGGAGTTCAAAATCGTAGTCGATCGTCAGCGGCGCGTGGTCGCTGAAGCGCGCATCCTTGTAGATTGAGGCGGACTGCGCCCTGGCTGCGATGCCGGGTGTGGCAATATGATAATCGATACGCCAGCCCACGTTCTTTGCCCAGGCCTGGCCGCGATTGCTCCACCAGGTATAGGCCTCACCCGTGGCCTCGGGGTGCAGCCGCCGGTAGACGTCGGCCCAGCCCATATCGCTCAGGACTTTTGTCATCCAGGCGCGTTCCTCGGGCAGAAAGCCGCTGTTCTTGCGGTTGCCCTTCCAGTTCTTCAGGTCGATTTCATGGTGAGCGATATTCCAGTCGCCACACAGGATGAATTCGCGGCCGGTTTGCCGGTGCTCATCCATCATGCCGTCGAGCCAGCCTTCGTAGTGGTCCAGAAACCGGTATTTCGCGGCTTGGCGTTCCTCGCCGCTGGACCCAGAGGGCAGATAGGCACTGACGATGCTCAGGCCGTCCCAGTCGGCGCGCAGGATGCGGCCCTCAGTGTCGAATTCCGGGCAGCCCATGCCGGCTGCAACGGCCTGGGCATCGCGCGTAAGGTATAGGCCGACACCGCTGTAGCCTTTTTTTTCGGCGTGGTGGAAGTGCCCTGTATAGCCGTCCGGATGGCGTATTTCATCGCTCAGGTCGGCATCCTGGATCTTGATTTCCTGCATGCAGACCACATCCGGGCGCGTGGCGGCCAGCCATCCGGGCAGGTCCTTGCGAAAGGCGGATCGGATGCCGTTGACATTAAGGGAAGTGACGCGCAGCACGACGGGCTCCTGGGATGCTCAAACATGAACTGTAACCCGGATGCCCGCCGCACTGCCATGTGCGCCTGATCTGGAAACGTGTGTCCTCAGTCGGGTGTCTGGCCCCGTAGCAGTGCGTCTACGCTCCAGGGCCCCGGGCCGACCAGGAACAGCAGAAAAAACACAAAGGCGAACAGGATGGCGGCCTCGCCCCCGTTGAACATGGGCAGAAAGAAATTGCCCGAGCCGGCCACATGGCCGACCAGGTAGGCGGCCGCGCCAAAGCCCGAGGTCACAAAGGCGGCCGCGCGCGAAAACAGGCCAATAATCAGCAAAATGCCGCCAATCAGCTCGATCAAGCCGGCCAGCCCCATCAGGGACATGATCTGGAGTTCATCAAACATGGCAACATGCGGGATGCCCAACAGTTTTGCCGAACCGTGTAGCATCAGCATATATCCCGCGCCGATGCGAATCAGGCTGTAGAAACGAGGCGCCCAGGTAGCACAACAGTTCAGTGACGTCATGAGTTCTCCGATCGGGTGATTGAATATCCCTTTATCTTATAGGGATAATATGAAGAAAGAAATCTGTAGACGAGCATTTGATTTGTTTCCTCGTTGAGGCACGGTAGCCTGCATTCCGGGCTTTTCGTCGATAATACGGCTTTCGTACTAGGACGAGAGTGGTGATGGTTGGGAATATTTCCGAGGAATTTGTGCGTTTCGCCTTGGCGCAGGATGTGTTGCGATTTGGCGAATTCAGGGTCAAATCCGGGCGACTGAGTCCCTATTTTTTCAATGCCGGCCTGTTCAATACCGGCGCCTCGGTGGGGCGGCTGGCGCAGTTCTATGCCCGCGCGCTGGTGGCATCCGGGGTGGCTTTCGACATGCTGTTTGGCCCGGCCTACAAAGGGATTCCTCTGGCAACGGCCACGGCCAGCGCACTGGCAGCACTGCCCGACCTGGGCGGCCGCGACGTCCCCTTTGCCTTCAATCGCAAAGAAACCAAGGATCACGGCGAGGGCGGGACTCTGGTCGGCGCCCCCCTGCATGGCCGTGTGGTCATCATTGATGATGTCATCACGGCGGGCACATCAGTGCGCGAATCGGTCGCAATCATCCGGCAGGCGGGGGCCGAGCCCGCGGCCGTCCTGATCGCGCTGGACCGCATGGAACGCGCCGGAGCCGATGACGCGCTGTCCGCACATTCCGCTGTGCAGGAGGTCTCGCAGACCTATGGCATCCCGGTGGTCAGTATTGCTTCGCTGACTGACATCATGGCGGTGCTGGCCGATGATGCGGGGTTGGCGGCACACCGTGCGTCGGTGGCCGCCTATCGCCAGCGCTACGGGGTTTAGGCGCCGAGCTTTTCCTTCAGCAAGGCGTTCACCTGTTGCGGATTCGCCTTGCCGCGAGCGGCCTTCATGACCTGGCCAACCAGGGAATTGAAGGCCTTTTGCTTGCCGGCGCGGTATTCTTCGACGGTGGCCGGATTGGCCGCCAGCACCTCGTCGATCATGGCGCCGATGGCGCCGGTATCGCTGATCTGGCGCAGCCCTCGGGCCTCGATGACGGCGTCGGGGTCACCCGCGTGTTCACCGGCCCACATGGCGGCAAAGACGTCGCGCGCGATCTTGTTCGATATGGTGCCGTCGATGATGCGGGAAATCAGTGCTGCCAGGTTCGCCGGGCCGACAGGCGATTGCCCGATGTCGAGTTCGTCACGATTCAGTGCGGCCGAGAGCTCGCCCAGGATCCAGTTTGCCGCCTGCTTGGACTGGTCGGCGGGCAAGGCCGCAGCCACCGCTTCGAAATAATCCGACACGTCGCGGTGCGTGGTGAGTTGGGCGGCGTCGTAGCCGCTCAGGCCCAAGTCCTGTGCAAAGCGCGCGCGCTTCTGGGCCGGAAGTTCGGGCATGGTGGCACGCACCGACTCGATCCATTCAGGCGAGACGATCAGTGGCGGCAGGTCGGGATCGGGGAAGTAGCGGTAGTCGTCTGAGTCTTCTTTGCTGCGCATGCTGCGGGTTTCGTCGCGATCCGAATCGTACAGGCGGGTTTCCTGCACGACGGTACCGCCATCCTCGATCAGCTCAATCTGGCGCCGGACTTCGTACTGGATGGCGCGCTCCATAAAGCGGAATGAGTTCAGGTTCTTGATTTCGCAGCGTGTGCCGAACTCCGCCTGGCCCTTGGGCCGCACCGATACGTTGGCGTCGCAGCGAAAGGAACCTTCCTGCATATTGCCGTCGCAAATTCCGAGCCAGACGACCAGTCCGTGCAGCGTGCGGGCGTACGCAACGGCTTCGGCGGCCGAGCGCAGCTCGGGTTCGGTGACGATTTCGAGCAAGGGCGTGCCGGCGCGGTTCAGGTCGATGCCGCTGGAGGACTCCCCGTGCGGGCCGATGAAGTGCTCGTGCAGCGATTTGCCTGCGTCTTCTTCGAGGTGGGCGCGCGTCAGATTGATCGTGTGTTCCTTGTCACCCACGAAAAAACTCAGCGAGCCACCGATCACGATAGGCAACTCGAACTGGCTGATCTGGTAGTTTTTTGGCAGGTCAGGGTAGAAATAGTTCTTGCGTGCAAAGACCGAGCGGTTCGCCACCGTGGCACCGATGGCCAGGCCCAGGCGGATGGCACGCTCGACCGCGCCTCGGTTCAGCACGGGCAGGGTGCCGGGCAGGGCCATGTCCACTGCACTGGCCTGCGTGTTGGGCGCCGCGCCGAACTGCGTGCTGCTGCTGGAAAAGATTTTGGATGCGGTCGATAGCTGGGTGTGGGTTTCCAGACCGATGACGATTTCCCATTCCATTATGACTGCCCCGGTTTGCGTTGATGCCAGTCTGTGACGCCCTGGAAGCGATCCGCGATCGCCAACAGCCGGCCTTCGTCGAAATAATTGCCCACGATCTGCAGGCCGATGGGCGGCGGGCGGGCGTCGCGGCTGAACCCGCAGGGAATCGACATGCCCGGCAGGCCGGCCAGGCTGACCCCCAGTGTATAGATGTCCGCCAGCCAGTCGGCGATCGGGTCCTTGCGGTTGTCGCCTGTGCTGCGGGCGACGCTCGGCGTGACCGGGCCCATGATCACATCGCAGTCGTGTGCAAAGGCCTTCTGGAAATCGTCGACGATCATGCGCCGCACGCGCTGGGCTTGCAGGTAGTAGGCGTCGTAGTAGCCATGAGACAGTACATAGGTGCCCACCAGAATCCGTCGGCGTACTTCGTCGCCAAACCCTTCGGTGCGCGAACGGCTGGTCATGTCGGCCAGGTCGGAGTAGTGCTCGGCCCGATGGCCGTAGCGCACCCCGTCGTAGCGTGACAGGTTGCTCGAGGCCTCGGCGGGGGCGATGACGTAGTAGGCGGGGATGGCCAGTTCGGTGCGCGGAAGCGAGATCTCGACGCGCTGTGCGCCCAGCGATTCAAAGACCTTCAGGGCGGCTTCGATCGCTTGGGCGATGTTCTCTGACAGGCCGTCGTTCAGGAATTCGCGCGGTACACCAATGCGTAGGCCCGCCAGGGGGCGGCCGCCTGCGGCATTGAAACGGGCGTCGGTCTGATCGAAGGATGCCTGGACGCGGCCGGGCGCATTGGTCACCTGGTCGCAGGTCTGCAGGCTGGTGGAATCCAGAGGGTCGAACCCGCTCATGGCATCGAGCAGCAGCAGCAGGTCGCGGGCGCTGCGTGCAATTGGCCCCGCCTGGTCCAGGCTGGACGCGTAGGCAATGATACCGTAGCGCGATACTGTGCCATAGGTGGGCTTGATCCCGCTGACGCCGCACAGGGCGGCGGGCTGGCGTACCGAGCCGCCGGTGTCGGTGCCCGTGGCCCCCATGACCAGACCGGCGGCCAC
>JAKDMO010000185.1 GCA_030452305.1 Alcaligenaceae bacterium | reverse complement strand
GGACGGGCGAGATTGCGGGCGTTGGACTCGCGTGGCTGACTTTTTATGGCAGTGCACTCGCAGCAGGCCGGGGTGCCCATATTGCGAGTCCCAGTATTCTGGCCGTCATGCCGCCGTCCTTGCGAATGATGACTGCCATCATTTCAGAGGTGTTGGTCATTCTGTTTTTCCTGATGCTGTTTTGGACGGGCATGCGGGTGATCGACGTGCTACAGGGCAGCAACCTGGTCAGCGTGCCATTCATCTCCCAGCAGCTTTCTGTATCCGCGCTTCCCATCGGTGCTCTGCTTTTTGTCATTGCGGAACTTCTGCGCCTGCCTGAACTGCTCAAGGAAGTGCGCGAAGGCAGGGTGAGTCAAGTGGACGACGAGATCGACCAGATCGACCAGGCCAAGACGAGTGCAGAGACGGCATGAAGACAATTCAGGCTTTTCCCAAAACGGATCCTTGTTGTAGCGAGTAGAAAATCATGGCGATTGCTCTCATGTTTCTGGGTCTGGTGGCCCTTATCATCATCAACATACCCATCGCAGTCGCCTTGGCGATCGTCGGGGCGGCTGGTACTTATTTGACCTATGGCCCCACCTCTTTGCCGGAAGTCCCTTTGGTCCTTTTTGACGGCTCCACAAATTTTTCATTGCTGGCCATCCCTTTGTTCATTTTTGCCGGTGCCCTGATGAACAACTCCAGCCTTGCCAAACGTCTGATCGATCTGGCGACAGCGCTGCTGGGCTTCATCCGTGGCGGGCTGTCGCTGGTCACGATCGGGTCATCCGCATTTTTTGCAGAAATTTCAGGATCGGCAGTCGCCGGTGTTGCCGCACTTGGCAGCGTCTTGATACCGGCGATGCGCAGCCGCGGGTATTCGCGCGAATTTGCTGCGGCGATTTCTTCGTCTGCGGCGAGCCTTGCCATCATCCTCCCGCCATCCATCCCCATGATCATCTATGCGGTCATGGCCCAGGTCTCGATCGTCAAGATGTTCGTTGCAGGCGTCTTGCCGGGCCTGGTGGGGGCGCTTGGCCTGGCAGCAGTCTCGTATTACATCGCGCGCAAGCGCAACTTCCCGGTAGAAGCCAAATTCGAGATGCCCAGGCTTCTGGTCGCGCTAAAGAACGCTTTCTGGGCGCTGACCATTCCGGTCATCATTTTGGGCGGGATCTTTGGCGGCCTCGTGACAGCGACCGAAGGGGCAGGCCTGGCGGTAGCTGTATCGCTGATCATCAGCGGCGTGATCTATCGCGAACTGACTTTGGAGAAACTGTATCGCGCCTGTGTGCAAAGTGGTATCCAGACGGCAGTGGTCATGCTGCTGGTAGCTGCTTCGGCACTGGTGGGGTCTTATCTTACGCAGGCTCAGTTGCCGCAACAACTGGCAGCGAGCATCGAAAGCTTCAGTTCGAACAAGTACGTCATCTTGTTCATCCTGAATATCTTCTTTCTGGTCCTAGGGATGTTCCTGCATTCCGCTGCGGCCATCATTCTGGTTATTCCCATTGTGATGCCCTTAGTGCACGCTGTCGGGATTGATCCGATTCACTTCGGCCTGGTGGTCACCCTGAATCTCGCAATTGGCCAGCAGACGCCACCCGTTGCAAGCGTTCTGATTACGGCCTGCTCGATCGCGAAATCTGATGTCTGGAAGACCACGCGCGAGAACCTCGGCTTTATCGGCGTCCTGATCGCGGTGCTCATCGTAAATACCTATATTCCGGACATTTCCCTGATTCTGGTCCATCTATTCTATGGGGCCGGTTAAAGGCTTGTGAAGCCTGACTGAAGAGGGCAAAGGTCATGACTGATAAGGATCTGTTGTTTGAAGTCTCGGGGGCGGTTGCGCGCATCACCTTCAATCGACCGCACGTGCACAATTCGGCGAGCTTCGCGATGTACACCGAACTGGAATCCGTGTGCGAGCGCATTGCCGCCGATTCGAGCATACGCGTCGTGACCTTCCGCGGGGCAGGTGGCAAGGCATTTGTTGCTGGAACTGATATCAGCGAATTTCGTGACTTCGCCACAGAACACGATGCCTTGAAATATGAGAAGCGTATCGAGAAAATCGTAGGAGCTGTGGAATCTCTGGATTGCACCACGATCGCCGTGCTGGATGGCGTGTGTGCCGGCGGTGGTGCAGCGATTGCGCTGGCCTGCGACTTTCGCTATTCGAACGAAGCACTGCGCTTTGGGGTGCCGGTCGCCAAGACGCTGGGCAACTGTTTGGCGATTTCCAATGTCGCGCGCATGGTGGACCTGATCGGGGTTGCCAGGACCAAGGAAATTCTGATGCTGGCCCGGTTTCTGGACGCGGAGACCTGCAAACGATTGGGCGTCGTGAACGACACCTTTACCGATGATGCGCTGGAACAGGGGGTGGCGGACGTCATTGATCGTTTGCTGTCGCTGGCGCCCCTGACATTACGGGCGTCGAAAATTGCCATTCGTCGCACTCTGGCAGCCCGGCGCGCCCCGGCCGATGGCAGCGACGACCTGGTACGATTGTGCTATGCCAGCACCGATTTTCACGAAGCCGTCGAAGCCTTTCTGGAAAAAAAGTCTTATACGTGGCAGGGGCGGTGAAGGCCCGATGGCGTTGGCGGGTTCGATATCCTGAGTCGCGTATCGCGTCCGCACGTTGTTGATTGGTTCGGAGGAATTCATGCAGTTGCCATTAGAAGGTGTCAAGGTGCTGGACATGTCGCAGATCATGGCCGGCCCTTATTGCACGATGGTCTTGGCTGATATGGGGGCCGAAGTCACAAAAATTGAAAAAATAGGTGGCGGGGATGATTCGCGTCAGATGGGGCCCTATATAAACGGGGAATCGGCATGCTTCATGCAGATCAACCGTAATAAACGCAGCGTCGCCCTGAATCTGAAGGACGAGGAGGCCAAGGCACTGTTGTATCAGCTGGCGAAGTCGGCCGATGTGATTGTGGAAAACTTCAGGCCAGGTGTCACCGAATCCTTGAAGGTCGATTACGAAACCATGCGCGCCATCAATCCCGGCATCATTTATTGCTCAATTTCAGGTTATGGGCAGACGGGTCCGGATTCCAAGAAAGGTGGCTTTGACTTGGTCGCACAGGGTGCAACAGGGCTGATGTCTATGACGGGCGAGCCGGGGCGTCGCCCCCTTAAGGTCGGGGTAGCTGTCTATGATATTGGTGCCGGCATTACCTCGGTCTATTCCATTCTGGCTGCATATATCCACAAAGAAAAGACTGGGCAGGGGCAACATCTGGACGTTGCATTGAGCGAATGCGGTATCCCCTGGTTCACCTGGGAAGCTGCCGGCTATTTCGCAGAAGGCCGAGAGCCGCAGCCCGATGGATGGCGCCATCGAGTTTCCGCACCCTACCAGTCGCTTGCCACACGGGATGGGTACATGGTCCTGGGATGCGCAAATCAGCGCACCTGGGAAAAATTCTGCCGGCAGATTGTGCACAAGCCCGAGTGGATCCAGGATCCGCGCTTCCAGACGAATTCCGACCGTCACGAGAATGTAGAGGCGCTGGAAGCCATGATCGAATCCGTATTGACCACAGAAGACACTTCTGTCTGGATCGAGCGCTGTGATCAGGCGGGGGTCCCCGCCGGGCCCATCAATCACTTCTCCGAAGCACTCGCCAGTCCGCATGCTGTGGCGCGCGATATGGTACAGGAGTTCCAGCACCCAGTGGCCGGTACAGTCAAGACACTGGGCTTTGCCAGCAAATTTTCCGAAACACCGCAAAGCGTCCGCAGGCCTAGCCCGCTGCTTGGCCAGCATACCGACGAAGTACTGGCGGAAATGGGCCTGGACGCAGCCAGCATCGCCGCACTCAGAGATCGCGCGGCGATTGCCTGATCACAAGCAATCCAGCCCTTGGCCCAGAGGAAATCAGACGCGTCCCTACTGATTCAGCAGATTGGCCCAGAGGAAATCAGGCGCGGTCTGGCGGTCGGGCCTGCAGCCCGACTTCCCGCGGCCGCCTCGTCCAGCCGGGCGGCGGGCAAACTCGACGCTGCGCGTCTCAGACAGGCCCGCCGAAGCCCCCCGCCTTCCCTTCGTCAACCTCGGCACCAGCCAAAGGCGCCTGATTTCCTCTGGGCCAATCCGCTGCGCACGAGCGGATAAACCCCATTCATCAATCTGGTTTTTATAAAGCTCGACCAACCGGCGGCTTTGGATCGGAACTGTGAGAGAACTCGGCTCTAGTTTATGTTCACATCCGTTCCCTGCTATGCGCCGCGCGCCATGAGTGGCTGCGATCGGCCAGGTCCGCGCGGCTCTCACGACCCACTTCCATGCCAACCAGGCCGACGACTACACAGCCGAGTCAGGAGATCGCACACCATGAGCATCCAAAAACCGCTGATCGATGCCTATGTTCACCGGCACAACGAGCGCCGGATCAAGGTCTCACTGGCTAGTTGCAGTCCCATCGAGTATCGTCAATCGTCACGCACTAGGCTCGCTGTCTACGTAAGCCGTCCAAGAAAAGGTCCACACCCCAAAAATGAGTAATCCGACATGACGGTTATCATCTACGGCATCAAGAACTGCGACACGATGAAGAAGGCCTTCACGTGGCTTGATGTGCAGGGCGTTGATTTCACATTCCACGATTATCGCGTCGCGGGCATCACCCGCGCCGAAGTCGCGGCGTGGGTTGCCGAAGCAGGGCTCGACAAGGTGCTGAACAAGGCGAGCAAGACGTTCCGTGCCCTGCCTGAAGCGGCACGCGACGGTCTCGATGAAGCCAGAGCGATCGACCTGATGGTCGCAGAGCCGACGATGATCAAGCGCCCGGTGCTGACGATGCCGCACGGCATTGAAGTCGGTTTCAAGCCCGAGCGCTACGCAACGATTTTCGGGCTTTGAGCGCGGCGGCGAACTATTTTGACTGTCCCGTCGGGGCGATTGTCGCAGCGAGCCGCTGGCTACCGCGCATAAACAGGATCAGTCCCCTCAGGGTCGATACCCGACGGCAAA
>JAKDMO010000029.1 GCA_030452305.1 Alcaligenaceae bacterium | reverse complement strand
GGCGAATATTCGGCTCTGACAGCCATCGGTGCAATGGATCTGGGCGATGCTCTGCGCACTGTGCGCATACGCGCCCAGGCCATGCAGGCCGCCGTCCCGGTCGGCACAGGTGGCATGGCCGCCATCCTGGGCCTGCCCGACGAGGCCGTGCGCGAGGTCTGCGCACAGACTGCGGGTGACGAGGTCGTCGAGGCGGTCAACTACAACGCGCCTTCACAGGTCGTGATTGCGGGCCACGCAGCTGCGGTGGAACGTGCTTGCGAGCTGGCGCGTGCGGCCGGTGCAAAGCGCGCCCTGGCGTTACCCGTCTCGGCCCCGTTTCACTCCAGCCTGCTCAAACCCGCAGCCGAGGTGTTGCAGCAGGCCCTGCAGGCGATCGAGGTGCACGCTCCCGTCATTCCCCTGATCAATAATGTGGATGTGACCGGCCCTTCGGATCCGGTCGCCATCCGCGATGCCTTGGTCAGGCAGGCCTGGCATCCGGTTCGCTGGGTTGAAACCATTCAGGCCATGAAGGCCGCCGGCGTCACCCATATCGTAGAATGCGGTCCGGGCAAGGTCTTGTCGGGCCTGGTCAAGCGCATCGATCGTGATCTGCAGACCCTGAACATCAATGACCCGGCTTCCCTGCAACAAACGCTGGACGCACTCGGAGATCCGCTACATGTCAGATAAGCAACTTGAAGGCAAGGTCGCGCTGGTAACAGGCGCCTCACGGGGCATTGGGCGAGCCATCGCCCTCCAACTGGCCGAGTGTGGGGCGACGGTCGTCGGTACCGCAACCTCCGAGCCGGGCGCACAGAATATTTCTGAAATGCTCGCAGGCCATGGCGGCCGCGGCATTGTGCTGAACGTCGATGATGCCGCCGCCTGTGACGAAGCCCTTGCGGCGCTTGCGCAGGACGGGGCACCCCATATTCTGGTCAATAACGCGGGCATCACGCGCGATGGCCTGATCATGCGCATGAAGGACGAGGACTGGCAGGCGGTGATCGACACCAATCTGTCGGGGGTGTTCAGATTGTCGCGCGGTGTGGCCAAGGTCATGATGAAGGCCCGCGCAGGGCGCATTATCAACGTCACTTCGGTGGTCGGATACAGCGGCAACCCCGGCCAGGCCAATTATGCGGCGGCCAAGGCCGGTGTGGCCGGCATGTCGCGTGCGCTGGCGCGCGAATTCGGCAGCCGGAACATCACGGTCAACTGCGTGGCGCCGGGCTTCATCGATACCGATATGACCCGTGCGCTGAACGAGGCCCAGACCGCAGCAATCCTGACGCAGATTCCCTTGGGGCGCCTGGGTTCGGCGGCCGATATCGCCCAGGCCGTGGCGTATCTGGCGGGCCCTGGCGCCGCCTACGTAACAGGTACCACTTTGCACGTCAATGGCGGTATGTACATGTAATAGCAAATCGAACGAATGCCGCCTGTTAAGGTAAAATTCGTTCAAACATAGCGGCATGCCGGGGGGCACAGGGATCTCTTTATCGATACACGGTTTCCCCGGGCATTGTCATTTTTCTTATTGCCCGCAGCCCTGATTGGCTCATTTGGCTATAATTCGCGGAATTTTTCCCTACTTGGAGATATGCATGGAAAGCATCGAACAGCGCGTCAAGAAGATCGTCGCTGAACAACTTGGCGTTAACGAAGCCGAGATCAAGAACGAATCTTCCTTCCTTGACGACCTCGGTGCCGACTCGCTCGATATGGTCGAGCTCGTGATGGCGCTCGAGGACGAGTTCGAGACCGAAATCCCGGACGAAGAGGCTGAAAAGATCACGACGGTGCAGCAGGCTGTTGACTACATCACCTCGCACAACAAGCAATAAACAAACCTTTAAATATTCGTGGCTATGGCGCGGCGCGCCGCGCACAAGCCTCAGGGCGGTTCATAGCGGGTAGCCGGTGGCATGCCAATCGTGACGATGGCAGGCCGATCCGTGTATTGCCCGCCGGGAACCGTCCTTTTCATTTGGGAGCCATACGTGAAACGACGTGTCGTCATTACGGGCTTGGGCATTGTGTCACCCGTAGGCAATGACATTGATACCGCCTGGAACAACATCATCAATGGGCGATCGGGCGTGGGCCCGGTCACGCGTTTCGACGCCTCGGCGCTCAATAGCCGGATCGCCGGCGAGGTCAAGGACTTCGATATCACTGAATTCATCAGTGCCAAGGATGCACGGCAGATGGATACCTTCATCCATTACGGCGTCGTGGCCGGCACACAGGCCTGGCAGGACGCCGGGCTGGATATCGAGCACGAGGATGCCGACCGTATCGGTGTGATCGTGGGCTCCGGCATAGGCGGGCTGTCCCGCATCGAGGAAACCCAGACGGAATACCTGCAGCGCGGCGCCCGGCGGATCTCCCCCTTTTTCGTACCGGCGTCCCTGATCAACCTGATTTCGGGCCAGTTGTCCATCATGCTGGGCTTGAAAGGTCCCAGTTATGCGGTGGTGTCGGCCTGCACAACCGGCCTGCATTCGATTGGCGATGCGGCACGCCTGATCGAGTACGGCGATGCCGACGTGATGGTGGCGGGCGGCGCCGAAAGTTCCGTGTCGCCGCTGGGCATGGGTGGATTCGCAGCCATGCGCGCCCTGTCAACGCGCAACGACGATCCCGAGGGCGCATCCCGGCCCTGGGACCGCGATCGCGATGGCTTTGTCCTGGGCGAGGGTGCCGGGGTCGTCGTCCTTGAGGAATACGAGCATGCGCGGCGGCGCGGGGCGCGCATATATGGTGAGTTCGCGGGTTATGGCATGAGCTCGGATGCCCACCACATTACCAGTCCCGACCAAGACGGTCCGCGTCGGGGCATCCTGCACGCGCTGCACAATGGCAAGGTCAACCCGGACGAGGTCAGCTATATCAACGCGCATGGCACCTCGACGCCCCTGGGCGACAAGAACGAAACCAGCGCGCTGAAACTGGCTTTTGGCGACCATGCCCGCAATCTGGTCGTCAATTCGACCAAATCCATGACGGGGCATCTGCTGGGTGCCGCAGGCGGGATCGAAGCCGTATTCACTACGCTGGCGGTCTATCATCAGGTGTCGCCGCCGACCATCAATTTGTTCAACCAGGATCCCGAGTGTGACCTGGATTATTGCGCAAATCAGGCGCGCGAGATGAAAATCGATGTGGCCCTGTCCAATTCGTTTGGTTTCGGGGGCACAAACGGTTCAATGGTTGTGCGTCGTATATAGCTTGGGTGTAATCGGGATTCCCTTCACGATTCGCCCTGCCGGGAGCGTTCATGAATGAAGGCGAGGTCGACAAGGATCTGGTCGCCCGTGTACAGCGGGGGGATCGACGCGCCTTCGATTTGCTGGTACTTAAGTACCAGCGCAAAATCATGCGCCTGCTCTCGCGCATGATCCACGAGCCCAGCGATATCGAGGACGTTGCCCAGGAAACCTTTATCAAGGCGTATCGGGCGCTGCCTCAGTTCCGCGGCGACAGCGCTTTCTATACCTGGCTGTATCGCATTGCGATCAACACGGCGCGCAACTGGCAGGCGGCCAGCCATCGGCGCCCGAACACGGTCAGCGTGGTCGAGGGCGAAGACGGTGAAACTTTTGACCGAATTGATGGCCTAACCGATCAGAGCACACCGGAATCGCTGTTGGCAGGGCGGCAGATCGCCCAGACCGTCAACGATGCGATTGAGGCGTTGCCCGAAGATCTGCGTGCGGCCATTGTGCTGCGCGAGATCGAAGGAATGAGTTACGAAGATATCGCGGCGACCATGAATTGCCCCATCGGGACGGTGCGTTCGCGCATTTTCCGCGCCCGGGAAGCCATTGCCGCGCGCTTGCGTCCGATCATGGGCAATGATCCGGATCATCGTTGGTAAGGAGTCCATATGAGTACCCTACGTCCCGAGAACCTGGAACAGGATGCCTCCTGGGAGGCCTCGGTATCCGCTTGGGTGGATGGCGAGGCGGAACTGCGTGCAGATGAACTGGATTCCCCCTACGGGCGCCGGCTCTGGGATACCTATCACCTGATTGGCGATGTTTTGCGCAGCGAGGATCTGGCGTTCCAGCCATCCGAACGCTTTTATGCGCGCGTGTCCGCCGCCATTGATACCGAACCTGTCGTCCTGGCGCCCGCGTCACTGGTGTCGCGCCGCAGCATGGTGCGCCTGGGGCTATCGAGCCTCGCGGTGGCCGCTGCAGTGGCCTCGGTGGTGTGGGTGGCACGGCCGGCCCTGTTTGGTCTGGGCGCGAACGAGGCCGTTCCCGACAATACCCAGGTTCTGGCCCAGGCTGCCGATGACTCGGATCTGGGCGACTATATGGCCGCCCACCATGCCATGGTGGGCGTCGGGCCCGTTCACCAGGTATCGTTCGATAAGCTGGAGTCCCGCTGATGCAGAGTGTGCAGGCGGCCCGCGCCGCCCCCGGACGATCCATGGCGGCCCACCTGCTGGCAGGCCTGATTCTGGTCGCAGGCCTGAGTGCAGTGTCTTGGGTGTGGGCGGACGAACCACCCGGCGAGGCCGCCGCTTTTCTGCAACAGGTGCAGGACGCCGCGCACAAGCTTGATTATTCAGGCGTTTATACCTACCAGCAGGGTGCGCTTTTGCAGTCTTCGCGCATTGTCCATGTCGTCGATGGCACAGGTGAGCGCGAGCGTCTGGAAATTCTCGACGGAGCGCCACGCGAATATTTGCGTCAGGATGGTGTGGTGCAATGCCTGCTTCCCAAACAGAAAATTGTATTGATTCAGCCGCATCGCAGCGACCACTTTCCAGGAATTCTTCTGGGGCCGGCGCAGGAAGTCAACGCGCATTACGAATTGCTGCGCCACCCCGAAAAGGACCGTGTGGCGGGGCGCGAGTGTACCGTGACCGATCTGCGAGCGCGTGACGGCTTGCGCTACGGCTACCGGATATGCACGGATTCCAAGACCCATCTGATTCTGAAGGCCCAGACGGTCGGTGCGGACGGCAAGGTGATTGACCAGGTGGCATTTACCAACCTGGCCACGGGCAAGAACACCGATCGGGAGGAACTCAAATCCCCCTGGAACACGCGCGACTGGCGCATTCTGAAGACATCGGTGAAGCCTGTGGATCTGGCCGCCCACGGCTGGCGTATCGTCTATCCCGATGGGTTCACGCCATTGGCTGAAATTTCGCGCATGATGCGCCCGGGCCGGCAGGCCGACCAGCTTGTCCTGTCAGACGGTTTGGCGGCAATTTCGATTTTTATTGAAACCTTTGACCAGGATCGTGATCGAAATGTCAGGCAGGGCGGAATAAGCCATGGCGCAATGAGTATTTATCGTCGGCGTGTTGCATCGTACTGGCTCACGGCGATCGGAGAGGTTCCAGCGCAGACCGTGCGCGGACTCGTCGATACCATCGAGTACGTGCCGCTGGCCGCCCATTAGAAAAATTACATAAGGAGTTCGATATGTTTCTTACCCAGGAAAGCAGTACAAAAATGAAATACGTCGTCGCCGGGGCGGCTGCCAGCCTGTTCCTGGTTGTGGGCGGCGTTGCGGGTGGCGCAGCCATGGCACAGGACAGCGCAGCAGCGGCCTCGCCGACGCTGGTCGAGGCCTTGCCCAATTTCACCAAGGTCGTGGCCGAGACGGAAGGCTCGGTCGTGAACATCCGCACGACCGAAGCGGTACCCGCGCGTCGCTCGCCCCTGGGGCCGGGTGCGGATCCCTCGGATCTGTTCCGCTGGTTCTTCGGACCTGATTTCAATGCGCCGGGCATGCCGCATCAAGCCCCACCCAAGGGGCATCCCAAGGCGCCCAGCGGCAAGGAACGTACGGTTCCACGCGGAATCGGCTCGGGTTTCATCATCTCCTCTGACGGTTATATTCTGACCAACAATCATGTGGTGGAAAAATCCAATGGGATTTTTGTCACCATGACCAATGGGAAGGAATACAAGGCCAAGATCATCGGCACCGATCCGCGCAGCGACGTGGCGCTGATCAAGATCGATGTCAAGGGGCTCACGCCTTTGCACATCGGGGATTCTGATAAGTTGAAAAAAGGCCAGTGGGTGCTGGCGATCGGCTCGCCCTTTGGGCTGGATTCGACTGTGACCGCCGGGATCGTGAGTGCGATCAATCGGGATACGGGCGACTACTTCCCGTTCATTCAGACCGATGTGGCCGTCAATCCGGGAAATTCCGGTGGTCCGCTGATCAATCTGAATGGCGAAGTGGTGGGGATCAACTCGCAGATCGTGTCGCGCAGCGGCGGGTTCATGGGTATTTCGCTGGCGATCCCTATCGATGAGGTGATGCGTATCGTCGATCAGCTGAAGGCCAACGGAAAGGTGACACGCGGTCGTATCGGCGTGCAGATTACCGATGTGTCGGATGAGGTTGCCAAAGCTTTGGGGCTGGGTCGGGCGCACGGGGCACTGGTCAGCAATGTCGCGCAGGACGGCCCCGCAGCGAAGGCCGGCATTCGTGCCGGTGATGTGATCACTGCCTTCAATGGTCAGAAAATCGACCATATGTCCGATCTTCCCCGTCTGGTCGGGGCCACCAAACCCGATACCCAGGTCGATGTCACGGTATGGCGCAAGGGCAAATCGCTGGACATCAAGACCACAGTCGGTGAAATGAGCAGTGCCGCCTCATCGGGGCAGGCCGCACCCCAGGCGCACAAGGCCAGTCCCACCGATAAGCTGGGCCTGCGGGTCGGGCCGGTGACCGATGCCTCCGGCAGCGAGGAATTGTCTTCGAGCGGGGTGGAAGTCACCGAGTCCGAAGGTGTCGCCGCACAGGCCGGGATCGAGCAGGGTGATATTATCCTGCGCGTGAACAACACCGATATCACCAGTGTTTCCCAGTATGCCAAGGTGGTTGAGGGGCTGAGCGACTCGAAGCCGGCAATCCTGCTGGTGAGCCGAGGCGAACAATCCCAGTGGGTGATTGTCAAGCCGGAATAAACTTAGTTGTGGAAGCAGCTAAAATACAGTCTTGACGTAATAGGGGGCGCCCCGGGCGTCCCCTTCTTGTGTGCCTCTGCCGGCTTTTCAGTCCGATTTCTTTCAGGCGATCATCTGTTTTATGGATCACATCCGAAATTTCTCCATCATTGCTCATATCGATCATGGCAAATCGACCTTGGCCGATCGGCTGATTCATCGTTGTGGGGGCTTGCAGGATCGCGAAATGGCGGCTCAGGTCCTGGATTCGATGGATATCGAGCGCGAGCGCGGCATTACCATCAAGGCCCAGACGGCTGCGCTCAGCTATACCGCTGCCGACGGCCAGGTCTATGCGCTGAACCTGATCGATACACCGGGGCACGTCGATTTTTCGTACGAAGTCAGCCGTTCCCTGTCGGCCTGTGAGGGCGCCTTGCTGGTCGTGGATGCGTCCCAGGGGGTTGAGGCCCAAACGGTCGCCAACTGCTACACCGCTATCGAACTGGGTGTGGAAGTCCTGCCGGTTCTCAACAAAATGGACCTGCCATCGGCCGATCCCGACGCTGCAGCCACCGAGATCGAGGACGTCATCGGTATCGACGCCACCGATGCGATCCTGGCCAGCGCCAAGACCGGAATGGGCGTGGACGAAATTCTTGAAGCCATTGTGACCCGCATCCCGCCTCCGAAGGGCGATCCGGATGCCCCCCTGCAGGCATTGATCATCGATTCATGGTTCGACAACTACGTCGGCGTGGTGATGCTGGTGCGGATCGTAAACGGTACGCTGCGTCCCAAGGACAAAATCCTGCTCATGGCCACGGGGGCGACCCATTTATGCGAACACCTGGGCGTATTCACGCCGAAGTCCGAGCCGCGCAAGAGTCTGTCGGCCGGGTCGGTGGGCTTTATCATCGCCGGGATCAAAGAGCTTGAGGATGCCAAGGTCGGCGATACGATTACTCTGGCAGGCAAGCCGGCCACGAACGCGCTGGGGGGCTTCAAGGAGGTCAAGCCTCAGGTGTTTGCGGGTGTGTATCCCGTCGAGAGCAGCGAATACGATCAGCTGCGCGATTCCCTTGAAAAACTCAAGCTCAACGATTCGTCACTGATGTTCGAACCCGAGGTCTCGCAGGCACTGGGTTTTGGGTTTCGTTGTGGCTTCCTGGGTTTGCTGCACATGGACATCGTGCAGGAACGCCTCGAGCGCGAATTCGACATGGATATCATCACCACCGCACCTTCGGTGGTCTATGAGGTGCTGCATCGCGACGGCAGCTTGCTGATGGTCGATAGCCCGGCACGCATGCCCGAGGTGGGTAGTATCCAGGAAATCCGCGAGCCCATCATGACGGTTACGTTATTCATGCCGCAGGAATACGTGGGGCCGGTGATGTCGCTGTGCACCGCCAAGCGCGGCACGCAACTGAACATGACCTATCATGGGCGTCAGGTGAATCTGATCTACGAGATTCCCCTGGCCGAGATCGTGCTGGACTTCTTTGATCGGCTCAAGTCCGTTTCACGCGGATATGCGTCGATGGATTATGAATTCAAGGAATATCGCAGCGCTGATGTGGTGAGGGTGGATTTGTTGATTAACGGTGATCGGGTCGACGCGCTGTCGATGATCGTGCACCGAGCGAGCGCGCGCTATCGGGGCAGGGATGTGGTCTCGCGCATGCGCAGCCTGATTCCTCGCCAAATGTTCGATATTGCGATTCAGGCGGCCATAGGCGCCGAGGTGGTCGCACGCGAGAACGTCAAGGCCCTGCGCAAGAACGTTCTGGCGAAATGCTATGGCGGCGATATTTCCCGCAAGAAAAAGCTGTTGGAAAAGCAGAAGGCGGGCAAAAAGCGTATGAAGCAGGTGGGGAATGTCGAGATCCCCCAAGAAGCCTTCCTGGCGGTTTTGCAGGTCGAAGATAAATAACTGAATTATTTTAGGACACCGCCGATGAGCTGGGATTTCGCCTTGATCTTGTTTGTGTTGCTGGTACTGACAGGCATCGTATGGTGCCTGGACGTATTGTGCTGGCGGGGCCGGCGGCGGCGTAATGCCGAGGCCGCCGCACTGGCCTGCCGCAACAATGCCGCACAGCAGGATGCCGAGGCGCTGGAGCAGGAATGCAGCAGGGCCTACGAGCAGGCGGCGCGCCCGCCATGGTGGATCGAGTACTGCGTCAGTTTCTTTCCGGTGATCTTGTTTGTCTTTGTGTTGCGCTCGTTCGTGGTCGAACCCTTTCGCATTCCGTCGGGCTCTATGTTGCCGACGTTGCAGGACGGCGACCTGATCCTGGTGAACAAATTCCAGTATGGCATCCGCCTGCCTGTCATCGACAAGAAGGTCATTGATATCGGCAAGCCTTCGCGCGGGGATGTTATGGTCTTCCGATATCCCGTCGACCCGAGCGTCGATTACATCAAGCGCGTGGTCGGCTTGCCGGGCGACGTGATTGAATATCGCGACAAGGTCCTGAGGGTCAATGGCCAAGTCGTCCCGCACGAGCGCGCGGGGGATTATTATGAACCTGACCGGGCGTCCTACGTGGGTGAGTACCGCGAGCAGCTTGGCACCGTCGCACACGACATCCTGCTGAACAAGCAGGCGCCACAGGATTTCATGCCGATCACACGTTATCCGTATCTGGATCAGTGCACGTATTTCACGGGCGGGGTGCGGTGCACGGTGCCTGCCGACCACTATTTCATGATGGGCGATAATCGCGACAATAGCCTGGACAGCCGTTATTGGGGGTTCGTGCCGGATGCGAATATCGTGGGCAGGGCATTTTTCATCTGGATGAATTTCGGTTCACCCAGCCGGATTGGTGGGTTTGACTGATGGTTTCTTTGTCGAAACTGGAATCGACACTGGGTTATGTGTTCCGCAACCCGGGTCTGCTCGATCAGGCACTGACGCATCGCAGTCACGGCGCCCCGCACAACGAGCGTCTGGAGTTCCTGGGCGATTCGGTACTGAACTTCGTGGTGTCCACCCTGCTGTTCAAGCAGCACGCCGAGATGGACGAGGGCGATCTGTCGAGGGTGCGCGCCAATCTGGTCAAGCAGTCGGCGCTGGCCGATATCGCGCATAGACTCGAGTTGTCAGAGTACCTCAGACTGGGCGAGGGCGAACTCAAGAGCGGCGGCTTTCGCAGGCCTTCGATCCTGGCCGATGCTGTCGAGGCGGTCTTGGGCGCCATCTACATGGATAATGGATTCGAGGCGGTGCGCGAGGTGATCACGCGGCTGTACCAGCCTATCCTGGCAAATATCGATATTCGGACTTTCGGCAAGGATTCCAAGACCCTCTTGCAGGAACTGGTGCAGGGCAGGGGCCTGGCCTTGCCCCTGTACGAAGTCGTGGCGACACATGGTGCGGCCCACAGTCAAATGTTCGACGTGGACTGCGTGATTCCTAAGCTGGATATTCGCGTCAGCGCCTCGGGCAGCAGCCGCCGCGCGGCCGAGCAGCTGGCCGCCGGGCAGGCGATCAGCGCCATTGAGGCGCTGGGTCCGGTGCGTCCGGCGCGCCGGCGCAGCCGCAGGCCCGCCCAGCTTTCCCTGCCGGTGGCCGTGGCTCAGGAGAAAAAATGAGTGAGTCCTTTCGCTGTGGCTTTGTGGCCGTCGTGGGACGCCCGAACGTGGGCAAGTCCACACTGGCCAACGCCCTGATCGGCACCAAGATCTCTATTGTTTCGCGCAAGGCTCAGACCACGCGGCACAGGATCCATGCCGTGCTCACGCGCGATTACGATCAGTTTGTGTTTGTCGATACACCCGGTTTCCAGACGCGGCATGGTGGGGCGATGAATCGCATGATGAACCGTGTGGTCACCCAGGCGCTGGCCGAGGTCGACGTGGTCGTGCACGTGGTCGAGGCGGGAAAATGGTCTGCAGGGGATGAACAGATGCTGCCCTTGTTGCCACAGGGCCACCCCGTGATCCTGGCAGTCAACAAGGTCGATATGCTGAAAAGCAAGAACGACCTGTTTCCCTACGTGTCCCGGATCACCGCACAGTTTCCTTATGCCGCCGTCGTGCCCGTGAGTGCCTTGCGCACGGTCCAGCTCGATGTCCTGCTCGATGAAATCGGCACGCGCCTGCCCGAGGGCGAGGCCATGTTCGAAGCCGATACACTGACTGATCGACCCGTGCGTTTCATCGTGGCAGAGCTCATCCGGGAAAAGATCTTTCGCCTGGTGGGCGATGAACTGCCCTATGGCTGCACCGTGGTGATCGAGCAGTGGGAGGAAAACGCAGAAGGTGCGCGCATTGCCGCCTGTGTCGTGATCGAGCGCGAAGGCCATCGACCCATACTCCTGGGGGCGGGCGGCCGGCACATGAAGCGCATCGCCACCGAGGCGCGTCAGGACATCGTCAAGCTCCTGGAAAAACCCGTGTTTCTGGATGTCTACATCAAGGTGCGCAAGGGTTGGTCGGACCGCGAGGCTTCCTTGCGCGAACTTGGATATGAGTAGACGCGCACAACGCGTACAGGATGTCCGAGGGTATGTGCTGCACACCGCCGCCTGGCGCGAAACCTCATTGATCGTACAGGGCTTTACCCGGGATCATGGCTGTGTGGCCCTGGCAGCCAAGGGCGCCAAGCGGCCGTACTCGGTGCTGCGGCCCATACTGGTCGCATTTCAGCCTCTGTGGCTGTCATGGAGCGGCTCGGCCGAGGTCAAGACCCTGACCCGGGCTGAGATCGAAGGCGTGCGCCTGCTCGATGGCCGTGCCATGATGTCGGCCTGGTACATGAATGAGCTGGTTTTGCGCCTTTTGGCACGCGAGGATCCACATCCGGGCGTATTCGATGCCTACGAGGCCGCTTTGGGTCGGCTCGCCGATTTGAGGCTGTCTCCGGCCGGCGCACTGCGGCGATTCGAGTGGATGCTATTGGATGAAACTGGCTATGGAAGTTCGGATCCCATGCCTGATTTTGATGATCCCGAGGCCGAGCCGACCCTGAGGCTGGCCTTGCGCGACCGTCTGGATGCCTTGCTGGATGCCCCGCTGCGCACGCGTACGGTGCTGATGGATTTACAGCGTTATTGAAATCGAGCAGCCATGCCTGGATCGGGCATGGCTGCCGAAACGCAGTTGATTATTCGCGGCCGCCAAAAATCCCAAGCAACATCAGCAGATTGACGAAGATGTTGTAGACATCCAGGTAGACCGCCAGTGTGGCGCTGATGTAGTTGGTCTCGCCGCCCTGTATGATGCGCTGCAGATCAACCAGCAGGAATGCCGAGAAAATACCGATCGCCAGCACCGATATCGTGAGCATCAGTGCGGGAATCTGCAGGAACATATTGGCCACCATGGCCACGATCAGCAGAATCACGCCGATGAACAGGAACTTTTGCATGTGGGTGAAATCGCGCTTGGTGGTCGAGGCCACCGTGGCCATCGTGCCGAACACCGCCGCCGTACCGCCAAAGGCCAGCATGATGAGCTGAGAGCCATTGCCCAGGCCCATGATATGGCCCAGCAGGCGCGAGAGCATCAGCCCCATGAAGAAGGTAAAGCCCAGCAGCAACACAACCCCCATCGAGGAGTTCTTGTTGCGCTCGATCAGGAACATGAGGCCAAATGCGCCGACCAGAAAGACGATGGTGCTGACGCCGGGGCTGGCGCTCATGAACTGGTTCACGCCCGTCGTCAGGCCTGCCATCGCCCCGAGAACAGTCGGGATCAGCGAAATGGCCAGCAACCAGTACGTGTTGCGCAGAACCCGGTTGCGCATCGCGCCCTGTGGCGCATGGGCCGCATCGCGCGGGAAGGTTTGTCGAAGATCGCTCATGAAGGTTTCCTATGGTTCGATATTCCCATCGTACCGCATGGACGCTTGCCCTGTATGGGGAATGACGTAAATCTTACAATAAGCTGAACGGTGCTGTCTATTGTGGGGCATATCATACGGAATTTGACAGCGATTCGGCCTGAAGGTTCCCGCCCGATACGTCGTGGCTGCGCAGGTCGTGCCCCGCCTGGCGATAGGCGACCCAGCGCAGGCGCGCGGCATTTTTGTCGGCTTCGTGTTCCGAGACAATTTCCAGGATGCGTTCGTAGCGCTCGGGCTGTGGCGGGCAGTCGAGGTCCAGATTCAGCAGCCAGCCTTCGTGTGGCGTCGCAGTCAGTTCGGCGGCATCCTTGGCGAGGACAACCGCCGCCTGGGCGGCCAGAGGATCGTCCGCCGGCACGTGGGGAATGAAGCCGGCTGGATCAAAGGACCAGAGCAGCGCGTCAAAACGTTCCATGCGCCGTGGGTCGGTGCAATACACCAGCAGGCGACGCCCCGACCGGACATGCCTGGCCGCGGTGTCGCAGGCCATACGCAGGCGGTTGGGTGCGCCGAAGGCAAAATCGATGCGGCTCATGGCCTCAGGCACATTGGTCCATCAGATATTGCATCAGCAGGGGAACCGGTCGGCCTGTGGCCCCCTTTTCCTTGCCTTCCTTCCAGGCCGTGCCTGCGATATCCAGATGGGCCCAGGGGTACTTCGAGGTAAAACGCGACAGGAAGCAGGCTGCGGTAATCGATCCGGCCGGCCGCCCGCCGATATTGGCGATATCCGCGAAGTTGGATTTCAGCAGATCCTGGTAGGCGTCATCGAGCGGCAGGTGCCAGACGGGATCCAGCGCGGTCTTGCCGGCCTCCAGCAGGCCCTGGACCAGGGCCTCGTCGCGCGAGAACAGGCCGCTGTTGACGTGCCCCAGGGCGATGACGCATGCCCCGGTCAATGTCGCGATATCAATGACTGCGGCAGGCTTGAAGCGCTCGGCATAAGTCAGGGCATCGCACAGGATCAGGCGGCCTTCGGCATCGGTGTTCAGGATCTCGATGGTCTGGCCCGACATGCTGGTGACGACGTCGCCGGGCTTGTTTGCAGTGCCGCTGGGCAGGTTTTCGCACGACGGGATGATGCCGATCACCTCGCGTGGGAGTTCGAGCTCGGCCACGGCGCGCAGAGTGCCCAGCACACTGGCTGCGCCGCACATATCGAATTTCATTTCGTCCATGGCCTGGCCGGGCTTCAGTGAGATGCCGCCCGAATCAAAGGTGACACCCTTGCCCACCAGTACGATGGGTGCCGCTTTCCCGGATCCTTTGCGCGCAGCCGGCGGGGTATGGCGCAGTACGATGAAGGCCGGCGGTTCGGCCGAACCGCGCGCCACGGACAGAAACGAGCCCATTTTCAGCGCCGTGATCTTTCGTTCGTCCAGGACCTCGGCCTTCAGGGTCTTGAACTGGCGGGCCAGATCCGTTGCGGTTTTGCCGAGATAGGTGGGGGTGCAGATATTGGGCGGCAGATTCCCCAGTTCGCGTGTCAGGGCCATGCCCGCACCGATGGCGGCGCCTTCGCGCAAACCAGCCTGCGCATAGGCGGACTGGGCGCGGCTGGTGTGCAGATTGAAGGTTTTGAGCTTTGGTGCAGGGCGTTTCGTGCTGAACGTCGCGGAGTATTGATAGGCGGCTGACGATACCTGGAGGGCTGCCGCGCGGGCGCGCGCGGTGAGCGTAGCGTCAGGGGTGTCGATGGCGGCCAGGGTCGTGACTGCCGCGCCCAGCCCGGTCCGTACGCAGTATGCTGCCAGAGCGCCCTGGGCGCGGGCATGCATGGCGGCATTGTAGTGTTCCTGTTTGCCCAGGCCGAGTAGAATGACACGGCTTGCCGCAATGCCGTCGACGTTATGCAGCGCCAGGCATAGACCCGGCGTCGCGTCGAATTCTGCCTTTACGATGGCACGCAGCGCACCCTGGCCGGCCTGATCCAGTGCATCGGCAGCCTGGCTGAGGATGCCCGACTCAAAGACTCCCACGGCCAGGGCAGGCGTCTTGATCGTATGCAGGGCGGGGCTTGTGATTGTGCTAAATTCCATTCGCTTCTTCCTGAGTAAGTCCACATGTTTCTCGGATAGCGACCATTATTCCGCATTTTCCCATGACATTGTTCAAACGCTCCGTCTTTTCTGAAATCACCAGCCACGCGGGTATCGTGTTCTCGACCCTGTTGGTGGTGTGGTTGAGCGTATTGCTGGTGCGCCTGCTGGGCGATGCGGCCAATGGGGATATCGGTGCGAATGTGGTGCTTGGGCTGGCCGCCTTTTCAAGCATTACCGCCTTGCCCGTGATTCTTTCGGTGGCCCTGTTCGTCGCAGTCCTGACGACCGTGACGCGCAATTACCGCGAGTCCGAGATGGTGGTCTGGTTTGCCAGCGGTCTGTCTTTGCAAAGCTGGGTGCGCCCAGTCATGATGTTCGCCGTTCCCGTCGCACTGATCGTGGCGGCGCTGACGCTCGCCGCTTCACCGTGGGCCTATAGCCAGATTGCCGAGTATCGTCAGCGTTTCGAGCAACGCTCGGACCTGTCCAAGGTCAGCGCGGGGCAGTTCATCGAGACCGAGGGGGGCGATCGCGTGTTCCTTGCCGAGCCCCCAGAGCACGCGAGCGACGAGTTGGGAAAGGTTATTGCGCGCGTGATCGAGCCCGACTGGCTCAGCCTCGTGACGGCCGGCAGCGCATCGATACGCACCGAAGACAATGGTGATCGCTTTCTGGTTCTGGGTCCAGGACATCGCTTCGATCTGAAGCCGGGCACCGCAGAGGTCCGGATGCTGAGTTTTGATCGTTATGGCATACGCATCGAAAGCCGGAACGATGCCTCTTCGATCGAGGCCGCGCGGCTGGCTGCTCAGCAGCAGATCAAGGCGCGGCCCACCAGTTCACTGGTTCGCGCCTGGGACAGCGAGTCGCAATCGCAATTGATGTGGCGTCTGGCTCTGCCGCTGGCCGTCTTGAACCTGGCCTTGCTGGCGGTCCCGATGGGGGTGGTCAATCCGCGCCTGGGTCGTTCGGGGGATCTGTTGATTGCCGGTCTGGTCGCTTTGCTCTATATGAATCTGATCAATCTTTCGCGTGGCTGGATTGCGCGCGGCCAGCTTGATTTCGGCCTGGGCGTCTGGCTGGTGCACGGTGTGTTCTTTTTGCTGGCGATATACCTGTTCTGGCGTCGCCTGCGCGTGCGCGGGCCGCGTCGGCGACGCGAACCTGTCGTGCCCTAGTCTGTGCTGCCGGCAGAATCCGGTGGAAAGCGCAGGGATGGGGATGCACCATCCAGCAGATCCCGGTTCTGGGCAACCGCCTGCTTCAGGTAATCCCATAGCGCCATGATGCGCCGGGTCTGGCGCAGGTCTTCGTGGCAATACATCCAGAAGCTGCGCGTGATGCGCATTTCCTCGTCCAGCACGGCTTGCAGGCGGGTATCCTGCGCAGCCATGAAACACGGCAAAATGGTCAGGGACTGCCCGCACAGCGCCGCGTGATACTGGGCGATCACACTGGTGCTGCGAAAGATCACGGGTGACGAAGCAATGATGTCGTCCGGATAGCGCAGGCGGTCGGTGAACAGCAATTCGTCCACATAGCCGATGAATGTATGCCGGGCCAGGTCCTGTCTGCGTCGGATGGCCGGGTGGCTCGCCAAGTAGTCACGCGAGCCGTAGAGCTTCAATGTGTAGTCGGCGAGCTTGGTGCACAGGTAGGGGCCGTGCTGCGGGCGTTCCAGCGCAATGGCGATGTCGGCTTCGCGCTTGGACAGGCTAATGAATCGCGGAACCGGCATGATGTCCAGAGTGATTGCGGGATAGCGCCGCTGGAAGTCGATCATCAGCGGCGTCAGCACGTAATTGCCGAAACCCTCGGTGCAGCCCACCCGCAGGTGTCCGGACAGGGTGTGGGATTGCCCGGAGATATTTTCTTGGGCGGCCAGCAGGGTGCTTTCGATCTGTTCGGCATAGGCGAAAAAACGCGTACCGTCGTCGGTCAGTGTGAAGCCGTTCACCCTGGATTTTTCAAAGAGCACCACGTCCAGTTCCTGCTCCAGGGCGCGGATCCTGCGCGTGACCGTACTGTGCTGGACACCCAGCCGCAGGGCTGCGGCGCTGGCGCGCTGGGTGCGAGCGACTTCCAGAAAGTACCGTATCCCGTCCCAGTCGGCCATGGCATCCTCTGTTGTGCAAAATTGATCAATGAATGTGCAAATATTCAGATAGTAATATGTTTTTTACACAACTAAACTGGGGGTGTACAAAACACGCAGCAAGCAGTCGGCTCCTTGAGACGTTTCGTCCAGCCCCGGCCTTTTGGCCGTCGGAGGTTCTCGCTTGCAAGCCGGCCAAGAACTAATCCTTTCCGGATTGATATTCAGGAGATTTGAATGAGTGATATCCCCCGTATTCCACTATTGATTGGCGGCAAACTGGTTCAGTCCAAGACCAAGGACTGGCGCGACATCATCGACCCGGCCACTCAGGAAGTGATCGGCAAGGTTCCGTATGCGACACCCGACGAACTTGAAGCCGCGATTGCCAATTCCAAAGAAGCTTTTGCCACCTGGCGCAATGCCAGCCAGACCAAGCGCCAGCAGGTCATGATCAATCTGGCACGCCTGCTGCGCGAAAATTCGCTGCGCATCGCTGAGGCGCTGTCGCGCGAGCATGGCAAGACCGTACCTGATGCCGAAGGAGAAGTCGGGCGCGGGGTCGAGGGCGTCGAGCACGCGATTTCCATGAATGTGCTGCAACTGGGCGAATATGCCGAGAACGCCGCAACCGGTATTGACGTGTACTCGGTCATCCAGCCGCTGGGCGTATGCGGCGGGATCACCGCTTTCAACTTCCCGGTCATGCTGGCCTGCTGGATGTTCCCGGCGGCGGTTTCGGCGGGCAACACCTTTGTGCTCAAGCCGTCCGAGCAGGATCCGACGGCCGCGTTGATGGTCGCTGAGCTGGCGCTCGAAGCCGGCTTGCCCCCAGGCGTGCTGAACGTCGTGCACGGCGGGCCCGATACCGCCAACGGTCTGTGCGAGCATCCCGACATCAAGGCCATCTCTTTCATCGGTTCGACGCGGGTCGGCACCGAAATTTACATGCGTGCCTCAAAGCACGGCAAGCGTTGCCAGGCCATGATGGGCGCCAAGAATCACAGCGTTGTCATGCCCGACGCCGATCGCGAAGCAGCGCTGAACTCAATGCTGGGCGCCGCCTTTGGCGCAGCCGGCGAACGCTGCATGGCTATTTCGGTGCTGGTGCTGGTGGGCGAAGCCCAGAAATGGCTGCCCGACTTTATCGAGCGTGCGCGCAAGCTCAAGGTCAATATCGGCATGGACCGCGAGGCCGATCTGGGGCCCCTGGTATCCATCAAGGCCAAGGAACGCGTCGAGAGTCTGATCCAAAAGGGCGTCGATGAGGGGGCTGAGCTGCTGCTGGATGGCCGCGGCATCAAGGTACCCGGCTACGAGCAGGGCAACTTTGTCGGGCCGACGGTGTTTGGCGGCGTGAAATCCGACATGACCATCTACAACGAAGAGATCTTCGGGCCGGTACTGTCGGTGGTGTCTGTGGATACGCTCGAGGATGCCGTCGAGTTCATCAACGGCAACCCGAATGGCAACGGCGTGTCGATCTTTACCCAGGATGGCGGGGCGGCGCGTTATTTCCAGAACAATATCGGGGTGGGCCAGGTCGGCATCAATATCCCGATTCCGGTGCCTGTGGCCTGGTTCAGCTTTACCGGTTCGCGCGCCTCAAAGCTTGGCGACCTGGGCCCCAACGGTCGGCAGGCCATGTATTTCTGGACCCAGACCAAGACGGTCACTGCGCGCTGGCAGGCCCACTCACGCGAGGTCAATACAACCATCTCGATGAAGTAAGCATATAG
>JAKDMO010000184.1 GCA_030452305.1 Alcaligenaceae bacterium | reverse complement strand
TCATGGTGTGGACTATCTATTTGCCGCCACCATTTTGATGGGTGTCTTTCAGCTGATCGCAGGGTTCCTTCGACTCGATTTGCTGATGCAATACGTGTCACGGTCGGTCATCACCGGTTTTGTCAATGCACTTGCGATTCTGATCTTTATCGCCCAATTGCCCCAACTGACCAACGTGACGTGGGTAAGCTACGCCATGGTGGCGGGTGGCCTGGCCATCATTTATTTGTTTCCCCGCTTGACCAGGGCCGTGCCCTCACCGCTGATTGCGATCATTGTGCTTACGATGGTCTCGGTCCTTGGCGGCCTGAATGTCAACACCGTCGGCGACATGGGCACACTGCCTTCGTCCTTGCCGATGTTCCTGATTCCGAACATTCCATTCAGCTTTGAAACCTTGCAGATCATCCTGCCGTATTCTCTGGCCATGGCGGCCGTCGGTTTGCTTGAGTCGATGATGACTGCGCAAATCGTGGATGACTTCACCGACACGCCCAGCGACAAGCGGCGTGAATGCAAAGGTCAGGGCATTGCCAACTTCGTGACCGGGTTTTTGGGTGGGATGGGTGGCTGCGCCATGATCGGCCAGTCCGTCATTAACGTGAAGTCGGGCGGTTCGACGCGGCTTTCCACCTTTGTCGCCGGGGCATTCCTGCTCTTCCTGATTGTCGTGTTGGGGCCGCTGGTGGCAAAAATTCCAATGCCTGCGCTGGTCGCTGTCATGATCATGGTCTCTATTGGCACCTTTAGCTGGGGCTCTATCCGCAATCTGCGATCGCATCCATGGCAATCATCGGTTGTGATGGTGACCACCGTGGTGGTCGTGGTGTGGACCCACGACCTTGCTCAAGGCGTGTTGGCGGGCGTTTTGCTTAGCGGCGTATTCTTTGCCGGTAAGGTAAAACGGCTGTTCGCAGTCACGTCGCAGATTTCACCGGATGGCCTGACACGCACGTATCACTACGTCGGGCAAGTATTCTTCGGATCCACAGAACGGTTTGCCGAAGCCATTGATTTCAAGGAAGTCCTTGATCGCGTGGTGCTCGACGTCTCAGCCGCGCACTTCTGGGATATCTCTGCCGTCGGCGCTCTAGACAAGGTGGTCATCAAGCTGCGACGTGAAGGAACGTCCGTGGAGGTCGTCGGGCTCAACGAGGCCAGCGCGACTATGATTGGGCGATTTGCCGTCCATGACAAACCTGGAGCCAACGCCGAATCAGTGGGTCACTAAGGAATAGCTATGTCGAAAATTCTTGCATGTATCGATGCCTCATCCTACGCCGAGGCAGTGTGTGACTTGACGGCTTGGGTCGCGGCCCGGATTGGCTGGGATGTCGAATTGCTGCATGTCTTGCAACGAAAAAGCGCAGTGGCTGCACGGCATGACCTCAGCGGCGCGATCGGGCTGGGCGTAAAAAGCGAGCTTCTAGAGGAACTGACCCGCATTGAGGAGGCGCACGGAAAACTCGCTATGGAAGGCGGTCGGGCGCTTTTGGCTGCCGCCGAGAGCAGCTTGCAGGCTGCCAATATTGCCAAAGTGAAATCGGTTCATCTGCATGGCGGGATCGTAGAGACAATCATTGAGCGAGAAGCCGATGCGGGCTTGCTTGTAATGGGCAAGCGCGGGGCGTCCAGTGAGTTCGCCCCAGGCCATATTGGATCAAAGATCGAACGTGTGCTTCGCGCCAGCGATAAGCCCATGCTCGTGGCGCCACAAGGGCATACCGATCCAAAGTGTGCCGTGATCGCTTATGACGGCGGGCCGTCTATTGTCCGTGCGATTGCGCTTGTGACGAGTTCTCGTTTGTTTGACGGCTTGCCGGTTCATCTGGTGATGGCAGGTGCCGACTCACAGGAACGTCGCGGGCAACTGGAACAGATCGTTCAGTCATTCGAGCAAAGCGGCAGGCAGGCAAGCAGCTCGCTTGTAGCGGGCCCGGCGGAAAAGGTTATTGCCGACTGTGTGGCTGCCCATCCGGAATCGATGCTGATCATGGGCGCCTACGGACACTCCCCGCTGAGGAATTTGATTGTGGGAAGCACGACGACCGCAATGATACGGGCCATTGAAGCGCCGATTTTGCTGATACGTTAATAGTCAGCATCCGGTCTGCGGGCATTGGTTCCAAGCTGTTTTTGCCCGACCCATTGAACCGCCATCAGATGTTTGCATTGGCCCGCGCGATAAACTGCTCGGCGCAGGCCTCAGGAGCCCGAGTAAGCAAGCTAGCAGTTTCCGGCGACGATGGCTGTGCGGACGGTGATTCCAGCGATATCAATCAAATCAGTCAGCCTGAATGTCGCGCAGATTACGCTACTCTCCGACATTAATACTCTCCGATCTTGTTGGTAATTGAAAAATCAATTATATTGGTGGCCTGAAATAGGAGATTGTGATGGCATCCCTTGCAGTCACGGTGAAAGGCCAGGTCACGCTGAAGCGGGACTTGCTACAGCATCTCGGTATCAAGCCGGGTGAGCGGGTTGAATTTGAAAAACTGCCGGGTGGCGAGCTGAGGGTGCGTGCGATGCGGCCAAGCGGCACGATTGACAGTTTTTTCCATGCCTTGGACGGCAAGGTGAAACTGCAAAAGCCGCTGACGATTGAGGAAATGAACGAGATCGCGGCTGCGGGCTGGGCGGGTCAGTTGGACGGTGAATGAAGATCACAGCAGATACTAACGTGCTAGCTCGCGCGATCTTGCAAGACGACGTCGCGCAATGCAGCAAAGCGCGTGAGCTGCTTAAGGACGCGACACTGATCGCCGTGTCGCTGCCATCGCTGTGCGAACTTGCTTGGATATTGCGGCACGGAGCCAAGCTGTCCAAAGAGGATGTGTCGATTGCCATCCAAGCGCTGCTCGACGCAGGCAACGTCGTCATGAACCGGCCCGCTGTGGAGGCCGGGCTCGCGCTGCTGGAGGCCGGAGGCGACTTTGCCGACGGCATTATGGCGCATGAGGGCAAATGGCTGGGCGGCGAAACCTTCGTGTCTTTCGACAAAAAAGCGGTCAAGTTGCTATCTAAACAGGGCGAGGCTACGAGACTGCTGACATAGGGAAGGGTACGCGACTGGTTTCGCGATACGGCCGAGGACAAGGAGGAAGCGATGCGCTACATTGCATACTCCGGCTTCTTTCATACCGACGACGCTAAGCAGACGTTGGTGCATTCCATATCCGTATCGCTCTTTCCAAACCAGCTGGGGCAGGCCCAGGGGCGCGTCGTGAACCCAAGGAGATCATCATGGCAAGTTACAAGGTGGGTTATTTCGTTGGCAGTCTTGCGAAGGCTTCCATCAACCGCAAGCTGTCAAAGGTGCTGGTGAATCTGGCGCCAGAGGAATTG
This sequence comes from Alcaligenaceae bacterium, assembly GCA_030452305.1. Taxonomy (GTDB): domain Bacteria; phylum Pseudomonadota; class Gammaproteobacteria; order Burkholderiales; family Burkholderiaceae_B; genus Castellaniella. Next base: position 1,646 of record JAKDMO010000184.1, on the reverse strand, counting down.
AGCCTGCAGGAAATCTCGTTCAAGGACCTGCCGCTATATAGCTACGACTATGATGCCGACTATCCACCGGTTGCGCGGGAATTCAAACAGCGCATCGCCGAGGTTGATGCGCTGCTTTTCGTCACCCCTGAATATAATCGCTCGATTCCGGGGGGATTGAAAAATGCCATCGACTGGGGAAGCCGCCCGTGGGGCAAGAATTCGTTTACTGGGAAGCCCAGCGCAATCATTGGCACATCAATCGGATCCATCGGCACAGCGGTTGCCCAGCAGAGCCTGCGCGGTGTGCTGTGCTTTTGCAACGCGCCCCTGATGAACACCGTCGAGGCCTACATCCACTCTACGCCAGGCCTGATTACCGACGATGGCCAGGTGACGAACGAAACCACGACCGAGTTCCTGCGCAACTACATGTCAGAGTTCCTTGCCTTTATCCAGCGCGTGGACCGGGCGCATCAGCCGAACCAGTAGGCTCGGCTTGCCCTGCGTGTGCCGGTGTTTGGTAGTAACGGGCTTGCATGTACTGCAGACAGCCAGACAGTGGCGACTACAATCATTAGGGCACCCATCCGTGCCGTCATTAAATAAGGGAGATCGTTGGTCATGACGGCGCTGAGTTTCAAGGGGAAGGAGTTCGTCTACAACCACCATTTGGCCGTACCCTTTCGTCCACTGGTGCCGCACACAGAGAAGGGCATCGGCCCGGCGTCGCTGGATGGCAATCGGCCTTGATTCTGATGAGTGAATGGCGCAGCAAGCTGCCTGAATATCTGGAGCGCCGTGCAGCGGATGGGGTGGGCCAGGCATGAGCGCATTTGCCAAGGCTTCAAAGGCCCCGACTTGCTGGATCATTGCCGGCCCCAACGGGGCGGGCAAGACGACGTTTGCCATGAGATATTTGCCGCAGATGGCCAATTGCGAGCAGTTCGTCAACGCAGACTTGATTGCGGCCGGCCTGTCACCGCTAAATCCTGAGCGCGAGCAGCTTGCTGCCTCACGTCTATATCTTGCCGAAATTGAGCGTTGTGTTGCCGCTCGTGTCGATTTTGCGTTTGAGACAACCTTGTCTGGACGCGGCTATTTGCGTCTGGTGTCACGTTTGCGACGGGACGGCTGGAATGTGGAATTGATCTATCTGGCTTTGCCCAGTGTTCAGCTTTCGCATGACCGCGTGGCTGAGCGTGTGGCTCATGGTGGTCATAACATTCCCGCAGAAGCGATTGAGCGGCGGTTTGGACGCAGCCTTCATAATCTTTATGTGCTCTACGCTCCCGTGGTCAGTAGGGCACAATGTCATTTGAATAGTGGCGAAGCGCCATCTCTGGTGTTTGTGCAGCGAGATGGTAATGTAGCAGTGGCGGATGAGGCCGTTTACGAGTATTTGAAGCGCGAGGCAGGGTTATGAATGGGCGATTCGATGACGAGCAAAAGGTGCTCGATTGCTTGAAGCAAGCGGTTCATGAAGCACTGGATCGCAAGCGCCGCTTGGGCCAGTATGCGGTCGTGTGGCAGGATGGCAAAGTGGCCTATATCGGCCCGAACCCGCCTGTGCGGGCCAAACGTAGCGACCCTGCACAAAGGCAGCCCGCCGGTTCGGGACGGTAGTTGTTGCCGTTCTGAGCGCATCCCGAGTCGGTCCTGACAGT
>JAKDMO010000183.1 GCA_030452305.1 Alcaligenaceae bacterium | reverse complement strand
GGATGCGGTGTGCATCTTCCATCTTTCCGTAGCGTACTGAGTGGCCGTCCATCGTGACATGTGCAGCGCGCATGAGTTCGTCCAGCACACGTTCGTGCACATCGGAGCTTTGCCGCAGATCGACGGTGGCCAGATGAAATCCAAAAATTCCGGCCGCCTGGATCAAATGGGTCAGGCGCAGCCGCGCGATCAGGCTGCCGTGATGGGCGTCCAGTGACTCTGCAACGATATTCAGGTCGTGCCCGAATGCGGCGGCGTTGGGGTAGGGCTCGGCCTCGTAGACGCTGCGCCGCGCGAGTTGCCGCCCCGTCAAGGCGACGCAGGTGGCGGCCAGGCGCGCATAGATATGAATCAGGGCACGCCGGTAGGGCTCGTCCAGACGGTGGACGGATGGATCCTGGCTGGCGCGTGCCAGTGCGGCCAGTTCGGGCGTGGTCTGCGCCAGTGATTGAGACACCGACAGTTCGGTGCCCAGGGCATGGACCTCGGTCAGGTAGTAGCGCAGGACGTGCGCGCATTGGCGCAGCAGGGCCTGTTCGAGCGTCGCAGCGTTTACATTGGGGTTGCCGTCGCGATCCCCGCCGATCCAGCTGCCCATGTGCAGGAAGGGCGGCAGGGGGGTGTTATCGACATCAAACGCATTGCGTGGGGGTTTGCGCAGCAGCGCCGCAGTGTCTGCGTGCAGTTGCGGGATGGTACTGAAAAAGGTGCTGGTGTAGTAGCTCAGTGCATTGTCGATTTCATCAAGCACCGTCAGCTTTTGCTGACGCAGCATGCGGGTCTGCCACAGCGCGGCGACTAGGCCGGTCAGGCGTTGCTGGAGATGGGCCGATTCCACAGGCGTCAGGGCCGCATCCAGTTTGCGCAGGTGGTGGGCGATTTCCTGGTGCAGATCCAGCGTGCTTTTGCGTTGCACCTCGGTAGGGTGCGCGGTCAGTACGGGCACGATGCAGGCCTGCTCTAATTGACGCATGATACGCGTGCCGGTCATCCCCCCGGCCTTCAGTTGCTCGATGGCGCGCCGCAGGCTGCCCACGGGAGGTTCAGTGGAACTCTGCAGGTGGCGTTGCTGGCGGCGGGTCAGGTCGCGGTCCTCGGCGATATTCGACAGGTGCAGGAAATAACTGAAGGCGCGCGCCACCGAGTTGACCTCGTGATCAGCCAGGCGGTGGATCTGCCGGGCCAGGATCCGGCCGTCGCGATCCTGGCCCTCGCGGCGGAACTTGACGGCGGCGCGGCGCAATTTTTCGACGACATCGTAGACCGGGCGCCCCTCGCATTCGCGCAGGACTTCGCCCAGTGTCTTGCCCAACAGCCGGATATCCTGGCGCAACAGCGAAGAGGGTTCGGGCAGCGGTGTGGGGGCAAGACTCACGGAGGCTCCTTTTGCGGATGGCCGGCGGGTGTGGCACATTACCCGCCGGCGCGGTATAAGGGAAGGGCGCGAACGCTTATGATAAGCGTTTTTCTGCAAGGCCCTTTTCCCGACAGTATTTATGACAGGCATCAGGCTTTCGACCCCCACCGGCCCATCCGTTCTGGATTACAGCTTGTTCCGTGACCTGCCGGCCGAAGTCGCAGACGTGCTGTTGCGCGATAGCGCCATCCTGCATGTGCAGGCGCGCGACATGCTGTTTCGCGAGGGCGACACAGCCGGGGAATACATGTATGTGCAGCAGGGCAGCATCGAGGTGCTGCGCACGACACAGGACGGGCAGGAGCGCGTATTCCAGATATTCGAGCCGCGCCGCCTGCTGGCGGAAACCGCCATGTTCATGACGCATGGTCGCTATCCCATGAGCGCCCGGGTGCGCACCGACGCGATCGTTCAGTGCCTCAAGGGCGAGGGTCTATTGGCTGCGTGCCGCATGTATCCCGAACTGGGGGTGCGCCTGCTGCGGCGCCTGAGCGATCGCGTATACGAGCGCGTGAACGACGTCGAGTGGTACAGCGACAGCTCAGCTGCGCAGCGACTGGCGTCTTACCTGCTGGGCCTGCAGGCTCGTATGGGGGCCTCGTCGCTGCGCCTGCCCTTGACCCAGCGCCAGCTCGCAGCACACCTGGGTGTGCGGGCTGAGACGCTCAGCCGCTTGCTGGCTGACTGGTCCGCGCAGGGCCGCGTCACGGGCCAACGCCGCGACTGGGAAATTTGTGATGAAGCCTTCCTGAGGGGCCTGATCGAGCCGGCCCGGCGCGAGTTCTGAGGCGTCGGCCGGGCCAAAATCCCTACCGCATCGTGTGTCATTGGCACGATCCGCGCGACAGGTCTTACACTACAGGATTATTCAGCACATCTGATCGGAAAGAGGGAGATCACCATGAGTTCATCCAGGCGCTTGCGTTCGGCCCACATCACCGAAGGCGTCGCCCGTGCGCCCAACCGTTCCATGTATTACGCCCTGGGCTACACCGAAGCGGATTTCAAGAACCCCATGGTCGGCATCGCCAATGGCCAAAGCACGATCACGCCCTGTAACAGCGGCTTGCAGCCTCTGGCTGATGCCGCGGCCCAGGCGATCAAGGAATCGGGCGGCAATCCCCAGATGTTCGGCACCCCCACGATATCCGATGGTATGGCGATGGGCACCGAGGGCATGAAGTACTCGCTGATATCGCGCGAAGTCATTGCCGACTGCGTCGAGACCTGCGTGCAGGGCCAGTGGATGGACGGCGTGCTGGTGATCGGCGGCTGCGACAAAAACATGCCCGGCGGCATGATGGGCATGCTGCGCGCCAATGTGCCCTCGATCTATGTGTATGGGGGCACGATACTGGCCGGTCGTCATAACGGGCAGGATCTGAATATCGTCAGCGTGTTCGAGGCCGTGGGCGAGAACGCGGCCGGGCGCATGTCCGACGAGGAATTGCACGAAATCGAACTGCACGCCATTCCGTGCAGCGGGTCCTGCGGCGGCATGTACACGGCCAACACCATGAGCTCGGCCTTTGAGGCCCTGGGCATGAGCCTGCCGTATTCCTCGACCATGGCGAATGTACATAAGGAAAAACTCGAGTCGGCGGCCGAATCGGGGCGCGTGCTGCTCAAGGCAATCGAACAAGACCTGAAGCCGCGCGATATCGTTACGCGCCGCTCGATTGAAAATGCCGTGGCGGTCATCATGGCCACGGGGGGCTCGACCAATGCGGTGTTGCATATCCTGGCGATCGCGCACGCTGCCGGTGTCGAATGGACGATCGACGATTTCGAGCGCGTGCGCCGCCGCGTGCCGGTGTTCTGCGACCTGAAACCCAGCGGCCACTTCCTGGTCGTGGATTTCCACAAGGCCGGCGGGATTCCGCAGGTCATGAAGATGCTGCTCAATGCCGGGCTGATCGATGGCGAGTGCATCACCATCAGTGGCCAGACCATTGCCGAAGTGCTGGCCGATGTGCCTGATGCCCCGCCTGCGGGTCAGGATGTCATCCGCACCGTGGACAAACCCCTGTACAAGGAAGGCCATCTGGCCATCCTCAAGGGCAATCTGGCGCCCGATGGTGCCGTGGCCAAGATATCCGGGCTGAAAAACCCGGTCATGACCGGCCCCGCACGCGTATTCGACGACGAGCAATCCGCGCTCGAAGCAATTCTCGCCGGTCGGATCAAGGCCGGTGACGTCATGGTGCTGCGCTATCTGGGGCCCAAGGGCGGGCCGGGTATGCCGGAAATGTTGGCACCGACCAGTGCGCTGATTGGTGCGGGCCTGGGTGATTCGGTAGGCCTGATTACCGATGGCCGGTTCTCGGGCGGAACCTGGGGGATGGTCGTCGGCCACGTATCGCCCGAGGCCGCCACAGGCGGCACCATCGCCTTGATCCACGAGGACGATTCCATCACTATTGATGCGCACCAGCACCTGCTGCAGCTGAATGTCGAGGATTCGGTACTCAGCGCCCGGCGCGCCGACTGGAAGGCCCCCGAGCACCGCTATTCCCGAGGCGTGCAGGCAAAGTTCGCCTACAACTGCTCGGATGCCAGCACGGGGGCTGTACTGGATCTTTTCGAAGAGCGCGAAGTCCGGCGTGTCTGATCATGCCAGGGCACCAGGAGCATCTTGTGTTGACGACTGAACAGCGCGCCGCACAGCGCGACATCCGAAGTGCCTTGGGTGTGGCCGATGACTTCGACGCGCCAGCTGAAATCACCCGGCGTGTGGCATTCCTGGCTGATCTGCTGCAGGCCAGTGGTTTGTCCGCTCTGGTCCTGGGGATCAGTGGCGGCGTGGATTCGCTGGTGGCCGGCTGCCTGGCCCAGCGTGCCGTGCAGGCGGTGCGTGCCGGCGGTGGTCAGGCGCATTTTGTCGCCATGCGCCTGCCCTATGGCACACAACTGGACGAGGCCGACGCCCAGACCAGCCTGCAGGTGATCGCCCCTGATGACTCCCTGGTTGTCGATATCCGGCCTGCCGCTGATGCGATGCTGGCGTCGCTGTTGGCCTCTGGTCTGGTGTTTCGCGATGAAAAGCAGCAGGACTTCCTGCATGGCAACATCAAGGCGCGCCAGCGCATGATCGCCCAGTACGCCGTAGCCGGTGCGCACAGCGGGCTGGTAGTGGGTACGGATCATGCGGCCGAAGCCCTGATGGGTTTTTTCACCAAGTTCGGCGATGGCGCGGCCGATGTCACCCCGCTTGCAGGCCTGAGCAAGCGGCGCGTACGTGCCCTGGCACAGGCCATGGGCGCCCCTCAGGAATTGGTCTACAAAGTACCTACGGCAGATTTGGAGCTGCTGACGCCCTTGAAACCCGACGAGGACTCATTCGGGGTCAGCTACGAGCAGATCGATGATTTCCTCGAGGGCAAGGATATCGCCACCGAAGTGTTCAACACCATCGTGACCGTTTATCGCCGCTCGGTACACAAGCGGGCCCTGCCCATCGCACCCTGATCGCAGCGAGGGCGGGCACGGCTTTCGCCCGCCCATTCCGCCTCAGGCTGCAGGCAGCCGGATCACAGTTTGCTGCATCAGCGCGACCTGCGTCTTTTCCCCGGGCTCGACACCGTA
>JAKDMO010000028.1 GCA_030452305.1 Alcaligenaceae bacterium | reverse complement strand
GCGCGAACCGCAGCGATAGCAGTGGCTATCGCGAGGATTTGCAACGCAGCATGGCGAGTCCAGGCGCCGAAGTTAAGTATTCGAATTAACCAAACAGGATACTAGGCGTTGTTCTGCGCCAGACGATCGGCGACTTCTTTCAGCGCAGCGAGGTAACCCCTGAGGCCCATCCCTGCAATCACAGCGTCGGCCGTGCGTGACACCAGCGATGTCTGATAGATGCTTTCGCGCTTGTGGATGTTGCTGATGTGGACTTCGATCTTGGGGCCGTCGAATGCTTTCAGGGAATCCAGCAGGGCGACCGATGTGAACGAATATCCGGCGGGGTTGATGATGATCGCCGCTGCGTGGTCCCGGGCCTCGTGGACGCTTTCGATCAGGTCCCCCTCGAAGTTCGATTGGCGAAAGTCAATCTGCAGTCCCAGTGAATGCGCCTGGGCCTCGCAGCTCTGGCGCACATCGTCCAGAGTTTCGTGCCCGTAGATATGAGGTTCGCGCACCCCAAGCAGGTTCAGGTTGGGGCCGTTTAGGATATAGATCGTTGGTGTCATGAATCAGCCTTCTTGGGGTTTGAGTTGAGGGTTTGTCGTGGGTGCCGAGGGGCCGGGCATGAAGCGCCAGGCAGTCAGCCAGCCCAGGATCTGGACGAGAATCAGGGTGGCCACGGTTCCCGTCCATCCCCACCATGTGTACGCGATGCCGCAGATCCAGGCCCCGGTAAAACCGCCCAGATAGTAGGCAGAATAATACAGGCCGCTGGCCAGGGATCGGCCGCTGGTGACCCGATACGCAATAAAGCTCATGATGGCCGATTGGGTCACAAACACTCCGCAGGCCGCAAAGGCCAGGGCCATGACGATCCCCCAGGCGGGCTGCGCCAGGGAGCACACGACCCCAAGCGCAGACACGATCACCGAGAACAGGACCGTGCGCCGTGCGCCGAAACGCGAAATCAGCCGCCCTGACAGGGGGGTCACGACCACCCCCAATAGATAAACACTAAAGATATTGGCCAGATCGCCCGGGCTGAAATAATAGGGCGCAGCGGCCAGGTGCAAGTTGACGAAGGTAAACAGGCCCACCAGGGCGAACAGCACCGTAAAGCCCAGCGCGCAGGCCGTCAGCAGGGATGGGTTGTGCAGTAATCGGTTCAAGGACGCCAGGCTGCTCGAGAACCGGGTGTTCGGCACAAAGTGGCGCGAGGGCGGCAGACCCCGCCATACCAGCCAGGCGCCAATGATATTCAGCGCCGCCATGACTGCAAAGGCAGTGCGCCAGACCATGAACTCGGTGAGGTGCCCCATCAGAAAACGGCCCAGGAATCCCCCCATTACCGATCCAGCCACATACGCCGTGATGACCCGCACCATGGGTGTGCCCCGGAACTCCTCGCCTATGTACGCGATGGCCACGACAGAGACCCCGGGGACGGCCAGGCCCTGCAGAAACCTCAGTGCCAGCAGGCCGTTCACGCTTTGCACCTGGGTGATCAAGGCGGTTGGAATAGCCAATGCGATCACTGAGGCCACGACCAGCCATTTGCGGCCCAGCGCATCGGACAGCATGCCGATGAATGGCGAAATCAAGGCGACCGCCAGCACGGTCACGCCCACAGCATTACCGACCTGGACAACAGTCGCATTCAGATCATGCTGCAATTGGGGCAGGATGGACTGGACTGAATAAACCTGTATGAACGCAAACATGCCCACCAGGGCCACCGTCAGGACCAGAGGTACGGTCGGACGGTAATAATCCTGGGCGGCGGCAGTGGGTGAGGGGGCGGCACTCATATTCGGGAGCCTGTTTGCATCAAGGTTTCTCGCCTGCTTGGTTTGTCTGGACATTGCTATCGTAAACCGTAGGGTATCCCAGCGGGGTCCGATGGTGGCGCGACTTAGGACGCGCTGCATTCAGCCGTGTGGGTACGCCGGTATTAGGAATAACCAGAATACGCAACTTTTTGGGTTTTGCATGAGATACACTAAACAAACTTGGTGTACCGTTTGGTTAATTTTGCTGTCCGGGCAGGAATTCAGAACTAAAGCAGACCGGAAGCCGGCACGCCAACATTTCATGACAGGAGGATGATATGACACTAAACACCAAGCGCCGCCAGGTTCTGGTTGGCACCGGCCTCGCCGCTGCAATGGTCGGTTTCCCGGCAATTGCAAAGGATAAGCCAAAGCTTCGTTTCTCGGCTGTGTTCTCGGATCAGGATATCCGTGCGCAGATGATGAAAAAATTCGCTGATGGGATCAAGGACGATTTCGTTTTCGAAGGTTTCTATGGCGGCACATTGTTCAAGCAGGGCACCGAGCTCGTCGCCTTGCAGCGCGGCAACCTGGAAATGAGCAACATCGCACCACAGGATATGTCCAAGCAGCTTCCCGCCTGGTCCATCGTGACGGCCGGCTACCTGTTTCGCGACGCAGCGCACGTCAGCAAATTCTTTCGCAGCGAGGAAGCCGCAGAACTCAAGAAAATGTCCGAGGACAAGCTCGGCGTGAAGGTGCTGGGGCCTACCTACTATGGTGTGCGGCAGCTCGGCCTCAAGCCCGACCGAAAAATCATGACGCCTGCGGACCTCAAGGGTATCAAGCTGCGCATGCCGGCCGGCGATGCATGGCAGTTCCTGGGCAGGGCGCTGGGCGCCGACCCCACCCCCATGGCCTATGCCGAGGTCTATACGGGCCTGCAGACCGGGGCGATCGATGGGCAGGACAATCCGCTGCCCAACGTAGAAAACATGAAGTTCTACGAGGTCATGAGCCAGATCGTGCTGACATCGCACCTGGTAGCCTTTGATCTGCTGACGGTCACCACAAAGGTCTGGGACCAGATGAGCCCGGACACACAGAAAAAATTCCAGGCAGCCGCAGATTCCGCCATGGATTTCTCGACGGCAAAGCATCTGGCACGCGAAAAGGAACTTGCAGACTCCTTTGCCGAAAAAGGCCTGAAGCTCTATACCCCGGATCTCGATGCTTTCCGCACCCATGTCCAGAAGGAATACCTGGCCTCAGATCTGTCCAAGCACTGGATCCCCGGCATGGTCGACAAGATCAACGCCCTCTGACCTGCCGCATAGGTCGGAACCCTGTCGGCCGGCGCATCGATCGGCCGACAGGGTGCCCTCATTTCCACCCGTAAGGGAAAGCAGTCATGAATCCGAAATTGCGCAATATCGGCGGCTGGCTCTATCGCCGCGCCGAAAACGTCCTGGCCGCCATGCTCGCGACCATGTTCTTTGCCTTCCTCATCCAGGTTTTCTTTCGCTACGTAATGAGCTGGCCCAGCGGTTGGTCCAGCGAGCTCAGTTCAGCCCTGTGGATATGGATTGTGCTTTGGGGCGCAGCATTTGTCGTGCGCGAAGAAGAAGAAATGCGCTTTGACCTGATCCTGACCACAGTCGGGCCCAGGGTTCGCAGCGTGATGTTCCTGATTACCGCCTTTTCGATCATCGTGTTGTACGGGGCGTCCTTCCCGGCCGTGGTCGACTATGTGACCTTTATGAAAGTTGAAGACAGTTCCTATCTGAATATCCGCATGGATTGGCTGTATTCCATCTATATCCTTTTCGTGATTGCTATCATCGTCCGCTATATCTGGCTGTCGTGGCAGGTGCTGCGGGGCCATGATCGCGGTGCGTTCGATCCCACCAAGGCGGGGTCGGGCGTATGAACTTCGCGAGTCCTTTTTCCATCGCCCTGTTTGCCATCACCGCCCTCGCGTTTCTGGGCCTGCCGGTTGGGCACGCCATGATTGAGGGTTCCTGTACCTCTGGATGGCGGGGCTCGACATGGGCACGGCTGCCGAGCAGTTCCTCAACGGGATGTTCTCGAATTACATTATTCTTGCGGTGCCGCTGTTCATCCTGGCGGCGGAACTGATGAATATCGGCTCGATGACCGATCGTTTGCTCAAGTTCTGCAATGCCTTGGTCGGCCGGTTTCGCGGCGGTCTGGCACAGGTCAACGTCCTGCAGAGCCTGATTTTTGCAGGCATGTCGGGGTCGGCCATCGCCGATGCCGCAGGCTCGGGCAAGGTCATGCAAAAGCTGATGACCGACGGCAATCGATATCCTGCGAGCTACGCGGCCGCCCTGACCGCCGTGACTGCGGTGATCGGCCCGATCATCCCGCCCTCGATTCCGATGATCATCTATGCGTTTGTCTCGGACACCTCGATTGGCTACCTGTTTCTGGCAGGCGTCGTACCGGGCCTGCTGATGACGGTGTTCATGATGCTCCAGGTCGATTACCAGGCCAAACGCCGGAAATTTCCTGTCGAGCCGCCCACGCCGCTGCGCGATCTGCCGCGCATTACGATCGAGGCCTTTCCAGCGCTGATGATGCCGGTGGTGCTTCTGGGGGGTATTTATTCCGGCATCACGACGCCTACCGAGGCCGCTGCTGTGGCTGCCGGCTATGCACTGCTTATCGCCGCCGGCCTGTACCGCAGCGTGACCTTCTCTGACTTTTATCAATCGGTACTGGCCAGCGCACGCACCAGCGCATCGATCGGCATGCTGATCGCCGGGGCGCTGGTCTTTAACTATGTGGTGACGATCGAGAACATCCCGGACACGATCCGGGTCTTTCTGACCGGCTGGGATCTCTCGCCGATCGGGTTCCTGATCATGGTGAATGTGCTGCTGTTGCTGCTGGGTTGCATACTCGAGGGCACGACCATCATTCTGGTTATCCTGCCTGTGCTCATCCCGACGGCCAATGCCTTGGGTATCGACCTGGTGTATTTCGGCGTGGTCTGCGTCGTCAACATCATGCTCGGGCTCGTGACCCCACCCTATGGTTTGCTGCTGTTTATCATGACGCGGATCGCCAACGCACCCTTGCGCGACATCGTGCGCGATGTACTGCCCTTTTTATTCTGGTTGGTGGTCTGCCTGGCCTTGCTGATTGTGTTCCCCGACCTGTCGCTCTGGCTGCCGCGGATGTTCGGTTACACAGGATAGGATAGAGAGGATCCCCCTCGGCAATATGCCCAGGGGGATCACGCCCAAAGCCCTATAGCGCCGGGGCGGGTGGTCTCGTGGTGCCTGCACGCCGCCAGTGCAGGACCAGCGCGACCAGCCCCAGCCCGAAGCCAATCGTGTGGGACTGAAAGCTTGGGTAGACCAGCGCAAAGCCGGCCACGATCAACAGGGCCTGTTCGATCCGGGTGGTGCGGATGCGTAGCCATCCCTGGAACCCAACTGCCAAGGCAAATACACCGGCGATTGCCGTGGCCGTGACCTGGACGATTTCCCAGAGGTTGGCATCGGCCAGGGCCTTGATCGAGCCCATCAACAACAGGCCCTGGCCGCTGGGATCCAGCACGAAAATAAAGGGCACCAGAAACGCAGGAATCGTGTATTTCCAGCATTGAAGGGTGGTCTTGTAGGGGTCGCCGCCGGTGATGGCCGAGGCGGCGAACGGCGACAGTGCCGTGGGCGGAGACACCTCAGACAGCACGGCATAGTAAAAAATAAACATGTGGGCGGCAAAGTCGGGCACGCCCAGCTTGATCAGCGCCGGCGCAGTGATGACGGCGCAGATGATGTACGAGGCCGTCACTGGTACCGCCAGGCCAATGATCCAAACCACCAGCGCCGTATAGATTGCGGTCAGCAGCAAGGACCCACCGGCGTAGTCGATGACGATGCCGCTGAATTTCAGGCCGAGGCCGGTCAGGGTAACGACGCCGACGATGATGCCCGCGCCCGCGCAGGTGGTGCCCACGCCCAGCATCCCCACCGAACCCGCCTTCAGGGCCTGGATCAGGGGCGAGCCAAGCAGGTGCTGCTTGACCGAGCCTTTGCCACGAAACAGATCCCACGAAATCATCGAAGTGTCCGGGCGCAACAGGCTGGTCAGAAAGGACACGATGGTGGCCCAGAACACCGACAGCACGGGCGAGAATCCCAACAGCATGAATGCCACGATCGAAATCAGTGACAGGAAGTGGAACCAATAGTGGCGGGTCAGGTTCCAGACAGAGTCCACTTTCTTGAAGACGGTGTCTCTCATGCCGTACTTGCGTACGTCGATTTCGACCATAAAGAACAACGCCAGATAGAACAGTGTCGTCGGTATGATCGCCATCACCAGCACATCGAGGTACGAGATCTGCAGGAACTCGGCGATGATGAAAGCAGCCGCGCCCATGACGGGTGGCGAGATGATCGCGCCCAGACCGCCGGCGGCCAGCAGCCCGCCGGCCGCATTCCGGTCATAACCGACCTTGGCCAGCATGGGCCAGGCCACCGTGCCCAGTGTGACTGTGGTCGCGACGCCCGACCCTGAGGGGCCGCCCAGCAGGAACGAGGACAGCACAACGGTGCGGCCCGCCCCTGCGGGCTTGCCGCCCATGGCCGAAAACGAGAAATCGATATAGAACTTGCCGGCACCCGAGAACTGCAGGAACGCACCGAATATCGTGAACAGAATGATCAGTGAGGATGAGACATCGACCGCTACGCCGTAGATGCCCTCTAACGTCATGTACATGAAGCCCACGATGCGACCGAGGTCGTAGCCCCGGTGTGTCCAGGGATGCGGCAGGTATGGGCCTAGAAAAGCGTATAGCAGGAAGCAGATCGAGATGACCGGCAGTATCCAGCCGATGGTACGGCGCATGCCTTCGAGCACCAGCAGGATCAGTGCCGTGCCAAAGACGATATCCCAGCCATTGGGTAGCGTATTGCGGTCGGTAAAGTCATCGCCACCCACGATCAGGTAGACCACGATGGCGACCGAAATCAGGGCGATGATCCAGTCCCACCACATGACACGGTGTCGAAAACGGCGGCTGATGGGAAATATCAGGAAGGTCAGGAACAATACGAAACCGACGTGGATCGGGCGCAGTGTCTGCGTGGGCACGATGGAATAGGCGGCGTACAGGTGGAACAGGGACATGGCCACCGCGATGGTGCCCAGCGCCGCCCCGAGCCACCCGGTCAGGTGGTTGGCTGCGCCTTCTTCCTCCTCGATGTATTGTTCCGCCTTGCGTAAGGCCTCGTCGCTGACTGCGACGTCCTGGTCGGTGGTGGGATCGTTGTTTGCTGCGGGTTCGTTCATCCGATGTCTTCCGATGGGGCGGAGCCGCTTCGGGCTCTTGTCGCGTCGTGGATGCGAGCCAAAAAGGAACGCCTCCGGCCGCGCTTATGCGGCCGGACGGGCGGGTGAGGAAGCCTTAATTGAAGGCCTTGACGTCGCGTTCCTTGAAGTACTTGACGGCGCCTGGATGGAAAGGGATAGGCGAGGACTCGGGATCCTGCTTATCCAGGCTGAACTCGGTCGTGGCCTTGTGTACGGCGATCAAGTCGTCCCGGCTCTCGAAGATGGTCTTGACGATGTTATAGGCGGTCTCGTCGCTCATCTCGGCGTTGGCCACCAGAATATTCATTACGCTGGCCTGCTGGTTGTCCTTTTCCATGCCGCGATAGACGGACTTCGGAATGACATCCTTGACGTACAGCTTGCCGTATTTCTCGTTCATCGCCGTCGTCAGATCGGCATTGTCGAGCAGCTTGAGCGTGGTGTTCGGGGTATTGGCCAGGTCGGTGACTGCGCCTGTGGGCAGCCCGCCCACCCAGAAGAACGCATCGATCTTGCCATCCTTCAGCGCATTGACTGATTCCGAGACGCTCAGGCGTTCCCGAGTCACATCGTCTGACAGGCCTGCTGCTTCGAGCATGCGCAGGGCCATCACTTCGGTGGCGCTGCCCGGCGAACCCGAGGAAATCCGCCGATCCTTGAGGTCAGCGATCGAATTGATGTCGCGACCCTCGACGGTGGCCAGGTGCAGGTGATTGGGATACAGCACCATCAGCGTGCGCACCGGTTCTTTGTTGCCCTCGAATTTGTTTTCGCCCCTGAGCGCATCCTGCGCTGCGTCGGCCATAGAGAAGCCGATGTAGGTCGGGTCGTTGCTGAGGAGCTTCAGATTATCGACCGAGCCGCCTGTGACCTCGGCTGTCGCTTCCAGGCCGGGGACTTTCTTGGACAGCAGCGAGGCGATACCACCGCCAACGGGGTAGTAGACGCCGCCGGTACCACCGGTCGCGATTGAGATGTTCTCGGCGGTGGCGGGCAGCATGACCGAGAATGACAGGCATAGTGTCGAAGCAAATAGTTTCACAAGGTTCACGGAGGTCTCCAAGAGTGGGATTTGCGAGGCGAAGATTGTGCGATTTACCAAAAACGCCCACATATCGCGGGCGCCACTCACGTTTAACGCGTGGGGAAATGGGTGTCAATCGGCAATTGACACAGGTGCATCAATGTTCTGCGCCGTGTAAGGCGCAGAACATTGATGGCTGCCCGGCGTGCCGGGCTGAGTGCTCCTGCTGACGATCATTTGCCGCCTGCACGGACGTTTTCCTCGATGCGTCGGCCGACGTCGGCGTCGATATTTTTCCAATAATCGATCGCGCGCTCGAGTACGGGGCTGTGTACCCCGCCCAGCAGGCTTCCCGAGACGGTCTCGACCAGACGGTCGCGTTGTGCGTCGTCGAACACTTCGCGCACCAAAGTGCCGGGTTGGCCGAAGTCATCGTCCTGGGCACGCAGCGTGTAGGCACTGCGCACCATATCGCCGTCCACCTCCCAACTGCCGTCCATCTTGCCCGTGTCATCGGACCAGCTGCGGTCACCGGAATTCGGCGCATAGACGGGTTGCTTGCCGCTGTGTTCGAAGGCCATTTGACCATCGAACATATACGTATTGACCGGCACCTTGGGCCGATTAACCGGCAACTGGTGAAAGTTGGTGCCGATGCGGTTGCGCTGTGCGTCGTTATAGGCAAATGCGCGGCCCAGTAACATCTTGTCGGGCGACAGCCCAATGCCTGGCACTGTATTGCCCGGCGAGAACGCAGCCTGCTCGATCTGGGCAAAGAAGTTTTCGGGATTCCGATTGAGCGTCATCTTGCCGACCTTGATCAGCGGGTAGTCCTTGTGCGACCAGATCTTGGTCAGGTCAAAGGGGTTAAAGCGGTAGGTCTTTGCATCCTCGTAGGGCATGACTTGCACCGAAACCGTCCAGCTCGGGTGTTCGCCTTTGGCGATGGCCTCGAACAGATCCCTGCGGTGGTAGTCGGCGTCCTGGCCCGAGACCTCGGCAGCCTGCGCGTTGGTGAAAAATTCCATGCCCTGCTCGGTGTGGAAGTGGTATTTCACCCAGAATCGTTCGCCTGCGGCATTGATCCACATATAGGTGTGCGAACCGTAGCCGTTCATGTGGCGCCAGGTGCGCGGCAGGCCCCGATCGCCCAGTACGTAGGTGACCTGGTGGGCGGATTCGGGATTGCTCGTCCAGAAGTCCCACTGCATATGATTGTCGCGCAGGCCGGAATCGGGCAGGCGTTTCTGGCTGCGGATGAAGTGTGGGAATTTCATTGGATCGCGCAGAAAGAAAATGGGGGTATTGTTGCCCACCAGATCGTAGTTGCCTTCGTCTGTGTAGAACTTCAGCGAGAAACCGCGTACATCGCGCCACGTATCCGGGCTGCCCGCCTCGCCGGCCACGGTCGAAAACCGCGCCAGCATTTCGGTCTTACAGCCTTTCTGGAACAAGGCGGCCCGAGTATAGGCCGAGACGTCTTCGGTGGTCTCGAGCACGCCAAACGCCCCGGCCCCTTTGGCATGCGGCTGGCGTTCCGGAACCTTTTCCCTGTTGAAATGCGCCATTTGTTCGAGGAAGTGGACGTCGTGCAGCAAAATGGGGCCGTCGGGCCCCACTGTCAGAGAGTTCCGATCGCTGTGCGCAGGCGCGCCCGATCCGGTCGTGGAATTGGGCTGGCTGCTGTTTTTTGTGTCTGTCATGACGCAAGCTCCTGAAAAAGAATAACTTTTGCATGTCTGAAAAAAGAGGCGCTGTAACTGCGACGCTTCGCCCACTATACAAGCCTTGCGAAGTCAATGCGATGACGCAGAGCCTGTTTTTTTACAGACTAATTGTTCCAGCAATCTGAATAGTACATGTCGGTTTATTCCATTTATTAATTTCGTCCGAGCTTCTAAAGTACATGCATCGAGATACCCAGATGACAATCCACTGATCCAAAAAGGAAAACCATTATGATCCGCAACCGACTTACCGCCATTGCTTTCGTTTTCACCGCAGTGTTCTCGGCCCAGGCCCTGGCCGCACCACAGACCTTTACGCTGGATCCCTCGCATACTTTCCCGCGTTTTTCTTATGACCACATGGGCATGTCCAAGCAGATTCTTCGCTTTAACACGACCACCGGTAAGGTTGTGCTGGACAAGGAAGCCAAGCAGGCCGGCGTCGACATCACCATCGACATGACTTCGATCGATACGGGTTTCGAGATGTTCGACGGCCATATTCAGGGCGCCGATTTCCTGGATACGGCTCAGTTCCCGACCGCAAGCTTCAAATCCACCAAGGTGATCTTTGAAGGCGATACGCCCGTAAGCATCGAGGGCGACCTGACGATCAAGGGCATCACCAAACCCGTCACACTGACCGTGACCTCGTTCTACAACGGTCCGCACCCCATGCTGAAAAAGGATTCCATAGGCGCGAACGCCACCGCCGTGATCAAGCGCAGCGAATTCAACGCCGGCAAGTTCGCGCCAGGCGTTGGTGACGAGGTGACGCTGGACATCGCGCTTGAGGCGGTCGCTGAATAAGCACGGTTTGCGCAGTCTGCCGGGCGGCTAATGCAGCATCCTCGGGTTGGGGACTTCGCCGTCCTGGGGATCGTCCGCGCTGTACTCATCGACCCGCAGGCTCGGAGCCCCTTGCGCGCTTTCCCAGGTGCGCAAGGGCACACAGGTCTGCAGCCGCACGATTGCCTGCCGGATCAGTGCCGCATGCAGATCGTGGCCCACGCCCGAGGCAATGTCCAATGTCACATCCCCCTGCAGTTCCGACAGATGCACATGGACCTGGCGGGCCTGATCGGCCGGTGCCACGCGGTCTTCGGCGCCGTGCAGCAGATGCACAGTAGCGGTTTGCGGCGCGACCTCGGGCAGGGTGGCAAAGCGCGTAGAGAACAGCAAGGCCCGGCCGGCCAGGCCGGGAACCGAGCACAGGGCCTCCAGTGCGACCGCAGCCCCTTCCGAGAACCCGACCAACGCAGTCTGTTCGCCATTCAGACCGTGCTGATGCTGCCAGGCAGACACCTCGCCGGCCATAATCGTCGCAGCGTCCGCGATCATGCCGACATAAGCCTCGGCATCCGGCGCGACATCTGTAATCCAGCGTCGGTCGGTGCCGGCGCCGAATGGCCCGTAAGGCTGCACGATCGCCGCCAGCGGAAACGCCTGGCGAATGGCCGCCACCAGTTCCAGCATCTGGGCGGGGTCGGCAGACTCGCCATGCAGCAGGACAAAGAGCTGGGCTGGGGTGTCGTCGGCAGACGGCAGAATCAGCAGCGGATCAGGCCGCGTATCGGACGGATTGGGCACAAAGCGCTCCAGGACAATGCCAGATTCAAGGATAACGCAGCTATCGAGAGCGGGTAAAATACTTTGACCTGTCGGCAAGGGGGCCTTGCCATTTTTTCTTGCAGGATAAGTCGGGCTGACCCGTCGATTGGGGAAAAACAAAATGCAATTTCACCATAATGGCTACGTATCGGGCGATCCGCGCCTGCACGCTGCGGCTGGCGTGGGCGTGAATCGACCGCATGACATCCCGGAATATGTGGATGTCCTGATCGTTGGCACCGGCCCGGCCGGCATGGTCGCCGCTGCGCAGCTTTCGCAGTTCCCGGATATCACCACGCGTATCGTCGAACGCCGGGGTGGGCGGCTCGAGATTGGTCAGGCGGATGGGATCCAGCCACGCAGTGTCGAGACATTCGATGCTTTCGGGTTTGCCGAGCGCATCGTCGCCGAGGGCTGCAAAATCACTGAAACGGCCTTCTGGAAGCCCGATCCCGCGGATCCCTCGCGGGTAGTACGTGCGTCCCGAGTCCTCGAAGACCCCAATGGCGTCAGCGAGTATCCGCATATCACCGTCAATCAGGCCCGTGTGCTGGATTATTTTGCGGAATTCATGGCGTTTGCACCGACTCGCATACGCCCGGACTATGGGCTGGAATTCCAGAGCCTGCAGATCACGGATGACCCGGATTATCCGGTCGTGGTCGATCTCACGCATACCGAGGGCAATCAAAAAGGGCAGGCCCGCGTTGTGCGTGCCAAGTACGTGGTGGGTGCCGATGGCGCCCACAGTCGCGTGCGCGAGGCTATTGGCTGCAAGGCCCTCGGGGGGGCGTCGAACCATGCCTGGGGGGTGATGGATCTGCTGGCTGTGACGGACTTTCCGGATATTCGGGTCAAGTGCGCCATCCAGTCCGGCTCGCACGGCAGCATTTTGCTCATCCCGCGCGAGGGGGGGCATATGTTCCGCCTGTATGTGGATCTGGGCGACGTCCCCGAAGGTGATCGCAGCATCCGCCACACCACAGCCGAGCAAACCATCGCGCGGGCCCAGCAAATCCTGCATCCCTACACACTGGATGTGCGCCAGGTCGCCTGGTACAGCGTCTATCAGGTCGGCCACCGGGTGTGCGATCGATTCGACGACGTGCCTGTAGCCGAGACCGGCCAGCGCACTCCACATGTTTTCATCGCGGGCGATGCCAGCCATACCCACAGCGCCAAAGCGGGTCAGGGCATGAATGTGTCCATGCAGGACGGCTTCAATTTGGGCTGGAAGCTGGGCCATGTGCTGCAGGGGCGCAGCCCCGCCGGCCTGTTGGCGACGTACTCTGCCGAGCGCCAGGTGATCGGCCAGAACATCATTGACTTCGACAAGCGCTGGGCCAGCATCATGGCCAAGCACCCCGAGGATTTCGAGAACCCTGCCGACCTGGAAAATGCCTATCTGCAGATCACGGAGTTCGCGCAAGGCTTTATGACGCAATATTCCCCGTCCGTGATCACCGGCGAGGCGACCTTCCAGTCGCTGGCACAGGGCTTTCCCATAGGCAAGCGCTTCCGTTCGGCCGTGGCCACGCGGGTCGCGGATGCGGATGTGCTCGAAATTGGTCACGAGCATAAGGCAGACGGCCGCTGGCGGATTTATGTTTTCGCAGACCAGGCGCCGGCCGGGACATCCGATGCCCTGCATGGCCTGGGCAAATGGCTGGCGCAGTCCGCCGAGTCACCCCTGCGCCGGGCGACGCCATCCAATCAGGACGCCAATGTCTGGTTTGACCTAAAAATCATTTATCAGCAGCCGCATGTGGACGTGGACTTGGGGCAGGTGCCTGCCGTGTTCCTGCCGCGTACAGGACAGTTTCAGCTGATTGATTATTCTGGTGTCTACACCGCCACACCCGGCGACGATATTTTCGAGAAACGGGGGCTGGATCGTTCAGGCGCCATCGTAGTGGTGCGACCCGATATGTACGTGGCGCATGTACTGCCGCTGACGGCCTCCGACGCACTGGGGCAGTTTTTTCGCGAACTGACCTTGCAGCAACCCTGAAGTTGCACGATAAATTGCAGAATCCAATCTAGGAGTTAGTCAATATGGCATCGACGACCGAAGCCCCTGCATCGGGCCGCGTTGCATGGGTAGGCATGATTCTGGGCCTGCTCTTGCTGGTGATATGCATCGTCACGGATCCGCCCGGGGGCATGTCTGAAAAGGCCTGGTCCGCAACCGGCCTGGCGCTGTTGATGGCGGTCTGGTGGGCCACCGAGGCCATTCCAATTCCAGCCACGTCGCTGCTTCCGATTCTGCTGATCCCACTATTGGGCATCGATACATTGGGAAAAGCGACTTCGCCCTACGCCAGTTCCGTGATTTTTCTGTTTTTGGGTGGTTTTGTGATCGGCCTGGCGATGCAGCGTTGGAATCTGCACCGTCGTATCGCATTGAGTATCCTGGCGGCAATGGGCAGCCAGCCTCGCAAGCAGATCGCCGGCATCATGATTGCAACCGGCTTTCTCAGCATGTGGGTCAGCAATACCGCCACGGCGATCATGATGCTGCCCATCGGCATGTCGGTCGCCGACATGTTGACCTCTGATGAGAGCTCTCCTGCGGAAAACAATCGATTCATGACCGCGATGCTGTTGGCGATCGCCTACGCGGCCAGTATTGGCGGCGTTGCCACGCTGATTGGTACACCACCCAATGCTTTCCTGGCGGGCTTTCTCAGCGAATCGTACGGAGTCGAGATCGGGTTCGGCCAGTGGATGTTGCTGGGCGTGCCGGTCGCCGTGATCATGATGGTATTTACATGGTGGTGGCTGACACGCAAAGGCTTCGACCTCAAGGCTGCAGATGGGGGCCATACCGTTCAGCAGGCGCTGCATGACCTTGGCCCCATGGGTCGTGGCGAAAAAATGGTTTCGGTCATTTTTGTCCTGGCGGCGCTGGCATGGATTTTCCGTCCTTTATTGGCCGACTTTATTCCCGGTTTGAATGACACCAGCATTGCGATCGCAGCAGCCTTGCTTTTGTTCGCCATTCCGGTTGATGTCAAAACGCGCGTCTTTGTGATGGATTGGGAAAGCGCGGGCAAACTACCCTGGGGCGTGTTGCTGCTGTTTGGCGGCGGCCTGTCGCTATCGGCCGCCATCAGTTCCTCGGGGCTGGCGCTGTGGATTGCCGAGAACATGAATTGGGTGGCGACATTGCCGGGCCTGTTCATGATGGTCGTCGTGATTGTGGTGATTCTGGGCCTGACCGAGCTGACCTCGAATACCGCCACCGCTGCGACGTTCCTGCCGCTGTTGGGCGCCCTGGCCATCGCACAAGGCATCCCGCCGGCCATGTTGGCCATACCGGCCGCAATTGCAGCCAGCTGCGCCTTTATGATGCCAGTGGCGACACCACCCAATGCCATTGTGTTCGGTACCGGCCACATGAAGATCCAGTCCATGATCAAGGCAGGCTTCGCCCTGAATATCGCCAGCGTGGTGGTGGTCACCTGCCTGTGCTATCTGCTGGTCGGTGCGATCTGGGCGTCATAGGCCTTGATCCCATGTGCTGCGCTATTCAGCCCGGGCAATCGACTCGGGCTGAATGCTTATATCAGCACGTAATTGCGTATTGCGACATACACAATGCTGCCGATTGCGATGCTCAGCAGCGGGTTTTTTGTCCTCCATTGCGCCAGGATCGTCAGGGCCACTGCCAGCAGTTCCGGCCAGGGTGGGGCATCGTGTTGGCCCGACAAACCCACAAGCGAATGCGCCGTCAGCAGCGTCATGATGGCCAATGGCAGGAATCGCTCCAAATGCCGAACCAGGGGGTTATGCCGCAGCCATTGCGCAGTCAGGAACGGGATAGCGCGCAGAGCAAAGGTCACGATCGCCATTGCCGCCAGCACCGCCAGAACATAGCCGGTTTCCATCACGCATCCCTCCCGGCATCCGGCGTCTTGGGCCGGCAATAAATACCCGTCGCAATACAGAGCACAATCGCGACGACCAGTGCGTGTGCAGGCGAAATCGCGTAGGCCACGGCATACGACACCAGTGCCGTCCATAAGGGCAGCGGACTGGTTTTGATCCGCCATTGCTCGACCGTCAACACCGCAAACAGCGCAGCCAGCACAATATCCAGGCCCGACAAAGGCAGCCTGGCCTGTGCGCCGATGATGGCACCGATGGTCGTCCCCAGTATCCACCAGCCGTGATTCAGGCCTGTAATGCTCAGCAATTGCCGCGTAGGACTGCCGGCGGGCAAAGTAGTCAGCACCGAATACGTCTCGTCGGTCAAGGCAAATACCATATACCAGCGCGGCAGCCTCGCCTGTGGGAATTTGCTGAGCAAGGACAGCCCATAGAACATGTGGCGCAGATTAATGATCAGGGTGGCCAGGGCAATCGTGCTGATCGGCAGGCCTGCCGCGATCATGGGGATCATCATGTACTGCGCCGCACCGGCATACACCAGCAGACTGGCCAAAATCGCCAGCCAGGCAGTGGCACCTGCCTGTACAAACAAAAATCCAAACACCATACCCAAAGGGATATAGCCCATCGCGACAGGCATGGTAAGCGCCCATACGGAAAACACCGGGGCTTCAGTTGCAGGTCTGGCAGGGCTAGTTGGGGATGTCATACGAAAAGAAAACCCAACCGTCACAGGTTGGGTTCAGCCTAACAGGTTGTGGATGAGTTTATTGCCAATAGCCGTTGGCGGCAGCGATCGTCTGGAAGTTGGTTGCAACAACCTGCGATACGGCGATCAGCGCATCGGCGTTCTCGCCATACTCAGGTCGCATTCGATCCCGTGCTTCCGCCGACGGCTGCGTGTATTTGATAGCCATGCGCGAAAGCTTGATCGCGAGCTCATAGCCTTCCTGAGGCGTTGCTGTTTTTAGCGTTGGGAGCCAGGAATCCGACATATCAGTCCTCATTGAAAGCGGTCACGGAGCAAATATTATGCCATGCGGGGTCCTTTGGTTCTTATTTGGTGTCACCCTATGTGGGGTTTTCGGATCAAGATAGATGGAGCCATGAAAGGGTGCTTGCATGCACTATGCGGTCTTTGTCCGACGTTTATTCAGGAACACATGGATGCACTCGGTATGCTCTTCCGATTTAAAACATTCTTTCTCCATGGCAAGGGCCGTATCAAGGTTCAGATTCACTGTGTCCCGAAGTACCTTGTTCAAGGCTGCTTTGGTGGCACGCAATGCCATCTGTGGGCCATTGGCGAGGCGGTGGGCCATTCTCAGGCTCGCTTCGAGTAGTTGATCATCTTCTTCAATATGATTGACCAGCCCTATTTTCTCAGCCATCTGTGCGTCGATCTTTTGGCCTGTGAACAGAAATTCCTTGGCTCTGGGCATGCCTATTATCCATGGCCAGATTGAAGCGCCCCCATCCCCAGCTGCAATTCCTGCTAACACGTGGGTGTCCGCAATGAGTGCGCTGCGCCCCATGTAAATGATGTCGCTGAATAGGGCCAAGGTGGCTCCCAGCCCAACGGCGGGTCCGTTAACTGCGCTAATGATTGGTTGGGGCGTTTCTAGTAGATCAATGATAAGCCTGCGTGCTTCGATAAACAGTTGGTCGAGTTCATCTTGTGTCATGTGCGCGAACCAGTTGATGTCGCCTCCAGCACTGAAGGCCGCCCCTTTCCCGGTCAGCACTACCGCTTTGCATGATGAGTCATCACTGATGTCTCGAAATAACCAGGACAGTTCCGTGTGTAGACGGGCATTGATCACGTTGAGCTCATCTGCACGACAAAATTGTACGAGCAGGACGCCGCCTTGCTCTTCGAACTGAATGGCCTGATATTTTTCTTTCCACATAGCTATTTCCTTTGTTTTTAGCGATTACGCTGCCAAGAACCCGCCATCAATTTCAATGGCTGCGCCGTTGATATACGCCGCCTCGTCAGAGGCCAGCCAAACCACTGCCTGAGCTATTTCTTCGGGCGAACCATAGCGTCCGTTTGCACTTCGAGCGACAAGTGAATCCATAATTGGAGTGGGAACGGCTGATTCGGTGCCTTTTGTCAGTGGTGTTTCAATAAACCCCGGGCAAATAGCATTGACTCGAATTCCTCTTTTCCCGTATTCCAGGGCGGCTGACTTGGTGAGCCCGATGACGGCATGTTTCGACGCGCTATAGGCGCTCCCTCCGGGGACACCCCGCTTTCCATAAACGGATGACATGTTGATCGCTACGCCGTGACCTTGCGCAGTAAAAGCTTTTAGCTCAGCGGCCAGGCAGTAATAGACCCCAAACAAATTGATATCAACTGTTCTCCGCCATTCCTCGATTGGATAGTCAGCCAGTTTTGCGGCGGGGCCAGTGATGCCCGCATTGTTGAGCGCGATATCCAACCTTCCATGGCTGGACATGATTTCCGAAATCAGGTTGGTGCATTCTGAGCTACGACTCACGTCCGTGGCAATAAAGTGTACATTTGCGCCCGTGCTAAGAAGCGATTGCTCTGCGGCAAAGCCAGCCTCGGAATTGATATCCGAAATAATGACCCGCAGGCCGATGCGGGCCCAGGCCGATGCGGCGGCGTAGCCAATTCCCGACGCGCCACCCGTGACCAAAACAACACGTTGTTCCATATCATTGCCCCTTCCAGACGGGAGTGCGCCGTTCGATGAACGCTCGGGGGCCCTCCCGGAAATCATCTGTATTTTCCAGTTGAGCTAGTACATCGCGGCAGTGTTGATGCAAAGCGTCTTCTGACGCGTTGGTGGTTGCTTCCTGTACAAGGGCTTTGCTGTGCTGTACTGCCAGCGGTGCGTTTCTCGATACGACTCGGGCTACCTCCAGTGCTTCGTCTCTGAGTTGTTCTGTAGGGACAAGCCGATTGACCAAGCCACACGCGAGCGCACGGTCGGCCTGGATAGAAGCTCCAGTCACACTCATTTCCATAGCTAGAGATGGTGGTATCGCGCGTGGTAGCCGGTAGAGCCCTCCTTCGCTGGCGATCAATCCCCATTTGACCTCCGGAAGAGCAAATATGGCGTCTTCGGATGCAAGCGCAAAATCGCAGGCAAGCATAATTTCGAGGCCGCCCGCCATGACTGCGCCGTGGACTGCTGCTATCCATACCTTTTTTCGCGACAGCCGTGTGAACCCTGCAAAGCCGCCTTCCGCTGTCGATAACTTGGCGACGTTGCCCGCAGCAACTTCGCGTAGATCCGCGCCAGCCGAAAACCCTTTAGCGCCAGCCCCCATCAGAATTGCCACTCGGATTGTTTCATCCGCCTCAATACGAGTTGCTGCGTCTGCAAGTTGCTGGGTCAGTTCAGGGTTGATGGCGTTGCAGACTGACGGGCGGTTCAGGGTTACTACCACGACGCCTTCACCGACG
>JAKDMO010000182.1 GCA_030452305.1 Alcaligenaceae bacterium | reverse complement strand
CACTGTACAACCTGCGCCTGCAGCACGGCCCGGTCGACAGCCTTGAAGTATTCAGCCGATGCCAGGTTCACCAGCACGGGCGCGCCGCCCTGCCCGGTCAGGCAGGCGTTCAAATAGTCGGCGATGATCCGCCCCCAGAACGCATACAAATTATCGCCACGATCGTTGCCCAGTTTTGTACCCATTTCGAGGCGATAGGGCTGTATCAGGTCAAGCGGCCGCAGCACGCCATACAGGCCGCTGAGCATGGCCACATGGCGCTGGGCCCATTCAAGTTTCTTGTCTGAAAGTTCGGTCGCACGCAGGCCTTCGTACACATCGCCATTGAAGGCCAGTACCGCCTGGCGTGAATTTTCGAGCCCGAAATGCGGCGTCCACGCGCCATAGCGATCCACGTTCAGATGGGCGAGCGCGTCGCTAAGGCTCATGAGCCGCGCGACCTCGGCTACGGACTTGCCGCGCATCACCTCGATCAACTGTCGCGCCTCATCGGCAAACAGGGGTTGCGTATGCAGCGAGGTGCGCACGGGCGAATCGTAATCCAGCTTCTTGGCGGGGGACAGGACCGATAACATCAGGACTCCAGAATCAAATCGCCGCCATGCACCGGACGGGCATGGCGGCAAACCATAACAAACTCGATGCGTGGCGGGCTAACGCGCCGTCCAGCCGCCATCGATCGACATCGTCGTGCCCGTCATCTGCGCGGCGGCGTCAGACGACAGGAACACAGCGGCCTGCCCGAGCTGCTCGGGCGTGACGAACTGCAGCGAAGGCTGCTTTTCGGCCAGAAGTTCGCGCGCGGCGTCCTCGACACTCAAACCCTTTTCCTTGGACATGGCCTGGATCTGCTTTTCAACCAAAGGCGTACGCACCCAGCCCGGGCAGATTGCATTGCACGTGATGCCTTGCCCAGCGTTTTCCAGTGCAGTGACCTTGGTCAGGCCCACTACGCCATGCTTGGCTGCGACATAGGCAGACTTGAATTCCGAGGCGACCAGGCCGTGCGCCGACGCGATATTGATAATGCGCCCAAACTTCTGCTTTTTCATGTGCGGCAGGGCTGCGGCCGTGCCATGGAAAACCGCCGACAGATTCAGGGCGATGATGGCATTCCACTTTTCAACCGGAAATTCCTCGATCGGGGCCACGTGCTGGATGCCTGCGTTATTGACCAGAATATCGATCCCGCCCAGCGCCTTGACCGCATCGTCGATGAAGGCCCGCGCCGCGTCAGCCTGCATCAGATCTGCGTTCAGATAGTAAGCCTTGACGCCAAAATCCTTTTCCAGGCCGGCCCGTTCCTTTTCAATCGCCTGGGCATCGCCAAACCCATTGATGACAATATCCGCACCCTGATGCGCGAGCTCGCGCGCAATGGCCAGGCCGATCCCGCTGGTCGATCCGGTGACTACTGCTTTTTTTCCTTTCAGCATCATCAAGCTCCTTGGTACAAAACCAGATAAATTAGACCAAGACAGTGTAACGCGGTGAACGTGACGGATTGCTTAACAGCACTTGAACCAGGCGCGTCACCTAGGCTGGAACATGATAATGCCCATGCCCGCCAGGGCGACCAGCACACCCGCGATATCCCAGTAGGTCGGCCGAACCCCATCAACCGCCCACAACCACGCAATCGCCACCCCGATATACACACCGCCGTAAGCCGCATAGACGCGCCCGGCCGCCGTATCGTGCAAGGTCAAAAGCCAGGCAAACAAGGCAAGGCTGAGCGCCGCAGGCACCAGCAGCCACACCGACTTGCCGCCCTTCAGCCACAGATACGGCAGATAGCAGCCAATGATCTCGGCCAGGGCCGTGAGGATGTACAGCAGGAGTGTTTTCACTGAACGCGGCTCCGCTTGCCAGTTAATTCGGGGATTTTACAGGCGTGTGGTGCGATCAAATGCGGTCGCATCGGGGCCAAAAAGAAAGCGGCAATCCGGGCGAAAGCCGAACTGCCGCAATAGCTTGATTTTATTGAAATTCTGGCGGACAGGGTGGGATTCGAACCCACGGTACGGGGAAACCGTACGCCTGATTTCGAGTCAGGTACATTCGACCACTCTGCCACCTGTCCGCGATTGCACAGCTATTTTTGGTAGCGTGTCGAGTCGCGCATCTTAGCACGAATGGCGCCGGCTGTCCGGCGCATCCGGGTGCATAACGCGGGAACGCATACCGGGGCGATCACGCCGTACCGAGACGCTCCAGACCGCCCATATAGGGACGCAATACCTCGGGAACGAGCACATTGCCGTCGGCCTGCTGATAGTTTTCCAACACAGCCACCAGCGCACGGCCGACCGCGAGGCCCGAGCCGTTCAGGGTATGCACGTATTCAGGCTTGCCTTGGTCATTCCGGAAGCGCGCCTGCAGGCGACGGGCTTGGAAGGCCACGCAATTCGATATGGACGAGATCTCTCGCCAGGTGTCCTGCGCAGGCAACCAGACTTCCAGATCATAGGTTTTGGCCGAACCGAAGCCCATGTCGCCAGCGCACAGCAGGACGACGCGATAGGGCAGGCCCAGCAGTTGCAGGACATGTTCGGCATGACCGACCATCTGATCCAGGGCGGCCCAGGATTCGTCGGGATGGACGATCTGGACCATTTCGACTTTGTCGAACTGATGCTGGCGAATGATGCCGCGCATATCGCGCCCGCCGCTGCCCGCCTCGGAACGAAAGCAGGGGGTGTGTGCCGTCAGGCGCAGCGGCAGGTCTTCCCGCGCCAGGATGGTGTCACGCACCGAACCGGTCAGCGGAATTTCTGCTGTTGAAATCAGGTAGAGGTCCTCGGGCGCAGCACCCTCGTCATCGGGTGTACTGCCCTGCCCGCCCTTGGTCACCCAGAACATGTCGTCCTTGAACTTGGGCAACTGGCCCGTACCGGTCAGCGTCGAACCATTGACGATATAGGGCGTATAGCATTCCTGATAGCCGTGCTCGCCGGTCTGCAGGTCCAGCATGAACTGGGTCAAAGCACGATGCAAACGGGCAATCGGACCACGCAGCATCATGAAACGTGCACCGGCGAGTTTGCGGGCCGAATCGAAATCCAGGCCCAGCGGTTCAGCCAGCGCAACATGATCCAGTGGCTCAAAACCCAGCCCGGCTGGGCGCCCATCCTCGGCAGCCGCACCGGGCAGCCATCGACGCACCTCGATGTTATCCACCTCGGATTCCCCGTCCGGGACGCTGTCATGCGGCAGATTCGGGATGGTCAGCAGCCAGTCTGACAGCTCGTGCTGCACCGCCTGCAGGGATTGCTCCAGTTCTTTCAGACGGCCGGGAATGGCCTGTGACTCGGCCAACACAGCACTGGCGTCTTCGCCGCGCGACTTCAACTGCCCGATCTGCTTGGCCAGGGCATTGCGCCGCGCCTGCAGGGATTCGGCTTCGACCTGCACCGCTTTGCGGCGTGCCTCGAGTTCGTGGTAGCGGTCTGCGTCGAACGACAGGCCCCGACGCGCCAACCCCTGGACGACGCGAGGCAGGTCTTTGCGCAACAAATTTGGATCAAGCATGATTGAAAGCCGGTAGACAAGGGAAAGGCTGTATTGTATTCAACAACACTGATTACCGATCTGCGGTGCGTAGCGTATTACCGGTCACCAGCCGAAGACTTTCCAAAGCACATGCTCCGCCATGGCTTGGACACCTGGAATTTCAGGACAAGAGGCCGCTATTTTCCAGCATCATCATCCAGTTTCCGTAAAAACGCCATTTTTTCAGCGATCTTGCTTTCCAGGCCGCGAGGCACGGGCTGATACCAGGCTGGATCATTGATCCCGTCAGGCAAATAGGTCTCGCCCGCCGCATAGGCGTGCGGTTCGTCGTGGGCATAGCGGTAGGCATGGCCGTGGCCCAGTTCCTTCATCAGCTTTGTGGGCGCATTGCGCAGATGCACGGGAACCTCACGCGACTTGTCCTGCTTTACAAAGGCCATAGCCTGCTTGAAAGCCATATAACCCGCATTGCTCTTGGCCGCAATTGCCAGGTAGATCACGGCCTGGCCCAGCGCCAGATCGCCTTCGGGGGACCCCAGCCGTTCGTAGGTCGATGCCGCGTCATTGGCGATCTGCAGGGCACGTGGATCGGCCAGGCCGATGTCCTCCCAGGCCATGCGTACAATGCGGCGCGACAGGTAGCGGGCGTCTGCCCCGCCATCGAGCATGCGGCACAACCAGTACAAGGCGGCATCCGGGTCGGAACCGCGCACGGATTTGTGCAGGGCCGAGATCTGGTCGTAGAAATTGTCCCCGCCCTTGTCAAAGCGCCGCGCATTGAGGGTCAGGGCATTCTCGATGAATTCAGGGGTGACATCCTTGACCCCGGCTGCACCGGCAGCCGTCTGCGTTTGCTCCAGCAGATTCAGCAGCCTGCGCGCATCGCCGTCAGCATAGCCGACCAGGGTATCAATGGCTGCATCCTGGAATTCCAGGCCGGGAATCGCGATGTCTCGGGTCCGCGCGAGCAGTTGCTTCAAGTCCTCGTCGGCCAGGGCGCGCAGCACGTAGACCTGGGCCCGTGACAGCAGCGCGGAATTCACCTCGAAGGACGGGTTTTCGGTCGTCGCGCCGATGAAGGTTACCAGTCCCGACTC
Source organism: Alcaligenaceae bacterium (assembly GCA_030452305.1). Classification (GTDB taxonomy): domain Bacteria; phylum Pseudomonadota; class Gammaproteobacteria; order Burkholderiales; family Burkholderiaceae_B; genus Castellaniella. The sequence continues at coordinate 475 of JAKDMO010000182.1, read as the reverse complement.
GGCGTACGGCAGCAAGGCATCCTGCTGGGATTTGTTGAAGCGGTGGATTTCATCGACGAACAGGATCGTGCGTCGGCCCATTGAGCGGTACTGCTCGGCTTGCTCGATAGCGGCGCGAATATCCTTGACGCCCGAGAACACCGCAGAGAGCGCAATGAACTCACAGTCGAATGCGTCGGCGGTGAGACGTGCGAGCGTGGTCTTGCCCACCCCTGGCGGCCCCCACAGGATCATGGAGTGCGGCGTGCCGGACTCGAACGCCAGGCGCAGCGGCTTGCCCGGGCCGAACAGATGCTGCTGCCCGATCATTTCATCCAGCGTGCGCGGCCGCATGCGTTCGGCCAGCGGGGCAGATTGCGCAGCCGCCTCGCCAAACAGGTCGTGCGAGGACGCCATCAGGGCAGACGGACCAGATCGACACCCTTGGGAACGGTAAATTCGAACCGATCTGCGGGGATATCGGGGTTGGCCTGCA
>JAKDMO010000181.1 GCA_030452305.1 Alcaligenaceae bacterium | reverse complement strand
TACATGTGCCAGAGCCATTTGTCTTCGCTCATGTTGCCCAGCGACGCGCTGACCCCGCCCTGGGCGGCAACGGTATGCGAGCGCGTCGGAAAGACCTTGGACAGCACAGCCACTGACAGGCCTGCCTCTGCCAATTCGAGGGAACAACGCATGCCGGCCCCGCCGGCGCCGATCACCACCACATCGAACTGGCGGCGCGGGAGATTTTTTATAACAGCAGCCACGGCTTATAGACTCCAGAGAATTTGTGCAAAGAAAATGACCGAAGCCACCAGCCACATGAGCGTAAGCACCTGCAGGATCAGCCGCAGACCATCGGATCGCGCGTAATCCATCCAGATGTCGCGCATGCCGACCCAGGCATGCCATGCCAGCGACAGGAACGCCACGGTCGCCAACAACTGCCCCACCGGCAGTACGCCCACGGTAAAGGTAAACAACTGCCGCCAGCTCTCGAAATCCAGGCTCGATGCAAAGACAGCGTAGAGCACCACAACCAGCGTGTACACGGCCATGATGACGGCGGTTGCACGCTGTACGATGAAATCACGGGTGCCGTAGTGCGCCCCGACAACCAGGCGATGCCTGCCAATACGTTCCTCTGTCATCACCATGCTCCAAAAAGTTTCAGTCCGAACACGACCGTCAGTGCCAGGCTGATGCCGATCACCACAGCGCCAGACCGCTGCGACGACTCGCGGTCATTACCCATGTGCATATCCAGGGTCAGGTAACGGATCCCGGCACAGAAATGGTGAAAATACCCCCACATAAGCACCAGGAGCACGATCTTACAGAGAGGGTTGGCCACCCAGGTCTTCATGGCCTCGAAGCTTTCGGGCGAATGTACGCTCTGGCCGAACAGCGGCACGATGACCAAGGGAAGACAGAGAAACAGCAAAGCTCCGCTGACCCGGTGCAGAATCGAGGATTTTGCAGCCGGAGGCAGTCGGTAGCTCATGAGCTGCGCAGGACCGAGATTCCGGAATTGCGGACGCGGCTTTGTTGCAGGTTCAGACATGATGGCCTCGTAGATGATGGTAATGATTGGTTCTTTTACTTGCCCGGTTTGTATTTTCGCCCATACCGGGATCAATTCAAACTGTTTCTGTAATGATAGCGCTCGGTGACGTACAGCCCGCGCCTGAGCTCGACCGGCCGATCCCCATAAGTGTACGAGACGCGCTCAACCTGCAGCAACGGGCCGCCCTCGGGCACACCCAGCAGCTCGGCCTGGACACCGGTAGCGGCCACGGCGCGGATCTTTTCATCGGCGCGCACCATGTTGACCCCGAATTCGGTCTCGAACAAAGCATAGACCGGCCCGCGATAGCGAGTCAGGGACTCCATGGTCAGGCCTTTGAACAGACTGCCCGGCAACCAGATATCGTCGAGAATTGTCGGCACATCGTCGAACGTCAGCAGACGGCGCATATTCACGACCAGATCGCCGGTACGCAGTTCGAGCGTGGCAGCGACTTCGGCGGGCGCCTTGACACGGCGACAGTCCAGGATCTGACTGCGCGACACCGCCTGCTTGCCGTCGTCGGGCGCCAGGCGCAGAAAGCGGAAGCGTACCTTGGCCTCGTTGTGGGTCGCCACGAACGTGCCCTTGCCCTGGCGCCGGATCAGCAGATTGTCGGCCGCCAGTTCGTCGATTGCCTTGCGCACGGTACCCTGGCTGACCTGGAACCTGGCGGCGAGCTCGAACTCGCTGGGAATGGCCTCACCCGGCTTCCATTCGCCGCGATCGAGCCCCTGCAGGATCAGGCCCTTGATCTGCCGATACAAAGGGCTGAATGCGGCACTGCCGGCGGCGCGGCCTTGCTCGCGAGCCCGATCGGTCGTAGAAGAATCTGACATGTGTGGGAAGGGGGCCAATGACGGCCATGCTGCAAAATGAAACCTTGTCATTTTCGCACGGCTGGACTGTGATGTCTAATACTCTTCTGTCTTATATAAGATATAAGAGTATTGACGGAAAGACCGAAATAATTTATTCTTTTCGGCTAGTCGCGCTCAACGGGCGCACGCGAGCACCATCCGGATGTCCACGCGTAAAGCATTACACTCTAATCATCAAAACCCTGCATACCCCATACCGGAGAACATCTATGTCCAAACCTGCCATGCGCGTCGCTGTCACCGGCGCCGCCGGCCAGATCGGCTACGCCCTGCTGTTTCGCATCGCCTCAGGCGAGATGCTCGGCCCCGATCAGCCCGTTTTTTTGCAGCTGCTTGAAATTCCCGATGAAAAGGCCCAGAAGGCGCTCCAGGGCGTCATGATGGAACTCGACGATTGCGCATTCCCACTGCTGACGGGCATGAGCGCCCACGGCGATGCGCGCGAGGCCTTCAAGGACGCCGACGTCGCCCTCCTGGTGGGTGCACGTCCGCGCGGTCCGGGCATGGAGCGCAAGGACCTGCTGCAGGTCAATGCTCAGATTTTCACGGCCCAGGGCAAGGCACTGAACGAAGTCGCCAACCGCAACGTCAAGGTCCTGGTGGTTGGGAACCCTGCCAATACCAACGCCTATATCGCCATGAAGTCGGCGCCTGATCTGCCGGCCAAAAACTTCACTGCCATGCTGCGCCTGGACCACAACCGTGCGCTGTCGCAATTGGCGGCCAAATCCGGCAAGCCCGTGGCCGATATCGAAAAGCTGATCGTCTGGGGCAACCATTCGCCCACCATGTATCCCGATATCCGCTTTGCCACCGTCGGCGGCCAAAACCTGGCGCAGCTGATCAATGACGACACCTGGAACCGTGACACCTTCATCCCCACCGTGGGCAAGCGCGGTGCCGCCATCATCGCGGCTCGCGGTCTATCGTCCGCCGCCTCGGCCGCGAACGCCGCCATCGATCACATCCATGACTGGGTGCTGGGCAGCCAGGGCAAATGGGTCACCATGGGCATACCGTCCGATGGCTCCTACGGCATCCCCGAAGGTATTATCTACGGCGTGCCGGTCACGACCGAAAACGGCGAATACACGCGCATCGAAGGCCTCGAGATTGACGCATTCTCGCGCGAACGCATGGACTTCACCCTGAACGAACTGCTCGAAGAACGCGACGGCATCGCCGAACTGCTGAAATAACGTTTCCCCGGGCCGAAAGGCCTGGGTCCGCCCCCCCCTGGGGCGGCCCCTCTGTCGGCCTGGCGCCGCAGAGGGCTACCGGAGATCCTCACATGACCCGACCCGCATCCCCCGGCGCACTGTTCCGACAGGCGCTCGCCACTGAACAACCGCTGCAAATCATCGGCGCCATCAACGCCAATCACGCCCTGCTGGCGCAACGGGCGGGGTACCGCGCCATCTACGTGTCGGGCGGCGGCGTCGCCGCAGGCTCGCTGGGCCTGCCTGACCTGGGCATCAATACCCTGGACGACGTCCTGACCGACATCCGCCGCATTACCGATGTTTGCGACCTGCCGCTACTCGTGGACGTTGATACAGGCTTTGGCCCCTCGGCCTTCAACATCGCCCGTACCGTCAAGTCGCTGATCAAATTCGGCGCCGCAGCCTGCCATATTGAGGACCAGGTCGGCGCCAAGCGCTGCGGCCACCGCCCCGGCAAGGAAATCGTCAGCACCGGTGAAATGGCCGACCGAGTGAAAGCCGCCGTCGATGCGCGTACCGACAGCGATTTCTTCGTCATCGCACGCACCGACGCGATTGCCGTGGATGGTGTGGATGCTGCGCTGGAACGCGCGATTGCCTGCGTCGAGGCCGGCGCGGATGCGATTTTTGCCGAGGCGTCCTATGATCTGGACACCTACGCGCGCTTTACCAAGGCCCTGAACGTCCCGGTTCTGGCGAACATCACCGAGTTCGGCGCCACGCCCTTGTTCAGCGTCGAGGAACTGGCCGGCGTGAATGTGGGCATGGTGCTCTACCCCCTGTCAGCTTTCAGGGCCATGAACAAAGCAGCCGAAAACGTGTATCAGGCCATTCGCCGCGATGGCCATCAGCGCAACGTCATCGACACCATGCAGACCCGCGAGGAACTCTACGACCGCATCGGTTATCACGAATTTGAATCGAAGCTGGATGCGCTGTTCCAGCAAGGCAAGTCAAAATAAAGGAGATCATCATGGCGACCAAGGCCAAGACCGAAACCAGCCCGAGCAGCACCAGCAAGCCGGGTTTCAAACCCAAGAAATCCGTTGCCCTATCGGGCATCGTCGCAGGTAACACCGCGCTGTGCACCGTCGGGCGCAGCGGCAACGATCTGCACTACCGCGGCTACGACATCCTGGATATCGCCGACACCTGCGAATTCGAGGAAGTCGCCCACCTGCTGATCCACGGCAAATTGCCCAACAAGGCCGAACTGACAGCCTACAAGGAAAAGCTGCGCCGGATGCGCGGGCTGCCCGCGCAGGTCCAGGCCGCTCTGGAAGCCCTGCCCGCTGCAAGCCACCCCATGGATGTGATGCGCACGGCGGCCTCGGCTCTGGGCTGCGTGCTGCCTGAAAAAGACGACCACAACCTGCCCGATGCGCGCGATATCGCCGACCGCCTGATGGCCAGCCTGGGTTCAGCACTGCTGTACTGGTATCAATACAGCCATAACGGCCGCATCATCGACGTCCAGACCGACGACGACAGCATCGGCGGGCATTTCCTGCACCTGCTGCACGGCGAGGAACCCAGCGCCGAGTGGGTTCGTGCCATGCATACGTCGCTGATTCTGTACGCCGAACACGAATTCAACGCCTCGACCTTCACCGCCCGCGTGATCGCCGGGACGGGCTCTGACATGTACTCGGCCGTGGCCGGGGCCATCGGCGCGCTGCGCGGGCCCAAGCACGGCGGCGCCAACGAAGTCGCCTTCGAGATCCAAAAACGCTACGATTCCCCTGACGAAGCCGAAGCCGATATCCGCCGCCGCGTCGAGAACAAGGAAGTCGTTATTGGGTTCGGCCACCCGGTCTACACGGTTTCCGATCCGCGCAACCAGGTGATCAAAGCCGTCGCACAGAAGCTCTCGAAAAATGCCGGCTCGACCAAGATGTTCGACATCGCCGACCGTCTGGAATCCGTCATGTGGGACGCCAAGAAAATGTTCCCCAACCTGGACTGGTTCTCGGCCGTGTCCTATCACATGATGGGCGTGCCCACCAATA
>JAKDMO010000180.1 GCA_030452305.1 Alcaligenaceae bacterium | reverse complement strand
GCCGCGATGGTGGGCGTGGTCCAGCCGCCCTCTAGCGCCTCGTACAGATGGATGCCGACTGCGACAGACATCACGACGCAGAACACCAGGCCGCATACCGCGCCCACACGATCCATCCAGAGACGGGTACGTGGCTTGACCAACATCTGGATGAAGTCCACCCCCACATGGCCCTTGGTCAGCAGCACATAGGGCGCGCCCATAAAGATCGCGGCCGTGGCGCTGAACACCACCGCCTCGGTCTGCCAGATCGTGGCAGCCCGAAACACGTAGCGCATCAGGATCATCTGGCAGACGATCACCATGGCAAAGGACAGCAGCAAGGCGGACAACACGCCGCAGGCGCGCGACAGCGTATCCACAAAATGCATCAGACGTTTACACATACAGCATCCTTGTCAGAAGGTGCGGGGAGGCCCCTGGGCCTCCCGCCGGATCAGTCGACTGCCAGCGCTTTTTTCAGCAGTTCATCCCCGCCCTTGACCTTTTCGGCAAAGTGCTTGTATGCCGATCCCTGGGCGACCTTCATCCACGCGTCGAAGTCGTCTTTGCTCATGGTGACGACCTCTACACCGGCCTTGGTGAAGGTGTCGATCATCTTTTGTTCGCCCTTCACGGATTCGCCCACGAAGTAGTCCTCGGCCTTTTGTGCCGCAGCCATGATGGCCTTTTGCTGCTCGGGCTTGAGCCCGTCAAAGACTTTCTTGGACATGATCACGGGCTCGTACATGAACCACAGGGCGTTGTCGCCCGGGGCGGTCAGGCACTTGACCTGCTCGTACAGACGGTAGGAAACAAAGCTGTCGTTGGACGTGTTGGCCGCATCCAGCACGCCGGTCTGCATGGCCGAATAGACCTCCGAGGACGGCATCGAAGAGATCGAGGCGCCCGCTGCGGCCAGCATCTGCTCGAATGCGGGGCCGGCTGCGCGGATCACCTGGCCATCAATGGTGTCGGGGCTGGTCACGCAGTTGATTTTCGAGGCAAAGCCCCCGGCCAGCCAGGCGTCGGCGATGACGATCGCACCGTTCTTTTCGACCAAGGCCTTGATGTCCTTCATGAAGTCGGACTCGTTCAGCCTGCGGGCGTGCTCGTAATTGCGCACCAGGCCGGGCATCAGTGTGGCGGAAAACTGCGGCACGCGACCCGAGGCATAATCCAGCGGGAAAGCGGCCATATCCAGCTGACCGCGTGTGACCGCGCCCCACTGCTCTTTTGCCTTGTAAAGGGATGACGAGGGGAAGACCTGGATTTTCAGGCCTACATTGGCGGCCTCGACCTCGCGCGCGATGATCTGCACCATTTCATCGCGAGGATCGCCCTGCCCGCCCGGGAACTGATGCGACGCGCGCAAGGTGGTCTGGGCGGATACCAAGGTGGCGGCCCCCAGTAGTGCAACGCCCGCAGTCATGCAAAGATACTTTTTCATGGCTTGTCTCCTGAATATATTTAATGTTGAACAACCGTGATACCGCAGCGGACCCTCCACGCCCGCCGGAGCTGGATTTACTGCCGATCGGCCAGTGAACCCTGGTACTGCTGTCGCAGCACGTTTTTTTGCACCTTGCCCATCGTATTGCGCGGCAGCGCGTCAATGGTGTGGATGCTTTTAGGAAGCTTGAAATTGGCGAGTACGGGCTTGAGCCCGGCCAGGATGCCGTTGATGTCCAGCGTAGCCCCAGGCAGCGGCACGACCAGCGCCACCACCGCCTCGCCAAAATCGGCATGCGGCACGCCGATGACGGCGGATTCGCGTACGCCCGGCATGGCATCGATCACCAGTTCGATCTCTTTTGGATAGACGTTGTAGCCACCGGAAATGATCAGGTCCTTGCTGCGCCCGACGATGCTCAGATAGTGGTCGGGAGTGCCCTCGCCACCCAGCATACCCAGGTCGCCGGTCCGGAACCAGCCGTCGGTCGTGAATTCCTCGCGGGTTTTTTCAGGCATGCGCCAGTAGCCGGCAAAGACATTGGGGCCGCGCACCTGGACATGGCCGGTCCGGCCCGTGGCCACGGGCTGATCGGCATCATCGACCACGCGCACGGATTCGCCGGGCAAGGCCGGGCCGACTGTGCCTGCGATGCGATCGCCCAGGGCCGGGTCATACGGGTTGGATGCGATCATGCCGGTCTCGCTCATGCCGTAGCGTTCGAGGATGGTCATGCCGCTGCGCTGCTGGAACTGCCGGAAGGTTTCCGAGAGCAGCGGGGCCGAGCCCGAAATGAACAGTCGCATGTTTGCGCAGACTTCGCGGGTAAAGCGCGGGTCGGCCAGCAGGCGCACATAATAGGTGGGCACGCCCATCATCATGGTGCACTCGGGCAGGTAATGCAGGGCCTGATCGACGTTCAGTTTTGGCAGCCAGATCATGCGCGCACCGGCCAGCAGCGCCCCGTGCGAGGCCACAAACAGGCCATGAATGTGAAAGATCGGCAGCATGTGCAGCAAGACATCGTCCGGGCGCCAGCCCCAGTAGTCCTTCAGGGTCAGAGCGTTGGCCGCCAGGTTTGCGTGCGACAGCATCGCGCCCTTGCTGCGGCCCGTCGTGCCCGAGGTGTACAGAATGGCCGCCAGGTCATCCGGCGCGCGCGCGACGATATCGAACTGCCCCGGTTGGGCGACAGCCGCATCGGCCAACGTACCTGTGCCATCCGCATCCAGGGTCAGCACGTGCGCCGCACCCGCCTGATCGGCAATGCGCTGGACCCAGTCCTGATTGGCGCTGTCGCACACCACAACGGCCGGTTCGGCATCCCCCAGAAAATAGGCGACCTCGGCCTCGTGATAGGCCGTGTTCAGAGGCAGATAAACCAGGCCCGCACGCAAGGAGGCCAGGTACAGCATCAGGGCTTCGGGTGATTTCTGGACCTGAACCGCGATGCGCTCGCCAGGCGCAACGCCCAGTGAGCTCAGCACATTGGCCATGCGTGCGCTGCTGCGATCAATGTCGTCCCAGGAATAGTCGCGTTCAGGCGTCTGAATCGCAATAGCCTGGCGATCGGCCGGGAATCCCGAGGCAAGGACCGCGTACAGATTGGCGTTGGACTGCAAGGTGGTCTCCTGTGTATTCATAATAGGGGCGGCGGGCATCATAACCATTGCACCGCGCGACTGATTCTGGGCTTTCCGGCAGACAGGCGCGCCAGGTTGTCATCCAGGCGATCGGGCTCGTACAGATAATTGCTCATCATGCCGCAGGACTGCGCGAGCCCCTTGGTCGATAGGTCGGCGGCCCAGTTGATACGCTCGATCCGGGCGCCGTTGCCCAAGTGAAAGCGTGCGACCGGATCGATCGGATGGCCGTTTTTCAGGCTGGTCAGGTAGTGCGCCACCAGGCGCAGCCCGGACTTGCGTAGGCCATCGTCGGATGCAGCGCCCTCGGCCCCGCTGCGCAGGCGATCGAGCCATTTCAAGCCCGCCTGGGGATCCTCGGCTGCTGCCTGGCGATCGGCCTTATCGGCCAGCAACTCGGCAATCGCCGTGCCCTCCTGACGTTCGAGCCAGGCGGCAAAACCCGGGATGGGCGACAAGGTGGCGAAGGATTTCAGGCGCGGCAACTCGCCCAGCAGTTCATCGATCACACGCTTTAGCAGGAAATTACCAAAGCTGATGCCGCGCAGACCGGGCTGGGTGTTGGAAATCGAATAAAAAATGGCCCAGCGCGCCTTGTCCAGATCGTCAGAGGGCTTGGCCGGATCCAGCAAAGTCTGCACGTTGGCCGCCATTTGCTCGGCAAATGCGACCTCGACAAAGATCAGGGGAACGCCGTTCATGCGCGGATGAAAAAACGCGTAGCAGCGCCGATCAGGGGCCACCCTGCGACGCAGGTCGTCCCACGAGCGGATCGCGTGCACGGCCTCGTACTGAATGAGTTTTTCCAGCAACGAAGCGGGCGAATCCCAGTTGATGTGGCGTAGTTCCAGCATGCCCACATCGAACCAGCTCGACAGCAGCCCGCCGAGTTCCTGCTCCAGCACCGACAGGCCGGCGACCTGGTTGCGCCAGCGCAGCATGTCGGCCCGCATGTCCACCAACAGGCCCAGATTGTCGTTCTGGGCGTACAGGCGGCGAAACAGGCGCAGGCCTTGATCGCCGCGCGGCTCCAGATCGACCCCGGCGCGCACCAGCCCCGCCAGCAAGGACCGGCGCTCGTCACCGTCGGCTGCCAGGTAGCGCCCGCCCCATTGCTTGGCCAGGCGGTTGGCCGCGACATCGGTCAGCGTGGCCTGAAACAGCGCGCGCACATCGGCCTGACTGGGCAAATGATCGCGTTCCAGCCAGCGCGACAACCGGGCAAGCATGCCTGGTGCAGTGTGCTCGGCAGCCGCGTCGGAGGCGTCGGTATCGGGCGAGACCCCCGATGCAGGAGTGGTCGGTGTGGTGCTCATGATGGGACTCCTGAGGCTTGGCGCGCGGGCGATTTGCCGTCATCCTGCGCGTGCTCCTGCCTGGCCATGCTGTGCAAGGCGTCGAGTTGGCGCATCAGGTGCTTGCGGGTCACGGCCTCGGCGCCTTCGGGGTCGCGGGCCTTCAGTGCCGCAAAGATTGCCAGATGCTCGGCACAGGATTCGCTGACACGGCCCGGATACGCGAGGCTGCGATGCCGCGACAGGCTGAGTACCTGCCGCAGCTTGTCGATCAGGCCCGAGAGCCAGCGATTATCGGCCAATTCCTGGATGGCCTCGTGGATCACGGCATTGGCTGCGTAATAGCGATCGATGTCGTCCTGCCCGGCATAGGCCTGCAGGTTCTGGTGCAGGGGTTCGAGGCGCTGCAAATCCTCATCGGTCACCTTGCAGGCGGCCTCGTACGCGCAGCGCCCTTCGAGCATGGCCATCAAGGGGAAAATATTATCCAGATCCTGGGCCGAGAGCTCGTTGACGAAGCAGCCCCGACGCGGTTCGATGCGCAGCAGGCCTTCGGCAACCAGTACTTTCAGGGCTTCGCGCAGCGGCGTGCGCGAGATGCCCAGGGTGCCCGTCAGGCTGGTTTCGTCAATCCACTGGCCCGCCTTCAGCTCACCCGACTGGATCATGGCGCGTAGTCGGTCGGCCACTTCCTGGTACAGAATTTTCTGGATGATGCGCGCGGCCATGGTATCCCCTGACATGAGTCCCAGAATTAATAATTAATAATTATAGA
>JAKDMO010000179.1 GCA_030452305.1 Alcaligenaceae bacterium | reverse complement strand
TGCTCAAGGCGCCTTCCGAGCCGGCCAACTGTGCCATGGTGGCGGCGTTTCCCGGGTCGGCGGCAGCGGCCTCCAGGCCCTGGGCGGCAGAATTGCGCGCGGCGATCACCGCCTCAAGCGTTTCCCGTTCATGGCTTAAATAGCCCTTGGCTGTTTCCACCAAGTTGGGGATCAGGTCGTAGCGGCGCTTCAGTTGCACTTCGATTTGCGCAAAGCTGTTTTTGTACCGGTTTCGCAAAGTAACGAGGCGGTTGTATATGCCGATGACATAGATGACCACTATGGCCAGTATGACGAGAACAACGATTGCGGTAATGCTCATGTTTTTTCCCGGAATTGACGCAAGATCATGTCAGCAGGCATGAAACGGTAGTGCCGGCCATAGCTGCTGATCGCTGCGTGTGCTTGCAATACGCCAATCTAGCACACGTTGCAATGGGAAGTGATTCCAGGCATTACGCCTGCGACGCAGAAAACCGGACGGTATCAGCCACGCTTCGCCCGCATTGGGTGGTATGTCACAACCATGGGGCCAGGGTCTTGTCGGCGATGTCGGCCCATCCCTGGTTGGCTGCGGGATTGGCCGGGCTGGGGTGCAGCAGGTAGGCTGTGGGGATATTGTTGCCCGTGATGATCTGTGCGCGACTGTGGGCAAAGCGTCCGATACCCACCACTACTCGTGGTCTGATCGCATGAATCACGGCGCTCAGTGCGGCGTCACAGATGCCGAATAAGGGCTCGCGTTCGGCTTTGTGCAATTGTTCCGGAACCAGGTTGCGGTTATTGCGCAAAAACAGCAAGGGGCAGTAGTTCCAGACAAAGATGTCCTGGAAACATCGGTCCGGGCTGCTAAAGCGTCGCTGCGCCCATCCCCAGAAGCGATCCCCACTGCCTTCGCTCCGGTGGCACGCAAAGCCGGTGATCGGATACTTGTCGTGTTGATCTGGCAGCGGGCCACCCAAGGGTGCTTGGATCTTCAGCCAGTCGCGCGCCATAGAGACCTCGCCAAAGGGGACTCCGGTCTGAGCCATGCCCCAAGGGCCGGGGTTCATTCCGACCAGCAGGATCCGATCCCTGCGGCTACCGTACCGCTGCAAGTATTCACGATGTGCCGACCACATGTAGATCAGCGGGTTATAGACGTGGCTGGCGCTGGGAAATGCCAGCACCTGCAGACTGCCTGCGAGCACGCGCGCAATGGCTGTGCTGGTGTTGTCCAGATCGGGGTCGGGTTTTGCGGTCATATTTCTGCCTCGAAGACGGACTGCAATGCGCCGTTGAATTGATGCAGCTCATCGGCTATCCAGCCGCCATATCGAAAGTGCTTGTGAGGGTCGGGGTGGCTGGGGCCCTTATTGCGCCAGCACACCAGCGCGATAATCATGCAGGGCTTGTTCGATCTCGGCCTCGGTGTTCATGACAAAGGGGCCATATTGCGCAATGGGTTCTTTCAGCGGTCGGCCCGCCAGCAGCAGCACCCGCAGCCCCTGATCGGCTCCCGGCACCGCCGGGATGGGGATGTCCACTGCCTGATCAGCCTTGACGCAAATGTCGGCAATTTTCGATAAGTGCCTATTTTAAATCATGTAATTAGATATTAGCAGCTGGCTGAAGGACGCGAGCCCCTGCTGCGCATGCCCCAGCGTGGGGGGGAAATCCGCTGTTCTCAGACGAATAGATCCAGTTGCTGGATGGTGCCTGCCTTGCCGTTTTCCGAAAGATAAACGCCAGTGCTGAGCACCTGGCCATGCTGCCTGTTCTGGTGGTCTTTCAGGTCAAAAGGCGTCGCGGCCTGGCCCAGGTAAAGGGCGCCTATGTTGCGTTCCGCGAGCGTGCTTAATTGGTCGACGCCACCGTCTCTGGTCCAGATGCGTAGCGCGGAATAGATGCTGTCGGTTTCGTCTATCCAGCCGTTATTGTCCGTGTCGAAAGCGGCGAGTTCGGCAAAGCCGTCGCCGGTTCGGGCGCCAAACAATTCACTGCCGTCATCTATGCGGTTGTTGCCGTTTCTGTCGAGCGCAAGAAAGCCGCTGCCAGGGTCAACAAACGAAATTTTGTCGGCCTCGCCGTCAGCATCAATATCGAAGTCGAATTTCATGTCGCTCAGTTCGGCGGCATTTCCATCAAAGTTGATGACCAGCGGGTCCTTGCGCACGGCGTCACCCGCCCGAAACGACACTGAAATTTCCTGGCGATATTCCCGGTGCATTTGAAGGGCAAGGTCGAACTGTATGCGCTTGCCATCGGCAGTCAGTATTTCGCCGCTGGCCGTAAATGATGTTCTTTCCAGCTCGTGCGTTTCTTCGTGATAGTCGTACTCCACACCCCAGCCCTGAGGCACGGCCTGCCTGTCAACCGGGGTACGTTTGGTCTGGACCAGAGCCTCGTCAACGCGGGCCAGCTTGTCAATATCACCGGCATCCAGGACTTTGATTTTCTTTCCTGTCATTGCTTCGACGATTCTTATAAGCAGGTCGAGCTTGGGTCCGTGAACTTTCTCGTCGCTGACGGGATTTGCAGGGGCAACACTTTCCGCGCGGCTTTCTTGCGCTGTGGCCCCTTGCTGCTGTGCGGCGGCAACGGCTTGCCTGGCGGCGTCGGAAATCGCCACCCTGGCGGATGCGGACATGCCCCGGTCGTCGAGGCCCGTGGCTTCAAAGTCGGGCCGCTGATCGCCTATCCACGCCCGCAGGGTTTCTGTACGGCTGACCTGTTTGGAATACGTATGCTGGCTCGCCATGCTGACGCTGTATTGTTCAATTTTCATAATGAACACCGCCTTAATGAGGAGGTTTCCTGATTAACGGCAGATCAGCACCATAGTTTATGCAGGCTGTCACCAGGGGGCAGTGTCCGTTTAGGCGTGCGTGGCCGAGGCCCGCCGCGCAATGTCTAGCCCGTCAGCGGTGAACGGCAAGCCAGATCGTGGGGCCATCGGGCGAAGTCGAGTCCACGCGATGTCTCAGGCCGCTCGGCAGCCAGTAGTGGTCCCCTGCTGCAAGCGTGACGGGATCGTCGCGGCCTTCGATCCGAAGTGTGGCGGCCCCCTGCAGGACAATTACCCATTCATCTTCATCCTGTTCGTACCAGAAATCGGGCGGGCTTTTCTGCCCGCGGGAGACAATGCGCTCGATGCGCAAGCCTGGCACAACCAGTAAATCGTCAAAGGCTTCGTGGGCCGTGTCTGTGGGTATTGCCGTAAAGAGGTTGTCGAGCATGTCAGAGCGCCTCGCTGCAAAGAACCGGACGAGCTGTTACCGCTTGGGAGATGTACGCGCCGAACTGAAGTGTAAACGGTTCTCAGCGCCCCATGAATTCAGGCATGCGCCGGATAAATCAGATGCATTTTGAGGCCCTCAAGGCAGCACTGTGACCTGGCCACCCAGGTTTTCGAGCAGGGTGCTGTCCTTAGCTACAATGGCTTCGCCAGTCTGTTTGTGCCACCCAGATACCATTGCGATTCTGATCGCCTAACATGGTTGCCTGAGGGACAGGAACGCCGACATAACAGTAATGGTAATTTGCCATTGCGCACTGCTTTGAGGGGATTGGCTAAATGCCAACGTTAAATTGGATTGGTAAAGAAGCCGTCGTCAAACATCATAAGGAAGTACCATTTCGCCTGCTGGAACCGGTGCCGGAACTCTCCTACGGGCCGGTGGATTCTGGCAACCTGATCGTGCAGGGCGATAACCTGCACGCGCTCAAAGCACTGTTGCCGCGTTACGCAGGTCAAGTGAAATGCATCTATATAGATCCTCCCTACAACACAGGTAACGAGGGTTGGGTATACAACGACAACGTCAACAGCCCGGAAATTCGTAAGTGGCTGGGCGAGGTGGTTGGCAAGGAAGGCGAAACACTGGACCGGCACGACCGCTGGCTGTCGATGATGTATCCGCGGCTGGTGTTGCTGAAGCAGTTTTTGCGTGAGGATGGCGCGATTTTCGTATCCATTGACGACAACGAAGTAGCGATGCTGCGCTTGTTAATGGATGAAATTTTTGGGGCAAAGAACTTTGTAGCGACAGTTCTTTGGCAGAAGATTTTTTCACCGAAAAATTCTGCGCGTCACTTATCCGAAGATCATGATTACATAGTGGTCTACGCTCTAAATGCGGAAAAGTGGAAGCCAAATTTGTTACCACGCACCGCCGATGCTGATGCTCGTTATAAGGATACTGGCGATCTTAAGGGCCCATGGACGTCGAGTGATTTGACCGCACGCAACTACTACAGCCTAGGCACTTATTCTGTTATTTCTCCTTCGGGCCGAGTAATTGACGGGCCTCCTTCTGGTCGTTATTGGACCATTTCCAAAGAGTCATTTGAAGCTTTAGACAAGGGAGGCCGTATTTGGTGGGGTGAAAAAGGAACCAATATGCCTCGTTTGAAGCGCTATTTAGTTGATGTCAAGGAAGGAATTGTTCCTCAAACGCTGTGGTTCTACAAAGATGTTGGCCACACACAGGAGGCCAAAAAAGAACTCCTCGAACTGGTCGACTTCAGTACATCAGATGATGTATTCATCACGCCGAAGCCAACTCGTCTAATCCAGCGCATCCTGCAGATATCAACGGATAAGGACTCCATTGTCCTTGATAGCTTTGCAGGCTCCGGTACGACGGGCCATGCGGTACTCAAACAAAATGCTGAAGATGGCGGCTCACGCCGCTTCATTCAGATCGAAATGCTCCCCAATGTGGCAGCCTCTGTTACTGCTGGCCGTGCCAAGCGGGCTATCTCGGGTTATACGAACGCCAGAGGGAATGTCGTAGCAGGTCTTGGTGATGGTTTCCAGTTCTGCCGCCTTTCCGCAAACCCGCTTTTCGACGCAGAAGGCCAGATACGTAGCGACGTAACCTTCGCGCAACTGGCAGAGTTCGTGTGGTTTGCCGAAACTGGCACTGGTTACACCGGTCAGGCAGATTCACCGCTGATCGGCGAGCATGAAGGTCGGGCGATCTACCTTCTCTATAACGGCATTCTTAAGGATAAGTCGGTAGCGGGTGGTAATGTGCTCACCGGCCCCGTGTTCGATATACTGCCCAAGTTCGCCGGCCCCAAAGTAATCTACGCTGCCGCCAACCGCATGGGTGGTCGTGCAGCGCGCGAGGGCATCACCTTCAAGCAAACCCCTTACGCGCTGGAGG
>JAKDMO010000178.1 GCA_030452305.1 Alcaligenaceae bacterium | reverse complement strand
GCTGGCCATCGCGGCCGGCACCCACCCCCAAGGAAACTCATGAAACACCTCGTCGTACTGGCCCTCGCCTGCAGCCTGGCGCTGCCGGTTGCTGCAAAGAACATTGCCTCGGTGAATGGCGAAGACATCACCCAGGATCACTTTGACCAGTTTGTGTCCCTGTTGGTCGCCCAGGGCGCCCAGGACTCGCCGCAACTGCGCGAGCAGGTCAAAAAAGAAATGATCAACCGTCTGGTCGCCGTCCAGGCGGCAAAAAAGGCCAAACTGGACAAGGACGCTACCGTCCAGCAGGAACTCGAACTGGCCAAGCAAAGCATTCTGGTGCGCGCGCTGATGGCCAACTACCTCAAGGAACATCCGGTCACCGACGCGGACCTGAAGGCGGAATATGACAAAATCAAGGCCGAGCAAGGCGACCGCAAGGAATACAAGCTGCGCCATATCCTGGTAAAGGACGAGGACACGGCCAAGGAGCTGATCAAGGCGATCGAATCCGGCAAGACCAAGTTCGATGCGGCTGCAAAAAAGGACTCCATCGACACGGGCAGCGGCCAGAACGGCGGCGAACTGGGCTGGGGCCCGGCCAGCAACTATGTGCCGGAATTTGCACAAGCCGTCGAGAGCATGAAGAAAGGCGAAATCTCGTCCACGCCTGTACACACTCAATTCGGCTGGCACATCATCGAGGTCGAGGATTCGCGCCCGATCACCTTCCCCGGCTTTGACGAGGTCAAGCCTCAGATCGAGGAAATGCTGCGTCAGCAAAAGCTGGCAGCCTACCAGGACGGGCTGATCAAGGCGGCTAAAATCGTCGAGACCGACGAGGCCAAATAAGCCCCCGGCCATCACAGGACCCGATTGCCATGCCAGAGCAGCCCTCGCACGGACACGCTGAGCCACGACGCATCATCGTCGGGATCAGCGGCGCGTCGGGTGCCGCCTACGGCTTGCGGGCGCTCGAACTGCTGGGCCAGGCGGGTGTTGAAACCCATCTGGTCATCAGCCGCGCGGCCGCACTTGCCATCAAACAGGAACTGGGCCTGCGGCCGGCTGATGTGGCCGCGCAGGCCAGCGTGGTTCACGCCATTCATGATGTCGGGGCGAGTATTTCCAGCGGCTCGTTCAGGACGGGCGGGATGCTGATCGCACCCTGTTCGGTACGCACACTTTCGGAAATCGTTTCGGGTGTGACCTCGACCTTGCTGACACGCGCCGCCGACGTCGTCCTGAAGGAACGGCGCAGGCTGGTCCTGATGGTTCGTGAAACTCCGCTGCATCTGGGCCATCTGCGCAGCCTGGTGGCAGCCAGCGAAATGGGCGCCATCATCATGCCGCCCGTACCAGCCTTCTATGCCCAGCCCAAGACCATCGACGATCTGATCAACAACACCGTCGGCCGCGCACTGGAACTGCTGGACATCGACACGCCGGCCCTGCAGCCGTGGCTTGGCATGCCCGACGCCACGGATTAGCCGTCAGGCCGACCCACTCAAAACGTTCAATCGCCGGCCAGCAGGGCCTTCAGGCCGTCCTCGTCGAGCACGGCCACCCCCAGATCCCCGGCCTTCGCCAGCTTGCTGCCCGCATCCTCACCCGCGACCACCCAGGCGGTCTTGCGCGATACCGAGCCGCTGACCTTGCCCCCGGCCGCCAGGATCAACTGTGTCGCCGCATCGCGGGTCAGAGTGGGCAAGGTGCCCGTCAGCACCAGGGTCTTGCCCTCTAGTACCTTGCGCCCCTGCACCGGCTCATCCGGCACCGGATCGACTCCCACCCTTTTCAGCGCCTCGATCACCTCGCGATTATGGGGTTCCGAGAAAAAGCGTCGGATCGAGGCCGCCACGACCGGCCCCACATCGTGCACCTGCAGCAGCGCGTCCTCATCGGCCGCCATCACTGCCTCGATCGAGCCGAAATGACGTGCGACGTCGCGCGCCGTGGTCTCGCCCACATGGCGCACGCCCAGGGCATACAGCAGGCGCGACAAGGCAGGGCGGCGGGCGGCGGCGATCGCCTCGACCAGATTACGGGCGGATTTTTCGCCCATGCGCGGGTAGGCGGCCAGTTCCAGCTCGTTTAAGGTGAACAAATTGGCCAGCGTACGGACCCGGCCGCTGTCCACCAGTTGATCGATCAGCTTGTCGCCCAGGCCCTCGATATCCAGGGCTTTGCGGCTGGCTGCATGCCACAGCGTCTGCTTGCGCTGCGCCGGGCAAAACAACCCGCCCGTACAGCGTGCCACGGCCTCGCCCTCGGGCCGCTCGATCGCGGAATGGCAGACCGGGCAGACAGGAAACAAGGCCTGCATATCAAAGGGCTGCGCATCGGCCGGACGCAGGTCCGGCACGGGGCCGACGATCTCGGGGATCACATCACCCGCCCGGCGCACTACGACCGTATCGCCTACACGCACGTCCTTGCGTCGGATCTCGTCCTCGTTGTGCAGGGTCGCATTGGTCACCGTCACTCCACCCACAAACACGGGCTTGAGCCGACCCACGGGCGTGATGGCGCCGGTGCGCCCGACCTGCACGTCAATGCCCAGCAGCAAGGTGGTTTCCTCTTGGGCCGGGAATTTGTGCGCAATCGCAAAGCGCGGCGCGCGGGCCACGTAGCCCAGGACTTCCTGGGCCCGCAGAGCATTGACCTTGTACACCACACCGTCGATCTCGTAGGGCAGACGTGCACGCCCGGCCGCGACTTCCTGGTAGAAGTCCAGCAGACCCTGCGCACCCAGGCAGATCCGGTGGGCGGGGCCCGCAGGCAGGCCGAAGCCGGCCAGCCAATTCAGCATCTGGGCATGGGTCTGGCACGGCATGTCGGCCTGGCCATCACCCATGGCCCGCCCGTCGGCATCGCGCAGTTCGCCCCACCCATAGGCATAAAAGCGCAAGGGCCGGGTGGCCGTGACCCGAGGATCGAGCTGCCGCAGGCTGCCGGCTGCCGCATTGCGCGGATTGACGAAAGGCTTGTCGCCGCGCTGGGCCTGCACCGCATTCAAATGTTCGAAGTCGGCGCGCGCCATCAGGACCTCGCCGCGCACCTCAAGCACAGCCGGTGCATTGCCGGCCAGGCGCAGCGGCACAGAACGTACCGTGCGCATATTAAGCGTGACGTCCTCACCTGTTTCACCATCGCCTCGCGTCGAGGCCTGCACCAGCAGTCCCCCCTCGTAGCGCAGGCTGACCGCCAGGCCATCGAACTTGTATTCGGCCACGTACTCTACGGCCTCGCCCGCCAGCAATCCCGCCTCGCGCAGGGTGCTTGCGATGCGCTCGTCAAAATCACGCACGTCTGCGGCATCGAACGCATTGCCCAACGACAGCATCCGCACGGCATGACGCACACTCTGGAAGGCTGACAGCGGCGCCGCCCCCACCCGTTGAGTGGGGGAATCGGACGTCACCCATTCGGGGTGCGCAGCCTCGATATCCAGCAACTCGCGCATCAGGCGGTCGTACTCGGCGTCCGACACCCGGGGTGCGTCTTCGACGTAATAATGACGGTTGTGCCCGTCGATTTCCTCGCGCAACGCCTGCAAGCGTTCCCTTGCCGGATCCACACCACTCACGAAAACACCCGCGCGGCCCGCTCTGTTCCGGCCAGGAAACCGGCCTGATCCAATTGATCGTACATATCGCTGATCTGCCGATCGATGGTCTGGGTCGCGCCGTCGGGCAGGCCCCGGCCCTGATCGTCGAGCAGATGGGCGCCAAGGCGTGTGGCCAGATCTTGGCCAACCGCCGCCATGCGGCTGAACGCCTGGTCATCGGGCACACTATTGGGCACATCCAACACCAGGTCCACGCGATGCACAGCCTCGTCGCCCTGCCCGTCTGCCAAGGTATCGAACTGCATCACGAAACGCGGCAAGCCGTTCTCGGCCATCCATGCCAATTGCCCATCGTGCTCAAGAAAGCCCACCTCGGTGGCGATATCCGCAATTTGTCGGTGGGACTTCGGCGTGCCCAGCTGCACGATCAGTCCCACCTGGGCGTCCATCGCCGCGCAGCGCGCATCCAGATCGCGGGCACGCGCAAGCAATTCCTCCTGATCCGGTGCCTCGATCACGCCATCGAAGCGTTCGGCCAGATTCTGCGCCAGTGTCCACAGATGCGACCACTCGATGGCGGTCAGCGCCCCGCTGCGGTTGGCAATCACCACCGCCAACTGTAGCGAGATATAGTGCTCACCCGCCTGCGGTACAGCACGATGGCCACCCTGATCGGACCCGGCAAACACACGTACCGGTTTTTTCCCGACCCGGGTAATCGAGCGGACCGCATCAGAGAGTTCCTGCCCCGGCACGGCATGCCCAAATACGATATCGATCACCGCCTCGCAGGACGGATCGATCTCGACAGCCTCGTCGGCTGCTGCGGCCTTGGGCGCCCACAGGGCCGGTTCCTTGCGTGTGCCCGCCCCGTTCATCAGTACATCATGTTCGCCCTCTGGGAACTGCTTTTGCATGCTGCGCCGAACGCGCCAGTCCTGCCACCAATTGAACAGCAGGACCACCACGATCAATACAATGCCCAGTGAAATCAGTCCGATCTGCAAGTCGCTCATGTGCCGCCTCGTTTCATGATGTTCGTACCTCAGGCCGGTTCACCGGCCCACTGCAGCGCCGAATCCATATCTACCGCCACAATACGCGAAACCCCCTGCTCCTGCATGGTGACCCCAATCAACTGCCTGGCCATCTGCATGGCGATCTTGTTGTGGGAAATAAACAGGAATTGTGTCTGGGCGCTCATATTGCGCACCAGATCCGCATAGCGCTCGGTATTGGCGTCATCCAGCGGCGCATCGACCTCATCGAGCAGGCAGAATGGCGCAGGATTCAGCTTGAACAGGGCAAAGACCAGCGCCGTTGCCGTCAATGCCTTTTCTCCCCCGGAAAGCAGGTGGATAGTGGTGTTGCGCTTGCCCGGAGGTTGGGCGACCACCTGTACGCCGGCATCCAGGATCTCGTCGCCGGTCATGCTCAGGCGCGCCTCGCCGCCACCGAACAACAGAGGGAACAGTTCGCCGAAATGCCCATTGACCGTATCGAACGTCTGCTGCAGCAGCTCGCGGGTTTCGCGGTCGATCTTGCGAATCGCGGTCTCCAGGGTGTCGATCGCTTCGAGCAGGTCGCTCTGCTGGGCGTCCAGGAAGG
>JAKDMO010000177.1 GCA_030452305.1 Alcaligenaceae bacterium | reverse complement strand
GAACCCCCGATACGCTATTCACGTATACACGCTTTCCAGGCGTGCGCCTTCAACCACTCGGCCACCTGTCCTGATCTCGGTCGCAAAGGCGAGGCTGCCTTCGGACGAAAGTCCGCTATTTTAGCAGACTCAACGCAGCATGCGCTCGACGTAGCGGGCGATCATGTCCACTTCCAGATTCACGGGTTCGCCGACATCGAGGTTGCGCAGGCTGGTGACCTGGACGGTGTGGGGAATGAGGTTGATGTGGATTTCGCTGCCGTCTTCCTGGTCGACGACGCGGTTGACGGTCAGGCTGACGCCGTCAACCGTGATCGAGCCCTTGTACGCCAGGTATTTCGACAGATGAGCGGGCACCGTGATGCGCAGGTCGATCGATTCGCCGATCTGCTCAAATGCCGTAATCCGGCCGATGCCGTCTACATGGCCGGATACCAGGTGCCCGTCCAGGGAATCGCCCAGGCGCAGGGAATGTTCCAGATTGACTTCGCCTTCGCGATCCAGGCGGCAGGTGTGGTTCAGGCTTTCGCGCGAAATATCGACTTCGAAGCCCTTGTCGTGCAGAGCCACCACGGTCATGCAGGCGCCCTGGATTGCGATGGAATCCCCCAAGCGGGCTCGATCCAGGGGCAGATCACCCGCCTCGATCATGACGCGCACCCCCGATTCATTGCCCTCGCCCAGTGGCGTGACATGCGTAATTCGGCCGACTGCGGCCACGATTCCGGTAAACATGACGATCGAATTCCGTGAAATAAGTGAAAACATCAGGCCGGTGCGGCCCGCAGCAAGGCCTGCCAGCGACGGGTGTGCCGCAGGCGCAGGCGCATATCAAAGCCTAACTGTACTGCATCCATGAACTCAAAACGGGGGGCTTGCGCCAACTCGTCTGCGGGCGGCATCCACTGTACCAGGCCCGCCCCATCACCCAGGACTCGCGGCGCGACGTAGCTGATCCATTCGTCTACGGCATCGGCCTGCAGCAAGGCGCCGTTGAGGCGGGCGCCCGCCTCAACGTGCACGTCATTGATGTCGTGCGCGCCCAACCACGCGAGCATGGCCGGCAGGTCGATACGGCCATCTGTGCCCGCCGGCAACTGGATAACCTGGCCGTTTTTGTCGGCGAGCCTACGGGCCTTTTCCGGTGCGTCGGTGACAGTGAAAATCCATACCGGATCGCCATTGAACAGGCGCGCGCCCTCGTCGATCCGCAGATGGGTATCCAGCACCGCACGCAGTGGCTGGCGTGGGGTCTGCACCGCGCGTACGTCCAGCAAGGGATCGTCGGCGGTGACGGTTCCGATGCCACTGAGGACCAGACTGCTGCGGGCACGCCAATGGTGGCCGTCGGCACGCGCGGCCTCGCCGGTGATCCACTGTGAACGGCCATCGGACAAGGCCGTTCGCCCATCCAGCGACCCTGCGGTCTTTAGCCACAGCCAGGGGCGGCCGCAGGTCATGCGGGATACGAAGCCGGGATTCAGGGCCAGGGAAGCTTCGGCGCACAAGCCGACATCCACGCGCAACCCTGCCGCGCGCAACCGCGCAATGCCGGCGCCGGCGACCAGGGGGTTGGGATCGCCCAATCCCACCACGACCCGCGAGACGCCGGCCGCCAGCAGGGCATCGGCGCAAGGCGGCGTGCGGCCGAAATGGCTGCAGGGCTCCAGCGTGACGTAGGCCGTTGCATCCTTTACCGAGACGCCACGCGCGCGGGCGTCGGCCAGTGCAGCGGCCTCGGCGTGGTGACCGCCTGCCTGCTGGGTGGCGCCTGAGGCCAGTAATTGGCCGTCACGCACCAGTACGCAGCCCACCCGGGGATTCGGATGTGTCAGGTAGAGCGACTGCGTGGCCAGCCCCAAGGCCTGCTCCATCCAATGACGATCGTCGGTCGAGAACACCGCGTGGTCAGTGCTCATCGTCGTTCGTGGACTGAAATTCGTCGATGGTTTTGACGAACTCATTGATGTCCTCAAAGCTGCGATACACCGAGGCGAAGCGCACATAGGCGACCTGGTCGAGTTGACGCAGTTCACCCATGACCAGTTCGCCGACGTAACCGCTGGGAACTTCGCGCCGGCCGCTGGACAGCAGGCGTTCCTGCACGCGCACCACCGCAGCATCGACTTCGGCCGTGCTGACCGGGCGTTTGCGCAAGGCCAGGTTCATGCTGGCGCGAAGCTTGTGCGGATCGAACTCACTGCGCGTGCCGTTGCGCTTGACCACGGCGGGCATCATCAGATCGACGCGTTCGTAGGTCGTAAAACGGCGATCGCAGGCCGCACACCGCCTGCGACGCCGGATTGTGTCGCCTTCCTCGGAAACCCGCGAGTCGATGACTTGGGTATCGAAGCTGCTGCAGAACGGACACTTCATAAGGAGGGCGTGGGCGCCGTGTAAGGCGCCCCGGATGGATTAGCGATAAACGGGCAGACGCGAGGTCAGCTCGTGGACGCGGGCCCGCACGGCGGCGATATTCGCCTCGTCCTGCGGATTGTCGAGTACATCGGCGATCAGATTGCCGGTGAGTTCGGCCTCGGCTTCCTTGAAGCCGCGGGTCGTCATGGCCGGTGTACCCAGGCGGATGCCGCTGGTGACGAACGGCTTTTCGGGATCGTTCGGGATGGCGTTCTTATTCACAGTGATGTGCGCCTCGCCCAGTACGGCCTCGGCCTGCTTGCCGGTAATGCCCTTGGCACGCAGATCGACGAGCATGACGTGGCTTTCGGTGCGCCCCGACACAATACGCAGGCCGCGCTTGACCAGGGTATCGGCGAGTACGCGCGCGTTGCTTGCGACTTGCGCGGCATGCGCCTTGAAATCGGGGCTGAGGGCTTCCTTGAAAGACACCGCCTTTGCAGCGATCACATGCATCAGCGGGCCGCCCTGGATGCCCGGAAAGATCGCTGAATTGACGATCTTTTCGTACTCGGCCTTCATCATGATCACCCCACCGCGCGGCCCACGCAGGGATTTGTGCGTGGTCGAAGTGACGAAATCGGCGTGCGGCACGGGATTGGGATAAACGCCACCGGCCACCAAGCCCGCGTAGTGAGCAATATCGACCATAAACAGCGCGCCGTTATCGTGCGCAATGCGCGCCATACGCTCGAAATCAATATGCAGGGAATAGGCCGATGCACCGCCCACGATCAGCTTGGGCTTATGTGTGCGCGCGAGTTCCTCTAGCGCGTTGTAGTCCAGGACCTCGTCGGCATCCAGGCCATACGACACGAAGTTATAGAGCTTGCCCGAAGCATTCACGGGCGATCCGTGCGTCAGGTGTCCGCCTTCGGCCAGGCTCATGCCCAGGACCGTGTCACCGGGCTTGAGCACCGCCATGTACACCCCCTGGTTCGCCTGCGAGCCCGAGTTCGGCTGCACATTGGCGGCCTCGGCGCCGAACAGTTCCTTCAGGCGATCAATCGCAAGCTGCTCGACCACATCCACATATTCGCAGCCGCCGTAATAGCGCTTGCCCGGATAGCCCTCGGCATATTTGTTCGTCAACTGCGTGCCCTGGGCCTGCATGACGGCGGGACTGGCATAGTTTTCGGAAGCAATGAGCTCGATGTGTTGCTCTTGGCGCTGGTTTTCGTGCTGCACGGCCGCCCAGATATCGGGATCCGCCTGGTCTAGGGTGAAAGAACGGTCAAACATGAAATGATCCTGGGAAAAGGGAATGGATGGTCAAAGGGTGTGATTTTATCGCGATCACCCGCATTACAGCGTGTGCAACCGGGGGTTCAGCGTATACGTACCGCTGATCGAGGCCTGATCCAGGATATGCCCCTGCATGGCCTCGCGCACCTGCGCCCCGGTGAACGGCCCAGAGACATCGAGCTCGGCGACGTCCAGCGCGTACAGGGTAAAGATATAGCGATGGATCAAGGCATCGTTCCAGGGCGGGCACGGCCCGTCGTAGCCGAAATAATCGCCGTTCATGTCGCGATCGGCGGCAAACCATGAGGTGAAGTCATTGAGGCCCTGGCGCGTACCGTCGAGCGCCAGCGGACCGGCCTTGCCACGCGGCGTGATGCCGTTGGCATAGGCCCCTTCTGGAATGTCTGAAGTGTGGGCGTCGATATCGATCAACACCCAGTGATGGAAATCGACGCGCGGCAGGTCGGTCGGGACTTCCCGCCCTTCCTGGTTCACGTCGTCGGGGCGACTGGGTACGTCTGGGTCATGGCAGATCAGCACAAAGGATTGCGTCTGGTCTGGCGCATCTGACCAGGCCAGATGCGGATTCGCATTGCCCGACAGCGTAATATGCGTACGCACATCGATCCTGGCAAAAGCGTTGCGTTCGGGGATCACGCCCCGGTCGACGATGGAGTGGCTGTGCAGTTTCATGATCACCTCCGGATGAATCAAGGGGTCAGGCTGACCCGAGCGAATTTGCGTTTGCCAACCTGCATGACGTAGGTGCCGGCCGGCAGCCGCAGGGCCTTGTCGGAAATCCGTTCACCATCGATCCGTACGCCGCCCTGCTCGACATTGCGTTGCGCCTCGGAGCCGGAGGCGCACAGGCCAGCCTCACGCAGCACACGCAAAATGCCCATGGGCGCCGCACCGACGGTGACTTCGGGAATGTTTTCGGGAATTGCGCCATCGCGAAACTGCGCATTGAAGTGTTCGAGGGCCAGTTCGGCGGCGGCAGCCGAGTGAAAACGCCGCACCAGTTCCTGGGCCAGCAGCACCTTTGCATCGCGCGGATTGCGCCCGGACTCGACCTCAGCCTGAAGCGCGCGGATTTCAGCCAAGGTCTGGAACGACAATAGTTCGTAGTAGCGCCACATCAAGGTGTCGGAGATCGACATCAGTTTCCCGAACATGCCGTCGGGCGCCTCGGAAATCCCGATGTAATTGCCCTTGGATTTCGACATCTTTTCCACGCCGTCCGTGCCTTCGAGCAGGGGCATGGTCAGGATGCACTGGGGTTCGATCCCGTATTCCTTCTGCAGTTCGCGCCCGACCAGCAAATTGAATTTCTGATCGGTGCCGCCCAATTCGAGGTCGGCCTTCAGGGCAACCGAGTCATAGCCCTGCAGCAGCGGGTATAGGAATTCGTGCACCGAGATAGGGATGCCGGCCTTGAAACGCTTGGTGAAATCATCGCGCTCCATCATGCGCGCGACGGTATAGCGTGAAGCCAGCTTGATCAGGCCGCGTGCACCCAGTGGGTCGCACCATTC
>JAKDMO010000027.1 GCA_030452305.1 Alcaligenaceae bacterium | reverse complement strand
GCATCCACGCGGCGGTCGACGCCGTGGACGCGCAGGGCGAGCGACAGGCGGTCGGTGACGTTCAGCTTTTCAAATATGGCCGACAGGTGTGCGCGTACGGTGCGTTCGCTGATGCCCATGCTGTCGGCGATGGATTGGTTGCCGTGGCCCAGGGCGACGTAGCGGGCGACCTCCTGTTCGCGTGCAGTCAGGCCTTCGGTCCAGTCGAGGCCGGCACCGGCGGGCATGCGCTGGCTGATCTGGTGGATCATGCGGCTGAGCATGCTGTGGCCGACCCAGATTTCACCGTTGGATACGTGCTGCAGGACTTGTTCGATGCCGGCGATGGGCATGTAGGCGTGGATGTAGCCGACCGCCCCGGCCGTCAGGACGCGCTGTCCGTCCTGATCGCCCGGGCGCATGCTGGCGACGACGACCTTTAGTTTGCTGAAGGCGGCTTGCCAGTCGGTAGGCTGCCAGGCGGATAGGCCGGGCAGGTCGGCATCCAGCACCACCAGCTGGTTGCCGCGCGCGCGCCAACGATCCAGGTCGGCCGCCTGGGCGCCACGCGCCGGCAGCCAGGCATCGCCCAGGCCTTCCCAGTGGTGGAACAAGGCGTTGTCGTGCGTCATCAGGAGAACGGAAGCGACTTGCATTTTCTACCTCTCGCGGAAAGCGTTTGCATGTGCGCGCAAAACCGGCTTGAGCAGGTATTGCATCAGTGTACGCTTGCCCGTCAGAATGTGAACCTCGGCCATCATCCCCGGGATGATGGGCCGCTCGTTACTGCCCACATAGGCGCGTTCTGTGCGCACCTTTACGATGTAAAACGAATTGCCGCGTTCGTCGGTAATGGTATCAGCACCGATTTCCTCGACGTGCCCCTTCAAGCCACCATAGACCGAAAAATCATAGGCCGTGAACTTGACGTCGGCCTCCTGGCCGGCATACAGAAAGCCGATATCGCGCGGGTTGATGCGGACTTCCAGCAGCAGGGTATCGTCCATCGGGACGATTTCCATGATGTCCTTGCCCGGCTGGACGACGCCGCCCACGGTGTTGGCCGCCAGGGTTTTGATCGTGCCGTTGACGGGCGAGCGTACGCTGGACAGACTGACCCGGTCAGCCAGGGCGATCTGGCCTTCCAGCAGAGACGCCAGCTTGGCGCGAGTATCGGATAGTTCCGTACGCGCCTGGTTGCGGAAGGTGATTTCGGTTTCAGACAGCTTGGTCTCGGCTTCCTGGATCGCAGCCTGGATCTTGTCGATCTGGGCGGCAGCGGATTTCTGCTCGCCGCAAAAGCGCGCGACGTCGCGCTGCAGGCGCAGCAGATCCACCTGCGAGACCGCGCCACTGTCGAGCAGGGGCCGGGTCATGGCATATTCGCGCGAGGCGAGACCGCAACTGGTGGCCGCCTGATCGCGATTGGCCTGGACGGAGCGCAGTTCCTGCTTGCGCTGGTTCAGTTGCTCGGTGGCGACGTCCAGATTGGCCTTGAGCTCGTTGGTGCGCGCGCGCCATACATTGCGTTCCTGCTCGGCCAGTTCCGGGGAGTCCTTCAGAACGTCCTCGGGGGCGACAAAGGGGGTGCCGTTGGCGATGGCTTCCAGGCGGGCGACCTTGGCCTTCAAGGCCAGGGATTCGGCGCGACTTTCGCCCAACGAGGACGAATATCGCGTGGCATCGATGTGCAGCAGGACCTGGCCCTTGGTGACATGATCGCCCGGGCGTACCAGGATGTCCTGTACCACACCGCCGTCCAGGCTCTGGATGACCTGGATCTGGCGCGAGGGCACGACTTTGCCAGTGCCGCGCACGACTTCGTCGATTTCCGCCAGCGATGCCCAGATCACCAACACGATGATGGTCAGGATTGCCGACCAGATCAGGATGCGCGAGCCCCGGGCGTGCTGATTGCTGAGCGTCCAGGTCGCATCGTTGAGGATATCGTCGCCCCGTGGGCCGGGCCGGTCGTCGTTGGTCAGGCCCGGGCGCAGCCAGGAAAACAGGGCTGAAAACCGGAACATGTCAGCGCCCCCTTGCCCGGCCGATGCGGCCCTGGCGCAGGGCCTCGACCACCTGTTCCTTGGGACCATCGGCCAGGATGCGGCCCTGATCGACAACCATCAGTCGGTCGACCAGATCCAGCAGCGAGGTGCGGTGCGTGACCAGGATCAGGGTCTTGCCTGCGCTGGCCACGCGCAGACGTTCCTTGATGCCGGCCTCGCTTTGGTGATCCATATTGCTGCTGGGTTCGTCCAGCAGCAGGATCGAGGGGTTGCTGACCAGGGCGCGGGCGATGGCGATCGACTGGCGCTGGCCGCCGGACAGGGAATCGCCGCGCTCGCCGACCATCATGTCATAGCCGTCGGGATGGCCGGCGGCGTATTCGTCTATGCCCGACAGGCGCGCAGCGGCCAGCATGTCATCATCAGTGGCAAAGGGCGAGCCGATCATCAGATTGTGTTTCAGGGTGCCGTAGAACAGCAGCGGATCCTGCGGGACGTAGCCGGTGGCGCGGCGCACGTCGGCGGGGTCGATCTGCTGGATGTCGATGCCGTCGATCAGCACCGAGCCTTCGCTGGGCGTGTACAGGCCCAGGATCAGTTTCTGCAGGGTGGATTTGCCCGAGCCGATACGCCCGATGATGCCGACGTGTTCGCCGGGCTGGACCGTGAAATTGACTTCAGCCAGCGAGGCCTGGCTGCTGTTGGGGTAGGCAAACGAGACCCCCCGGAATTCCACGCCGCCGTGCAGGATGGGACGCGGCAGAAAGGACTTGCCTTCCGGGCGTTCGACGGACATGTTCATATAGCCGTCGATGGACTGCAGCGAGGCCTTGGCATTGTGATACTGCATCATCAGGCCCACGACCTGGCCCAGGGGCGCAAGGCAACGGCCCGAGATCATCGCGGCGGCGATGACGCCGCCCATGGTCATGCCGACTTCCTGGACCAGGTAGACGCCGATCACCACCACGCTGATGTTCACCAGTTGCTGGGCGGTCTGGACAAAGCTGACCGTGACCGACGAGGTGACCTTGATGTGTGCGCCGAGTTCGGCCAGGTGCCGGGTGGATTGCTCCCAGGCGCGCTGGGAATAGCTTTGTGCGTTCAGGGCCTTGACGGTTTCGATGCCATTCAGGGTTTCGATCAGGCCCGCGTTGCGCTGAGCGCTGGCCTGGAACGAGTCCAGCGTCATGCGTTCGATTTTTGAGAGCGAGTACAAGGAGACGATCAGGATCAGGATCATGGCCACCACGGGCGGGATGATCATCCACGGGGAAATCCAGCCCAACACCCCAAGGAACAGCAGCACGAAGGGCAGATCGACCAGGGTGGTGAGACTGGCCGATGCGATGAAGTCGCGTACGGATTCGAACGAGCGCAGGTTCGAGGCAAAGGATCCGACCGATACGGGGCGACTTTCCATGCGCAGGTTCAACACCTGTTCCATGATGCGGGTCGATAATTCCACATCGACGCGTTTGCTGGCGATATCGACCACGTAGGCGCGAATCCCGGTCAGCACCAGGTTAAAGACCAGGGCCAGGGCAATGCCTATGGTCAGGGCCCACAGGGTTTCGACTGCGTTGCTGGGTATCACGCGGTCGTACACGTTCATGGTGTACAGGGGCATGACCAGCGCAAAGATGTTGATCAGCAGGGCTGCGCCAATGGCGTCGCGGTACAGGCGCCAGTTGCCCAACATGGCCGACCAGAACCAGTGCTTGCTGCGCGACTTCAGGTGGGTATCGCGCGCGCGCCCTTCCAGCCGGTACAGGGGTTGCACAAAGCACGCCAGGCCGCTGTATTCGGCCTCGAGGTCGGTACGGGGGACTTCGACGTGGCTACCGGTTTCGGGGTAGTGGACCAGGTAGTAGCTGGGCTGTTCCTCGATCAGTACGCAGGCGCGCCCGTCGTTTAACAGCAGGATGGCGGGCAGCACGCCGCGCGACCATCCACCCAGTCGCCTGCGCACGACGCGCGCAGTGCACTGGGCACGCGATGCGGCGCGCGCTAGCAGCGAAGGCGTCAGGCGCTGATCGACCAGCGGCAGGCCCGAGGACAGTGCCTGCGCAGTGCATGGGTAACCGTGCAGGCGGGTGATTTCGACCAGACAGGCCAGCAGCGGATCGTCGTGCGTCTGGTGTGAAGGTGGAATCGCATCGCCTGCCGTGGTGTCGGCCGGGCCCGGTACTTCAGAGAAGGGTGTCCTCATCATCAATCAGATCAAGCGCCCCCTGCAGGCGCCGGCGGGTGCGTTTCCGTTCGGAAAGCTTGGCCATTGCCTGAGGCGGCAGGTCAGTCAACCGCAATACGCCGTTGGCTATCAGCGCATCGATCAGATCTTCGAGGACCCGGATGAAATCCGAGTCCAGGTCCGATAAATCGTGCTTGATCTGATCCTTACTGTGCGACACGCAGAAAACTCGTTAAACATAGCCGGCGCGGATTATTGCGCCTGGGCAAGCGTTTTTGGAAGGCTGAGCACAGGCGGCTTGACCCCGTCCTGATAGCTGACGCTGATGGGTTTGAGGTCGCTGGTATCAGGCGCGGGCTTGATGCATGCGTTCAGAATTTCGTCCGGGAATTCAAGTTTGCCGGCCTCTGAGGGCTGCTGGTCGTAAGGCTGGGCCAGGCCCAGCGCCGGCAGCAGTTTGTGCGATTGGGCCAGCCAGTTGTATTCCGCCTTGGCCAGGTCAAAGGTGCCGTTGACCAAAGCACGACGAGCGTCGAACAGTTCGTTTTCGGTATCCAGCAAGTCGAGCAAAGAGCGCTGGCCGATCCGGAATTGCTGCATGTAGGCAACGCGGACACGGGCGATCGAGGTTTCGTGTTCCTGCAGGAATGGAAGCTGTTCGCGCAGGCGGACCATATTGCTCCAGGCGATGGCCAGTTCCTGCTGGATATTGCGGCAGGTGTAGTCGCGCACGTCGCGGGCCGCATAGGCCTGGGCCGCAGTCTGGCGCACACGCGCTGCGTCGGAGCCGCCGCGGAACAGGTTGAACGACATCATGAGCTGCACATTCGAGGCCTGTGCATCGCGCCCGATGTAACCAGGTTCCTGATCGCGGTCACGGCCGGTCGCCGCCCGCAGTTCGAGGGTGGGCGCGAAATGCCCCTGGGCCGAAGCCTTGCCGGCATTGGCCGCCTGGACCAGGGCCTGCTTGGACAGCACGGCCGGGTTCCTACGGATGGAGTCCGTGAAGTTCGTCGGGTTGACCGGCAGTGCATCGGTGACCGCTGGGGGGGCCTGCAGGTCCTCGGGGGCGGGCGAGCCGACCACACGCTGGTAGCGTTGCAGCACTTCGTTCAGGTTACCGGTGGCCGTCATGTAGTTGGTCTGGGCCAGGGCCACACGCGCCTGGGCCTGGACCTCGTCAACCCCGCGCCCGACGCCGGAATGGCTGCGTTCAGCGATCTGGCCGAGGATATCCTGGTGCACGGCGTAGTTGTCGCGCGCCAGGTCGGCCTGCTCGCGATAGCGCTTGACGTCAAGATAGGCCTCGGCCGCCTGCAGGGCCAGGTTATCGACCGTAGAGAGCAGTTCGTAGTAGTCGGAGAGTTTTTCAAAACCCAGCTGGCGCCAGTCATTGATGGTAGAGAAGCCGTCGAAGATCAGCTGACGCAGCGACAGGCTGTAGCCGTTGCGATGCCAATCGTTGGAATCGCTGTTGTCAGAGTGGCCGCGCCATTCATGACCCGTCCAACCCTGGACGTTGACCTCGGGCAGCAGGCGGCCACGGCCGACCTTTTGACCTTCGAGTGATGACTGGAAATTCTGGAACTCGGCGCTGACCTCGGGATTGGACAGGATCGCGCGTTCGACGGATTGCTCGAGCGTGCTGGTATCGGCCCAGGCGGTACTGCAAAATGCCAGTGCCAGGGCGAGGCCAAGTACCCCGCTGGAGGATTTTTGTACGAAAGTCACTATGGTGCTCCTAGACGTCATGGTCTGAATGGGCCTGCAATACACCGCTATTTGCACGCAGCATTCGCAGCATTCGCAGCCCTGCGGAAACACGCCCTCGCCATACCAATCCAATCAGTCGGGCAAGGCGCCCCGTCGAGGCTGAGCGAGAAGTGTACTAAAAAGAAACCCCTATAACCATATGTGTTACGTCAAAATGATGAATATTTGACTCTTTGTTAGGGAATTCACCTAAACGGTTGATCTCTATGGCTTATTGAAGGCGCGGCATAGCGCCATATTCCTGGACCAATTGACGCGTGCCTTCGTCGGCAACATCGTCCACATAGA
This sequence comes from Alcaligenaceae bacterium, assembly GCA_030452305.1. Classification (GTDB taxonomy): domain Bacteria; phylum Pseudomonadota; class Gammaproteobacteria; order Burkholderiales; family Burkholderiaceae_B; genus Castellaniella. Next base: position 12,878 of record JAKDMO010000027.1, on the reverse strand, counting down.
CTTTCATACCCAGGCCGATCGCGGTTTCAGTGACCGCGACCATGATTTGTATGCCGCCTGGGCGCAGCAGCATGCCACGCATGAAGTTTCCACCCAGCTTGACGTAGCTGAAATCAGCCTCGTGAATGTGCTGCAAGGCATCGGTTTGGGCATCGAGCCGGCGCAGACCGACGTGCACCCCCAGATCGGTCATACGGCGCGTGAAAGTCCTGAGGGTGTCGCCAAAGGCGCTGAGCCCATACGCGTCGAGCTCAAGTGTCAGGCGCGAGAGCGTTTCAGGATCGATGCGTCTGCAGATCGTCACGACGTCCTGGGTAAAGTGATCATCAAGCAGGGAAGACAGCGACACACGCAGCACCAGCATACCGGGGTTCTCGGCCAACCATGCCAGGCCCAGGGTGATGGCGCGCGCATCACATACGGTCGACAGCCCCAGACGGGTGGCCGCAGGCATAAATAGGAAGCCCGAGAGCGGCGCCTGGTCTGAGGCGGTCTCGTGAAGAACGAGTTCGCCTTCACTACGGGGATCCACATCGTCACCCTCGTAGAGCGCCGGCTGCACATTCAGCGCAAACAGCTCGTCGCGCAAGGCCTGGTTCAGCAGGGCACGCCACGCGGCCTCGCCCACCTGCGGCCCGGAGGCCCCCTGGCGAATGTGCGAGAGGAACTCGACCTCGGCGCCGCCTGCGCTTTCGGCCGACATCAGCGCGGTATCGAGGCGCGTGAGGACGTCCTTGACCGTGCAGCCGGCGGCATAGTCCGTCATGGCCAGCGCCCAGCGCGATTTGCGGCGGCTGTCGAGCGGCACGCGCAGGGTATCGAGCAAATGACGCAGGCTTTGCACCGGGCGGGTGATTTCCGGGCCGCCGCCCCCAGGAAACAACACGACGCAATCGCTGCCGTTCAGGCGCGCAGCCAGCGGGTTGACGGCCGGAAAGTCGGCCAGTGCGGTCGTGACCCGCCGGCCGAGCAGGCGGAACCAATCCTCGATTTCGTGGCGCGAGGACTGATCCAGCATTTCAGCCATGTCGCGCTGGCGCATCAGCAGCACATAACCGCCGACCGCGCCCATACCCGCATCATCGCGCAGCAGGCGCTTGAGCTCGTTCAGGAAGTAGGCGCGATTGGCCATCCCGGTGGCCGGGTCGCGGTTCAGTTCGAGTTCCAGGCGATCAATCCGGGCCATTTGCTCGTCCACGCTGGGCGGGACGCGTTCGTGCAGGGTATCGAGCAGTTCCGCCGATTCGACGCGTACCGAGTCCTTGATCTGGATTCCGGGACCATCATCCGCGCCGCCGACATGGTCCCATTCATGCCGCATACGCGCCATCAGGGCGGCCACAAACAGAGCCCAGAACAGGGCAATGCCGATCGCCATTAGCCCCCATTGCACAGCGTGGTTCCACAGCGCCTCACGCGCAGGACGCGCATCCATGAGCAGTTGCAGCACGCCTGTGCCCGGGACGACACGCTGGGCCGCACGGGCGTTGACCGGCACCAGGGCGCCGAACCATGCCGGTGCCCCGCCCGTATCGAGCAATGCGCGGTGCGCCTCGAAAATCATGCGCCCATCGGCGGTACGCAGCACCAGGGATTGATAGCGCCCCTGCTGGAACACGACATCGAGCAGGGGCGCGGCCGAGGCACCATCGGGGTGTTCCGAGACCAACAAAGCGAGCGTAGCAACGGCGTTTTCGCCATCCGTCTGCAGTTGGGCGTCCAGACTGCGGCCCATCAGGTTCAGCCCCATGGCAAGCATGCCAATCAGAATGCAGGCGATGACAATCGAGGAAATGATGATGAGTTGCCGCAAGGAAGGCATGAGGGAATTCTGTTTTGTCGGTTCAGGTAACAAGGCGTTTGATAGAGATTGAAATACTTGCAAAGTGTATCCGCAAACAGGCGTATATGCGATCATTGTGATGAACGCCTGCCGTCGGCTGCACTACGACAGACGCACACCAAGAGGCCCACGATGAACATTCTGCTGTTCCTGATTGCCCTGGTATTGATTGCCGCCGCCGTGATCCTGGCGGTCGGGGATCTACGCAAGCGATTGCTGAGCCGGCCGCTGTACGGGCTGTTTCGCCGAATTCTGCCACGCATGTCGCAGACCGAACGCGATGCACTGGAAGCCGGCACCGTGTGGTGGGAAGGCGAGCTGTTTCGCGGCCGGCCCAGCTTCAAGACCCTGCACAACTATCCCATACCCAGGCTGAGTCCCGAGGAACAGTCCTTTCTGGATAGCGAGGTGGACACCGTTTGCGCGATGGTCAGCGACTGGCGTGTGACCTTCGAGGATGGCGATCTGCCCGCCGAGGCCTGGGCCTATCTGCGGGAAAACCGTTTTCTGAGCATGATCATCCCCACGGAATACGGCGGGCGCGGGTTTTCCGCCCTGGCCCATTCGGCGGTGATCGCAAAGCTGTCATCGCGCAGTTCGGCGCTGGCGGCCACGGTGATGGTACCCAATTCGCTGGGGCCGGCCGAGCTGCTGCTGCACTATGGCACCGACCAGCAAAAATCCCATTATCTGCCGCGCCTGGCCAGCGGCGCCGACATCCCCGCCTTTGCGCTGACCAGCCCCTGGGCGGGGTCGGACGCGGCAGCCATCCCCGATTACGGGATTGTGTGCCGGGGCGACTGGCAGGGCCAGGAAGTCATCGGCATGCGCGTGACCTGGCAAAAGCGCTACATCACGCTGGCCCCTGTATGCACGGTACTGGGCTTGGCCTTTCACCTGTACGACCCCGAGGGCTTGTTGGGTGGCGAACAGGATATCGGCATCACCTGCGCACTGGTGCCCGCCGACATGCCGGGGGTGGTGACCGGACGGCGGCATTTTCCGCTGGATGCAATGTTCATGAACGGGCCTACGCACGGCGACGAGGTGTTCATGCCGCTGGACTTCATCATCGGCGGGCAGGCCATGGCCGGGCATGGCTGGCGCATGCTGATGGAATGCCTGGTCGCCGGCCGTTCGATTTCCCTGCCCTCGTCGTATACCGGGATGGCCAAACTCACGGCACGCACGGTAGGCGCCTACAGCGTGGTGCGCGACCAGTTCCGCACCCGCATCCACAAATTCGAGGGCGTGGCCGAGGTGCTGGCGCGCATCGGCGGGCACACCTATCTGATGGATGCCACGCGCAGCATGACGGCGGGATCGGTGGATCTGGGCGAAACCCCCGGGGTGACTTCGGCCATCGTGAAATACCACATCACCGAGCGCGGCCGCATGGTGGTGAACGACGGCATGGATATCATCGGCGGCAAGGGGATCTGCCTGGGCCCATCGAACTTTTTGGGGCGTGCCTACCAGCAATTGCCGGTGGGCATCACGGTGGAAGGGGCGAACATCCTGACGCGCAGCCTGATCATTTTTGGCCAGGGTGCGATCCGCTGCCACCCGTATGTGCTGGATGAAATGCATGCCGCACAGAATCCGGATGCAAAACAGGGGCTGGACGATTTCGATCGCGCGTTCTGGGGTCATGTGCGTTTTGCTCTGGGTAATGCGGCGCGTACGCTGGGCCATGGCGTGACGGGCGGGCGGCTGATCACCCCGGACACGGATGTGGCACCCGAGATGGCGCGTTATTATCGGCAGCTCAGTCGCTTTTCCACTGCTTTTGCGATGCTGGCCGATGTGTCCATGCTGGTGCTGGGCGGGTCGCTGAAGCGCCGTGAGAGCCTGTCGGCGCGCCTGGGTGATGTGCTCTCGCAGATGGTTTTGATTTCTGCGACGCTCAAGCGCTTCGAGGACGAGGGCCGCCAGGCTGAGGACGCACCCCTGGCGCACTGGGCGATCCAGGATGCGTTTTGCCGTTTGCAGACGGCGCTGGACGGCGTGCTGGCGAATTTCCCGCAGCGCTTTCTGGCCGGCGCGCTGCGTCTGATGATTTTTACCTGGGGCAGGCCCTTTGATGCGCCATCCGATGCGCTGGGCCGGGATGTGGCGCAGGCAATCACCCAGCCGGGGGGTGCACGCGAGCGCCTGACGCAGGGGGTGTACGTGCCGACCGACGCGGATGATCCCGTGGGGGCGATCGAGGCCGCATTTGCGGCCACACTGGCCACGCACGAGATCGATGCAAAGATCCGTCAGTTCCAGAAGTCCGGGCGGCTGAGCCCGGCCGATCCGCTGGACAATGTGCGTGACATCGCCCAGGCCGTGCACGCGGCAGGCGGTATCGACGACGAGGAATTCGAGCACGTCAACGAGCGCAACCGCTTGCGTGACCGGGTGATTTCCGTGGATGATTTCCCCAAGGACCTGCGCAGCGCGACCACCAAACCGAGTTGAACTATGGAACGCATCTGGCTACAGAACTATCCCGAAGGGGTGCCGGCAGACATCACCGATCTGGCTGCGGCCCACGATTCGCTGGCCGATATGTTCGAGGACTGCTGCGAGCGCTATGCGGGCAGCCCGGCCTACCTGAGTCTGGGCGCCTCGATGACTTATGCCCAGACCCGCAGGCACGCGCGCAACTTTGCGGCCTGGCTGCAGTCACTGGGGGTCGGCAGGGGCCAGCGTGTGGCCCTGATGATGCCCAATCTGCTGCAGTATCCCGTGTGCATGTTCGGCACGCTGATGTCGGGCGCGGCAATCGTGAACACCAATCCGCTGTATACCGCGCAGGAATTGCATCATCAATTGATGGATTCCGGGGCGGAAACGGTCGTCGTGGCCGAGAATTTCGCCCATACCCTGCAAGCCGCGATGCCGGGTACGGCGGTGCGCCACGTGGTGGTGACTTCAGTAGGCGAACTGCTGGGCACCGTGCGCGGCCTGTTGGTGGACCTGGTGGTGCGTTATGTGAAAAAGCAGGTACCGGCCTGGCACATCCCAGGGGCGCTGCGCCTGGGCACGGTGCTGGCCGCGGGCGCACAGGCGGTGTATTCCCGCCCCTGCCTGACCCACGACGACCTGGCGGCCCTGCAGTACACGGGCGGCACCACGGGCGTCGCCAAGGGTGCGATGCTCAGCCACGGCAATTTGCTGTCGAATGTGTGTCAGGCCTATGTCTGGGTGCAGGCCTATACCCACGGCGGCAAGGAATGTATCGTGACTGCGCTGCCGCTCTACCATATCTTTGCACTGACAGCGAACTGCCTGACGTTCTTCAAACTGGGCGCGGTCAATCTGCTGATCGTGGATGCGCGCGATATTCCGACCCTGATCCGGTCCATGGCCAAGGTGAAATTTACGGCGTTTACCGGGGTAAATACGCTGTTCAATGCCATGCTGCAACAGCCGGATTTCGCCAAACTCGATTTCAGCAGCATGCACACCTCGCTGGGTGGGGGCATGGCCGTGCAGGAAGCCGTCGCGCGGCGCTGGTTTGAACTGACGGGCCGACCCATCGCGCAGGCCTATGGCCTGACGGAAACCTCGCCCGCCGTGACCATCAATCCGCTGGACACACCCAGTTTTGACGGATCCATCGGCCTGCCCGTGCCCTCTACCGATGTGCGTATCCGCGAAAATAATCAGGACCAGGCCCTGGGCGAGTCGGGCGAGATCTGCGTAAAGGGCCCCCAGGTCACTGCGGGCTACTGGAACCGCCCCGAGGATACGGCCAGCACGTTCGATGCCGACGGTTTCCTGATGACGGGCGATATCGGCCGCATGGACGAGCGTGGTTATGTGTTCATCCTGGATCGGAAAAAGGACATGATCCTGGTGTCGGGCTTCAATGTGTACCCGAACGAGGTTGAGGCCGCCGCCGTCGAGCACCCGGACATCATTGAGGCGGCCGCAATCGGCGTGCCGGCCGGGGCCTCGGGCGAGGCGGTCAAGCTGTTTGTGATCAGCCGGAACAAATCGCTGAGCGAGGCCGAGGTGATCGCCCACTGTCACACGCTGCTGACGGGCTATAAGGTGCCGAAATTCGTCGAGTTTCGCGAGTCGCTGCCGCGCAGCAATGTCGGGAAAATCCTGCGCCGGGCGCTGAAGGACGAGGCGCCCCAGGCTTGAACCGAGCGGCGCGCACTGCTTGTGCGCGGACTGGCGCAGCAATGCAAAGAACCCCGTCAAAGCGGGGTTCTTTGCATACTGCTGTGGCGCGCGTGGGCGCGCCGATACCGATCAGATGGCGCGTGAGGCCTCGATCAGGCGCACCACCGTCCAGGACTTGGACTTGCTGATGGGGCGGCCTTCAGCGATTTCCACGGTATCGCCTTCGTTGTACTGATTGGTCTCGTCATGGGCCTTGTACTTGGCCGATCGTACGACGATCTTGCCGAATACAGGGTGCTTGACGCGGCGCTCGACGCTGACAACAACGGTTTTGTCCATTTTGTTGCTGACGATGCGGCCGACCAGCGTGCGCTGGCGCTTGATAGGGGCTGTTTGAGTTTCGCTCATCTTACTTTCCTGCGTTCTCAGTCATGATGGTGCGAATGCGTGCGATGTCGCGGCGCACATTGCCCAACTGACTGGTGTTGGAAAGCTGCTGGGTGGCGCGCTGCATACGCAGGTTGAAATGCGCCTTCAGCAGGCTTTCGAGCTCGGTCTGGAGCTCTGCTGCATCCTTCGTACGAAGTTCACTGGCTTTCATAGTCGTTTCCTCAGGCACCGATCCGGCGCGACACGAAGGTCGTCGAGATCGGGAGCTTTGCAGCGGCCAGGCGGAACGCTTCGCGAGCGAGTTCCTCGGGCACGCCTTCCATTTCGTAGAGCACCTTGCCGGGTTGAATTTCAGCGACCCAGAATTCCGGATTGCCCTTGCCTTTACCCATACGGACTTCGGCGGGCTTTTGCGAAATGGGCTTGTCCGGAAAAATACGGATCCAGATCCGGCCGCCACGTTTGATGTGACGGTTGATGGCACGACGAGCGGCCTCGATCTGGCGTGCGGTCAGACGGCCGCGGCCGGTGGCCTTCAGGCCGAAATCGCCGAAAGACACCTGTGCGCCGCGCGTCGCCAGGCCGGTATTGCGGCCCTTTTGCTCTTTGCGGTATTTCCTGCGAGCGGGTGACAACATAATTATTCTCCTTCAGGCGCTGCAGGCGTCGCTGCCGGGGCTGCCGCAGCAGCCGGTGCAGCGGCGTCCTTGCGCGGGCCACGACCACGGCCACCGCCGGGACGACGGCCATCGGGGCGTTCGCCACGGGGCGAGCGGCGCGGACGGCGTTCTTCGTCGCGGGGCACAGCGGCCTCGGGGGGCATTTCGCCATTGGGCAGCATATCGCCCTTGTAGACCCAGACCTTGATCCCGATGATCCCGTAGGTCGTCTGGGCTTCGGATGTGCCATAGTCGATATTGGCACGCAGGGTATGCAGGGGCACGCGACCTTCGCGATACCATTCTGTACGGGCGATTTCGATGCCGTTCAGGCGTCCGGCGCTCATGATCTTGACACCCTGGGCACCCAGGCGCATGGCGTTTTGCATCGCGCGTTTCATGGCGCGACGGAACATGATGCGCTTTTCGAGTTGCTGGGCAATCGAATCGGCGATCAGTTGGGCATCGGTTTCAGGCTTGCGGATTTCCTCGATGTTGACGTGCACGGGCACGCCCATCAGGCGCTGCAAATCGGCCTTCAGGTTTTCGATGTCCTCGCCACGTTTGCCGATCACCACGCCCGGACGAGCCGAGTAAATAGTGATGCGGGCATTTTTAGCGGGGCGCTCGATGACGACGCGACCGACCGAGGCGCTCTTGAGTTTCTTTTTCAGATACTCGCGCACACGGATGTCTTCGGCCAGCATGCCGCCGTAGTTCTTGTCGTTCGCGTACCAGCGCGAGCTCCAGTTGTGGTTGACCGCGAGGCGGAACCCAATCGGGTGAATTTTCTGTCCCATTGTGACTCCTTAGGCCCCGACCTTGACCACAATGTGGCAGGTCTGCTTTTCAATGCGGTTACCACGGCCTTTGGCGCGGGCGGAAAAACGCTTCATCGACTGGCCCTTGTCTACGTAGACCGTAGTGACTTTCAGTTCGTCGATATCGGCGCCGTCGTTGTGTTCGGCATTGGCAATGGCAGACTCAAGTGCTTTTTTGAGTATGCCGGCTGCTTTCTTGGGGCTGAACGTGAGGATGTTCAGCGCGTGCGCGACCGATTTCCCGCGAATCAGATCCGCCACCAGGCGGGTCTTTTGGGCGGAAATGTGGACGCCACGGATGACTGCTGTAGTTTCCATGCCTTACCTCTTGGACTTCTTGTCCGCCGCGTGACCCTTGAATGTACGGGTCAGGGCGAACTCGCCGAGCTTGTGACCGACCATGTTCTCGTTGATGTAGACGGGAACGTGCTGGCGGCCATTGTGCACAGCAATCGTCAGCCCAATGAACTCGGGCAGGATAGTGGAACGGCGCGACCAGGTCTTGATCGGCTTTTTCTCTTTGCCCCCGACTGCCGCATCGACCTTCTTGATCAGATGCGCGTCTACGAATGGGCCTTTTTTGATCGAACGTGACATGTGTTCGCCCCTTACTTGCGCTTGCGACGCGAGACAATCATATTGTCTGTGCGCTTGTTACGACGGGTCCGGTAGCCCTTCGCGGGGGTACCCCACGGGCTGACGGGTTCGCGGCCTTCGCCGGTGCGGCCTTCACCACCACCATGCGGGTGATCCACAGGGTTCATGGCCACGCCACGAACCGTAGGACGCACACCGCGCCAGCGCACTGCGCCGGCCTTGCCGATCTGGCGCAGGCTGTGATCGCCGTTGCCGACTTCACCGATCGTTGCGCGGCAGTCGATATGCACGCGACGGACTTCGCCCGAGCGCAGGCGGACCTGAGCATAGACGCCTTCGCGAGCCAGCAGGACGGCCGAGGCACCGGCCGAGCGGACCATTTGCGCACCCTTGCCGGGCAGCATTTCCACGCAGTGAATCGTGGCGCCTACGGGAATCACGCGGATCGGCAGGGTGTTGCCTGCGCGGATCGGTGCGTCCAGACCCGAGACCAGGGTGGCGCCGACCTGAAGGCCGCGCGGTGCGATGATGTAGCGACGCTCGCCATCGGCATAGCACAACAGGGCGATGTGAGCGCTGCGGTTGGGGTCGTATTCCAGGCGCTCGACGCGGGCGGGGATCCCGTCCTTGTTGCGACGGAAATCGACGACACGGTAGTGCTGCTTGTGGCCACCGCCACGGTGGCGCACCGTGATGCGGCCGTGGTTGTTGCGACCGGCATTGCGCGACTTGGGTTCGAGCAGGGGTGCGTAGGCCGGACCCTTATGCAGTTCAGGGTGCACGACCTTGATCATGCCCCGGCGCCCGGCGGACGTCGGCTTGACTTTTACGAGTGCCATTTAGTTCACCTCCGCGAAGTCGATTTCCTGGCCGGGCTTGAGGCTGACATAGGCCTTGCGCTCGTTGCGGCGGCGACCCATGAAGCGGCCAAAACGCTTTTCCTTGCCCTTGCGGTTCAACACCTGCACGGATTCGACTTCGACCTTGAACAGCAGTTCAACAGCGGCCTTGATTTCGGGCTTGGATGCGTCGGCCACGACGCGGAAAGCGACCTGGTTGTTTTTCTCGGCCACCAGGGTGGACTTTTCAGTCACCACCGGAGCCAGAATGATTTGCATCAGACGTTCGGCATTCATCCCAGCATCTCCTCGAGTTGGGCGATCGCCGGCTTGGTGATCAGCACTTTCTTGTAGTGGATCAGGGACAGCGGATCGGCGTAACGCGTTTCGATGACCGCCACATTGGGCAGGTTGCGCGTTGCGAGATAGACGTTTTCGTTCAGCTCGTCGGTAATGATCAGCACCGAGCCGCTGACACCCAGATCCTTCAGTTTGGCCGCAGCCTGCTTGGTCTTGGGCGAGTCGAGTTCGAAGGCTTCGAGCACGGCGATGCGGTCTTCGCGAGCCAGCTGCGAGAAAATGGCGCGCAAACCGGCGCGGTACATTTTCTTGTTGACCTTGTGGCTGAAGTTCTCGTCAGGCGAGTTCGGGAATGTGCGACCACCCCCCCGCCAGATCGGCGAGGATGTCATGCCCGAACGGGCACGGCCGGTGCCCTTTTGGCGCCACGGCTTTTTGGTGGAGTGCTTGACCGTGCCGCGATCCTTCTGGGCGCGGTTGCCCAGGCGCGCATTGGCCTGGTAGGCGACGACGATCTGGTGCACCAGCGCTTCGTTGAAATCGCGGCCGAAAATTGTTTCGGGAGCGGCGAACGTGGCGGTGGATTGACCCTGATCGTTCAGGAGCTTGAGTTCCATGATTAGGCTCCTTTGGCTGACGACTTGATCGCGGGACGCACGACGATGTCGGCGTTCTTGTGGCCGGGAACGGCGCCGCGAACCAGCAGCAGGCCGCGCTCGGCATCGACACGAACAATATCCAGGTTCTGGACAGTGCGCGTTTCGTCACCCAGGTGGCCCGACATTTTCTTGCCGCGAAAGACGCGACCCGGATCCTGTGCCTGGCCGATCGAGCCGGGCACGCGGTGCGACAGCGAGTTGCCATGCGAGGTGCGCTGGCCGCCGAAATGGTGGCGTTTGATCGTGCCGGCAAAGCCCTTGCCGATTGTGGTGCCCGTCACGTCGACCTTTTGGCCGGCTTCGAATACGGATTCGACGGCCACGACGGAGCCGGCCGTGTATTCGGCGGCGCGGGCGGGGTCCAGACGGAATTCCTTCAGGATGCTGCCGGCTTCGATGCCGGCCTTGGCGTAGTGCCCTGCCGCAGGCTTGGTCACGCGCGAAGCGCGGCGTGCGCCGTAGGCAACTTGTACCGCTGCATAGCCATCGACCTCGGGGGTCTTGACCTGGGCGACGCGATTGTTGGACACGTCCAGCACTGTCACGGGGATGGATTCGCCATCCTCGGTAAAGATGCGGGTCATGCCGACCTTGCGTCCCACGAGCCCAAGACGCCAGGCTGCAGGCGTAGGTGTCGGATTCGACATTGTTTTCTCCGGGGGGGTGTTATCCCCACAGTTTCATTCCCGACTACGATTGGCCGGGGCTAGGTTTCATCACCGATAACACGGCGAAGCTGGCTATCTTAGCATGAAACGCAGAAATCAGGCAAACACCGCACGCCCCGCAACGCCGGCAATCTGTACACGACACGAGGCGCCACGGGTTTATGATGAAGTGCCTCGTGTTTCGACGATGCTGCGGTACGTCGCAGGCAGCAGCCTTCATCCCTTTTCCCCCTGAATGGAGCATCCGATGAATGACCTCACACGCGCCGGCCTGGACGACCTGGTACTGGCAAACCGGATCCTGGCGCACAATAACGTTCTGGATGGCTTCGGCCATGTCAGTCTGCGCAGCCCCTCGAATCCGGAGCATTTTTTTCTGTCCAGGTCGCTGGCGCCCGGCATCGTGACCGTGGACGACCTAGTCGAATTCGATCTGGCGTCGGACCCGGTCACACCGGAAACCCGCAAGCTGTATCTGGAGCGCTACATCCACGGCGAGATCTACCGTCGGCGCCCCGATGTGCAGGCCATCGTCCACAGTCATTCCGCCACGGTCGTGCCCTTTACGGTGTCGTCCGTTCCGCTGAAGCCCATCTATCACATGGCCGGATTCCTGGCCGATGGTGCGCCCATATTCGACATTGCGGAACGCTTTGGGCCCACGGATATGCTGGTGACCTGCCACGAGCATGGGGCGGCGCTGGCCGAATCGCTGGGCGGAGCCGCGATCTCGCTGATGCGCGGGCACGGTTTCGTTGCGGTCGGCAGTTCCCTGCAGATTGCCGTGTATCGTGCCATCTACACCCAACAAAACGCAGCCCTGCTGGAAACCGCCATCAATCTGGGCGGCGACATCCATTTTCTGGCCCCCGAGGAAGGCCGGCTGGCGGATCAGTCCATCCAGACCGTCATGCAACGCCCGTGGGGTTTATGGGCCGCGCAGGTGCAGGACGAACTCTAAGCACTCTCTATTGCTGAAAACGGGTCCTCGGCCTGGTAACGTCATGCTTGAACAATGTTTAGATCTCTAATATTATTGAGTTGTCCCTACGATAGATAGGGCTATGCGATCGCGAGCCCAAACAGGACACCAGGCATAGGAGACAAACAGATCATGACGAAGGACGAAAACGAGTTGCTGTGCAGGATAGAGGGCGATGCGCCCATGGGTCAGCTGATGCGTCGCCACTGGCTGCCTGTCTGTCTGAGCGAGGAAGTCAGCGAGCCCGATTGCGATCCCGTACGGGCGCGCATCCTGGGCGAGGATCTGGTGGTGTTTCGCGATACCAAGGGCCGGGTCGGCCTGATGGACGAGCGCTGCCCGCATCGGGGCGCGTCGCTGTTTTACGGCCGAAACGAGGAATGCGGCCTGCGCTGCCTGTATCACGGCTGGAAAATGGATGTGGACGGCAAGGTGCAGGAAATGGTGTCCGAACCGGCATCCAGCGATTTGCCCAACAAGGTCCACCACCTGGCCTACAAGACCAAAGAATGGGCGGGCGTCATATGGGCCTATATGGGCCCTCAGGACCAGATCCCCGAATTCGTACCGCCCCCATGGGCGCCGTCAGAGGATGTGCGCGTCAGCATCGCCAAGGTCATCGTGCCGTGCAACTGGGCGCAGATCCTGGAAGGCAATATCGACTCGTCGCACAGTTCGAGCCTGCACTCGTCGGACATGGTGCCCGCACGGGTGGGCGGCAGCGAGGCTACTGACAAAATGTGGCTGCGGCCCAGTACGGACAAGGCCCCGCGCCTGCAGATCGAGCACACCCCTTATGGTTTTCGCTACGCGGCCATCCGGCGCCCGATCACGAATGCGGACGAAAACGACTACATCCGATCGACTGTCTTTATCGCGCCCTCGTCGGCATTGATCCCACCGAACAACCGCTACAACGTGGCGAATTTCAACGTGCCCATTGACGACACGCACACCGTGTTCCACTTCATTGCCTGGGGTAATCCGCTGACGACACC
>JAKDMO010000176.1 GCA_030452305.1 Alcaligenaceae bacterium | reverse complement strand
ATCAGCCCGCCCGCCGCCACTGGCCACCAGCGTGGTCAGTTGTTCGTGCGCCTGCGCCGCCGCCCGGGTGTCCTCGGTCTGGCGCAGCAGCAGATCGTTGGTCGCACTGGCCTGCTTCAAGGCACCCTGGGCCTGCTCGAACAGGCGCGCATTGCCGATCGCGACCGAGGCCTGGGCACCCAGTGTCGATAGAATCGAGATCTCCCAGGCGGTATATGTACGCACATAGCGGTCCCCCACAAACAGCACGCCCGAGACCTCATCGCCGCCCAGCAAGGGCACACCCAATATGGACGCGATATTTTCGTCGCCCATGGCACTGTCGATGAACGTCGAATGATTAAAACGGCTGTCCCCGGCATAATCGGATGAGGAATATGGGCTGCGGTGGCGCGCCACATAGCCGCATACTCCTGTATCCAGGCTGATGCGGATCTTGCAGAAATTCTCGGAAAAGGCGCCGTCGGTCGCACGCACATAGAAATCACGCATCTGCGGGTCGTACACCGACAAATACCCCACATCACAACCCAATAAGGTACGGGCACGCTGAACGATCAGCTGCAGCACCTTGTCGGTATCGGTCATCCGGGTCAAGTCCTGCGCGGTGTCGATCACGGCCATCAGACCGCGTTCACGTTGCTGGTGCTGCTCCATCCGATCCTTTACCGTCAGCCCCATGGACAGGCAATGCAACAGACGCGTGCGCTCGGGCCCTTCAGGCAGATGCTCTGCATGGGCACGCAGGGCTGCCAGATCTGGGCGTCCCGCATCCCTATGCAGCATGTGGATGATTTCCTCCTCGAAGGTGGGCATCAGACCTCGGTCAGAGGCCTCTGATGCCAGGTCATTGTGAAGCTGCCGGGATGCCATCTCAAAGCTCCTGAATGTGTCTTATGAATATATAAAAACTAGCGATTAATGTGTGATTAATCCATATATTTTCTGTGAGGTCCACCCTACACTCTTATGCTGATCGGCTGAGTTCCACCCAGGCCTTCTCGCAACTCTTTCAGGACACACCCCGCATGGATTCCCGTCTACCTGATTTTCGTTCCCTATCCCCGGCCCAGCGACTCGAGCACATCGCCGAGAAGGCCAATCTGGATACCGAGGAACTCGACCTGCTGTCCAGGGCGGGCGCCCTGCCCCTGGATACCGCAAATGGCATGGTTGAAAACGTGCTCGCGACCTTCGAGCTGCCCTACGCAGTAGCAGGTTATTTCCAGATCAACGGCCAGGACGTGCTCGTGCCCATGGTGGTCGAGGAACCCTCTGTCGTGGCGGCCGCCTCATACATGGCCAAGATCGCCCGGCAGGGCGGTGGATTCCAGACATCGAGCACCGGGCCGATCATGCGTGCGCAGATCCAGATCCTGGGCATCAGCGATCCGTTTGGCGCGCGCCTGGCCATCCTGCAGCACCGCGACGAGATCATCGAACAGGCCAACAGCCGAGACCGCGTCCTGATTGGTCTGGGCGGCGGCTGCAAGGATATCGAGGTCCACGTATTCCCCGATACGTCGCGTGGCGCCATGGTCGTTGCACACCTGCTGGTGGACGTACGCGACGCCATGGGTGCGAATACGGTCAACACCATGGCCGAGGCGGTGGCCGGGCGCATCGAGCAGATCACCGGCGGCCGGGTGCGCCTGCGCATTCTGTCGAACCTGGCCGACCTGCGCCTGTCGCGCGCACGGGTACAGATCCCAGCCAAGGCGCTCGCCAGCGCGCACTACCCGGGCAAGGACGTGGTCGAGGGCATTGTCGATGCCTGCGAATTCGCGATCATCGATCCGTATCGGGCGGCTACGCACAACAAAGGCATCATGAACGGGATCGACCCCGTCGTCGTCGCGACAGGCAACGACTGGCGCGCCGTCGAGGCCGGCGCCCACGCCTACGCCTGCCGCCAGGGCCGATATACCTCGCTGTCCAACTGGGAAATCGCCGCCAACGGCGATCTGGTCGGCACGATGGAAATGCCCATGCCCGTCGGCCTGGTGGGCGGTGCCACCAAGACCCATCCCCTGGCCCGGCTGTCGCTGAAGATCCTGGGCGTGGACAGCGCGCAGGCGCTGGGCGAAATCATGGTCGCCGTAGGCCTGGCCCAGAATATGGGCGCGCTGCGTGCGCTGGCTACCGAAGGCATACAGCGCGGCCACATGACCCTGCACGCACGCAATATCGCCCTGACCGCCGGGGCACAGGGCGACGAGATCGCACAGATCGCCGCCCAACTGGTCGCGGCCCGCGACGTGCGTACCGACCTTGCCCAGGAATTGCTGCAGGCGCTGCGCACCGGCACCACACAAACCCACTGATCCCAATCACAACACCAGACCCGGCCGACCCGTCGGGCACTCGATAACCAGGAGACCCATAATGAAGCTCACAGTATTCCGCCCAACCCTCCTCGCCGCAGCGCTGCTTGGATTGGCCGCAGGCACCGCCCATGCCGCATCCGACACGGATACCGTACGCATCGGTTTCATCACCGATATGTCGGGCCCTTACGCCGACACGGATGGCCCCGGCGGGCTGGAGGCCATTCGGATGGCCGTGCAGGATGCGGGCGGCGAGGTGCTTGGCAAAAAAATTGAAATTCTTTCCGCCGACCACCAGAACAAGCCCGACATCGCCGCCGCGCGCGCCCGTGAATGGATTGACCAGCAAGGCCTGTCGATGCTGATCGGCGGGGTGAACTCGGCCGCCGGGCTAGCGATGAACGTCATCATCAACGAAAAGCATATTCCCTACATCAATATCGGCGCCGCTACCGCGCGCCTGACCAACGAGGACTGCACGCCCTACACGATCCACTACGAGTACGACACCGTTGCGCTGGCCAAGGGCACGGGCTCGGCGGTGGTCAAGCAGGGCGGAAAATCCTGGTTCTTCCTGGTTGCGGACTACGCCTTCGGCCATTCGCTCGAGGCCGATACCAGCAAGGTCATCAAGGCCAACGGCGGAACCGTTGTGGGCTCGGTCAGGCACCCGCCGACCTCGTCCGACATGTCGTCCTATATTCTGCAGGCCGCCTCATCGGGCGCACAGGTGCTGGGCCTGGCGAATGCCGGCTCCGACACCATCAACTCGATCAAGGCTGCCAACGACTTCGGCCTGACCGACAAGATGAAACTCGTCGGACTGCTGATGACCATCAACGACATCCACGGCCTGGGCCTGCCGGTCGCGCAGAAATTGATGATGACCGATAGCTGGTACTGGGACAAGAACGATGCCTCGCGCGCCTTCGCCAAGCGTTTTAACGAAACCATGCATAAAATGCCCAGCACCCACCAGGCTGCGGCATACTCGGCGACCACCAGCTACCTGAAGGCGGTTGAGGCGGCCGGAACCACCGATTCCGACAAGGTCATGGCCCAGCTCAAAAGCATGAAACTGGATGATATGTACACCAAAGGCTATATCCGCGCCGACGGCCGCTACATGCACGACATGTATCTGATGCAGGTCAAGACGCCCGAGGAATCCACAGGTGAATGGGACTATATGAAAACCATCGCCACCATTCCGGCCGAGGAAGCCTTCACCAGCCCCGAGGACTCCACCTGCTCGCTGATGAAGAAATAATCGGAAACCACACCGTCTGTGGCCGGGCCCATCTGGGTCCGGCCATTTGTTTTGATGTTTTCCCAATAAACGATTGACGAATTCTTGTTCCTGCAGGTCCTAGGCTTAGGCATCGCATCGAATACCAGGCCGACATGAATACACGCACACACGCCGAGTTTTCCGATTTCGACTCAGCCGGGCCAGTCGAACTATCCATTGTCCTGACGCTGTGTAACGGGGCCGGGGCCGTCCACCCGATGCACCAGCGACTGACGGCGGTGATGGCTGCACAGGGTATCCGCTATGAACTGCTGTTCATCAACGATGGCAGCACCGATAGTACCGCCGGGATCCTGTCCACGATCGCAGCCGAGGATCCGCACACCCGCACCCTGTCCCTGACCCGACATGCCGGCCGGGAATCGGCATTGGCCACAGGGCTGGCACGAGCCACCGGCCAGGCGGTCATCATCATGGACGCCGACCTGTGCGACCCGCCCGAATATATACCGCAAATGCTGGCAGCGTGGCGTGCCGGCACCGACGTCGTGCGCATGCGCCCCTGCAGGAATACACGCCGCCCCATGCTCGCACGCCTGGGCGCCCGGTGCCTGGACCATACGCTGGACGCTATCGGTGTGGCCCCCCTGCCGGAAAACCGTATTGATTTCATGCTGTTCAACCGGAAAGCCGTCGACGCCCTGTCCCTGGCGATTGAGCGAAAACGGGATATGGCGCGCCTGTTCAACTGGATGGGGCTAAAGCAAACGACAATCGACTACGAGCGCGCCCCACGGGCAAACACATGGACGCCGGCACGGAGGCTAGCCCTCTAGTGCGTCGTAGGCCTGTTTGACGGCCGCTTTGCCGTAGCTGCGTTCTAGCCGGCGGACGATGAAATGGCCCCGGGCCATGTCCTGAAAATGGTCGATGAACAGGGTATTGATCAAGGCCCCGCCGGCCGCCCCGATCGCGGGCATTGCCTGCGCGGCAGCCTTTTCCGTCACCTGGATGCCAAACCGCTGGGACACCACAGAAATCAAGCGCATCAGGGCGGGCGGGGCCGCCATGCCGGCTGCACTGCCCGCGACGTACTCGGTGGCCTGACCGACCGCCTGGGCCAGGGCTGCGCGCATCAGGTAATAGCCGCTCTCGGTTCCGTCGTCTGAGGGATTCTTGCCCCCCAGGGCAAAGACCTCGATGCAACCCAGGCGCGTGTCGGGGCGGTTTGGGGATTCGCCCTCGCTACGTGCAATATCGGCGATAGAGCGCATCATGATGGTGGTGGAAATCGGTAGTTCCACAGCCAGGCCGGCCAGGCCAAAAAAACCCCCTACCCCGCCCGTCGTCGCCACGCTTAGTTTATGCCAGCGATTGGAGCTGTCGCGAGATGGCTGATCCCCCAGCGTGGAGATCGCCACATCCGCTGCCTTGACCAGCGCCGCCTTGGTGATCGCACCGACTCTTTTGTTCCAACCGGACGGCAACATGTCCAGGCCCTTTTCTATGGGCGAACCAATCAAATTCGTCATGCGGGCGGCCAGGCCCGGGTTTTCAAGCAGGGCGCGGGCTGTGCGCAGGGTTTCCAGGGCGGCAGGGGTATGCGGCGGGTCCATGGGGTGGATGCCGGTTTGTGGGCGGGGCAGGGAGTTTGAACGGGTACGG
>JAKDMO010000175.1 GCA_030452305.1 Alcaligenaceae bacterium | reverse complement strand
CCAGGCTGATCATGCGCTGGATTCGGTCGAGCGTGCAGGTGCCCTGATCGACAACTATGGCACGCAACTGGTTCGGGGCGCATACCTGTGCCTGAGCGGGGACGCAATGGCCGGTCGCGATCAACCCGGCCGCGCCGTCGCCTACTGGCAGCAGGCGATAGTGGAAAGCCGCAGGCTGGGGCTCTCTCTGTATGCGCGTCGGGCTGAGGAACGGATCAATCGGGTATCGGCGGGTGAGTGCTGATCCTTGCTTGGCACCCAGCCTAAGGCAGGATTTTCTGTTCGCGGTATTGCGTGAGTTGATCGAGCATCATCGCTTCACTGTCTACCGTACGGTGGAAGCCGGCCAGCCGGATCTTGGTCATCGAAGAAATCACGTCGTAGTCATAATTCAGGGTGAAATCGGCAAAACCCCACGAGGCGACCTGATCGAGTGCAAGCGGTTGCAGATTGTTCTGCTTGACGATTTCATCCCAGACCGGGCCTTTGTCGGCCATCCACTGCACCAGCGAGAAATGCCTGACCGGGCCGGCTTTCATACCAAAGTGGGCGGCCAGTGTCGGCCATACGTGCTCCCAGCGGAACAGGTCGCCATTGGTGACGTTGTAGGCCTGGTTGGCGGCCTCGGGTGTGCGGCACATCCAGAATATGGACTCGGCCAATTGGCGGGCTTCGGTCAGTTCCATCAGGCTGGTGTAGGCGCCCGGTTTGCCCGGAAACTCCAGGGGCAGGCCAAGGTGGCGGCAGATTGCCGCATAGACACCGATCGAGGCAAGCATATTGGGCGCACCACCGGCGGTCTCGCCGCTGATGACGCCGGGGCGACTGGTCGACCAGCCCCAGCCTGCCCGCGTGGATTCCTCGATCAGGAATTTCTGCTGATCGAAATAGAAATTCGGAGGCATATGCCCGGGATCGGACTCGAGCGCGGGCGTGGGGAAGGGGCCAAAGTGCAGGCCGTACCACTTGGTGCCGGCCAGCGCGTGGACATGGCGCAAGGTGGGTCCGCTGCATGCTTGCGTAACGTTTCGCAGCATGTTGACGTTCGGTTCCACGCTTTCGATGCTGACCTTTGCGTGCGGCATCATGGCGGTATACAGAGTGTGCCTGGAGCGCGCGGCGTAGACCAGGTGCGTGACTTCGATGCCTTTCAATGCACGTTTGCAGGAATCTGGATCCTCGAAATCAGCCGCTACATAGCGCACGTTCGGTGGCGAATCCGACGGTGGATTCCTGCACAACCCGATCACATTCCAGTTTGGGGTTTTGCTGACGATTTCGATCAGATGCTGGGTCGCCACGCTGGTGGCACCCGCAACGACCAGAGTTCCGCCGTCTTCCTTTGCCATGTGTCCGTCTCCGCTTTGATTGTGGTGTGTAAGAAGGGTGTCCATGGCGAGCTTATCGGTGCCACTTGCCTGCGTCCATCGCGAATATCGAATGACTGAATCCCGAATATCCGAACACAGGCGCGATGACTTGGGTCATGAGCAATAATCATGACTCGCCCGCACAATTGTGGTTTGATGCAGTGCCCAGTGGGGTCCTCTAATAAGCTAGATGATTTGGTCTTGTATGGCCGCGATGCAATATGCTGGATTGGCCTGAATGGCAGGCTGGACGATGAATTATTTGGTGGAGTGATCCACAGGAGCAGGGAACATGAAGATGACCGCCGCAGTGATGTACGAGCAGGGGCGCCCAAAACCGTATGTGGATAGCGTGCCCTTTCAGATCGAGGAGGTGGATCTGGAAGGCCCCGGTGAGGGCGAGGTCCTGGTCGAGGTCATAGCGGCCGGGCTTTGCCATTCCGACCTGTCGCAGGTGGCAGGTTTGCGCAAGCGCAAGCTGCCGGTGGTGGGCGGGCACGAAGGCGCCGGTATTGTGCGCGAAATCGGTGCAGGCGTCACCGAACTGAAGCCGGGGGATCATGTGGTCATGACGGTGGTGTCGGGCTGTGGCTGCTGCCGGGCATGTGATCGTATGCGCCCCGCGCTGTGCCAGAGCGTGACCGGGCCGCGCACCCAGGGCTTGTTGGCGACGGGTGCGCGCCGCCTGAGCCGCAATGGCCAACCGATCTATCACTACAGCGGGATATCGGCCTTTGCGCAGTACGCCATCGCGGTGCCCAAGTCGCTGATCCGCATTGATGATGATGTCCCGCTGGATGTCGCGGCAATGTTTGGCTGCGCGGTCGTGACTGGCGCGGGCTCGGTTCTGAACACCGCCAAGGTGCCAGAGGGCGCCAGCGTGGCTGTGGTCGGCCTGGGGGGCGTAGGCCTGAATGCAGTCATGGCGGCACGTATCGCCGGTGCGGCACAGATCTTTGGCATCGATATCAATGCTGCGAAATTTCAGCTTGCCCGTGATCTGGGCGCAACCGAGACATTCCTCGCGACCGACGCCGAGATCGTCCAAAAAGTACGTGACCTGAGCAACGGTGGTGTCGATTTTGTCTTCGATATGACCGGCAATCCGCAGGCAGTCGCGATGGGGAATTCCATCACGGCGCGTGGTGGCGATGTGATCTGCGTCGGCCTGGGCGCTTCCGATACCTTGTTCCAATACGTGCATGCGGCCCTGGTGACCGAAGAGCGTGGGCTGCGTGGCTCGTTCATGGGCTCGACCGTTCCGGAACGCGATATCCCGTACTACATCAGCTTGTACAAGGCGGGCAAGATGCCGGTGGATCGTCTGAAGACTAGCGATATCTCGTTTTCCGAACTCAACCTCAGCCTGGATCAACTCGATCGCGGCGAGGTTGTGCGCCAGATCCTGAGGCCGCACGCCGCTTAGGCTGTTGTACTTGTAGGGGGATGATAAATGGCTGATCTGTTTTCCAGTCTTCAATTGCGGGATGTGAGTATCCGCAATCGCATTGCCATTTCTGCAATGTGCATGTATTCCGCCCATGAGGGTGAGGCGTCGGACTTTCACCTGGCCCACTATGGGCGCTTTGGCCTGGGCGGCGCCGGCCTGGTCATGATCGAGGCGACGGCGGTGCTGCCCGAAGGGCGTATCAGCCACGGCGATCTGGGTTTGTGGTCGGATCGACATATCGAGCCCCTGGCGCGCATCGTGCGTCTGCTGAAATCACAAGGCGCCACCGTGGGCATTCAGTTGTGTCACAGTGGGCGCAAGGCCAATCGCCAGCGGCCCTGGCACGGCAACGGGCCGGTGGGCGACGAGGACCAGACTCTGCGCGGCGAGGCCACCTGGCCGATCAAGGCACCCAGCGCCATAGCGTTTGGCCGCGAATACCAGGTGCCCACCGAAACGACTTACCGCGACATGGCCGACATTCGCGAGGCCTTCGTGGCTGCCGTCGAACGCGCGAATTTGGCTGGTTTCGACATTGTAGAGTTGCACGCGGCACATGGCTTTCTGCTGCACTCGTTCATGTCGCCGTTGACCAATCTGCGTTCCGATGCCTATTCCGGTTCGTTCGAGGGTCGTCATCGCTATGCCCTGGAGGTCGTGGGCGATATGCGTGCTGCCTGGCCTCGTGAACGCCCGATGTTCGTCCGGGTGTCGGCCCAGGATGGCGTGGAAGGCGGCCGCACCCTGGCCGATACCGTCGCCTTTGCACAGGCCCTCAAGGCGGCGGGTGTCGATGTGATCGATTGCTCGTCCGGAGGCCTGGCGGGGCATTCCGCCTCAACCTCGCGCGATGCGCCCAGCTATGGTTTCCAGATTCCTTATGCTCAGGCTGTGCGCAGCGAGGCTGATATCGCAACGATGGCAGTGGGTTTGATTACCGAACCTGAACTGGCCAATGCCGCGATTGCCGAGGGGCGGACCGATCTGGTCGCGATCGGCCGTCAGGCGCTGTTTGACCCGAACTGGCCGCTGCATGCCGAGGCCGCATTGGGCGTAGCTGACGACTCGAATCCTTATGCATCCTGGCCTGTGCAGTATGGCTGGTGGCTCAATGGGCGCCATAAAACCCTCGCAAGCTTGCGATCCAGCCCGCCTGAGCCCGGCCGTTTGCCTGAACGGAACACACTATGACCATTACAGACGCTGCAAGGGCACCTTTTCGGGGCAATCAGCCCAAAACCACGGCCGAGCTCGATGCGTGGCATGCGGGCGCCCCCTCTGAGGAAGCGCTGGAACCCGAACTGCCCATCATCGATCCGCACCATCATTTATACGATTCCCCCGCCACAGGCAGCCGCTACATGTACCCGGATCTACTGGCTGACCTGGACTGCGGGCACAACATCGTAGCGACCGTTTATGTCGAGGCCTACCATTCGATGTGGCGGGCCGGGGGCGACGAGGCGATGCGTTCGGTGGGTGAAATCGAATTTGCGCGCGGTGTGGGCGCCATGGCCGATAGCGGCATCTATGGATCATGCCGCGTGGCGGCTTCGATCGTCGGGTTTGCAGATTTGTCGCTCGGCGATCGTGTGGTTCCCGTGCTTGATGCCATGGCCGAGGCGGGCGGCGGTCGCCTGCGCGGAATCCGCCACTGTTCCGCCTACGATCCCGGTGTGATCGGCGCCCTGATCAAGCACAAGGCGCCCGAGCACCTGCTGCTGGACCCTGAGTTCCAGAAGGGGTTTGCGCAGCTCGCCCGGGCAGGCCTGAGCTTCGACGGCTGGATGTATCACACCCAGATCGATGAGTGGGCCCGGCTGGCCGCCCGATTCCCCGACACGACGATGGTGCTTGACCATGTGGGTGGGGTAAAAGGTGTGTCAGAGTACCCGGGCTACCAGACCGCGTTCAAGGAATGGCGCGCCGGCATCGAGGCCTTGGTGCCATATTCGAACGTCCACATCAAGGTGGGCGGGATGGGCATGGCGGTGTTCGGATTTGGTTTCGAACAGGGCCGGCAGCCCGCCGGATCCGAGGCTCTGGCCCGGGCCTGGAAACCCTATATCGATAGTTGCCTGGATCTTTTCGGGCCCGAACGCTGCATGTTCGAGAGTAATTTCCCGGTGGACAAGCAATCCTGCGGCTACACCGAGCTTTGGAACGCTTTCAAGATTGTAAGCGCAGCCTTGTCGCCTGACGAGCGCAAGGCACTGTTCCACGACACGGCGGCGCGAGTGTATCGCGTCGCCACCCCAAGCAGCACAGCCCTATGAATGCTGTGTCAGTTTTACATGAAGCTATTAAATCAATCGGAGACAACGCCATGATTCAAAAGTCCATTTTTAATCCACGGGCCATCATGGCCTCTGTAGCCACGGCCGGACTGCTGTTCGCCAGTGCAGCCGGTGCTGCTGAAACGCTGAAGATCGGCGTCATTGCGGCGCTGACCGGCGGCGG
>JAKDMO010000174.1 GCA_030452305.1 Alcaligenaceae bacterium | reverse complement strand
ACATCGAACCCGCACTGCGCGAACTGCTCACCCTGACTCGCGAGGCCATCGAACAGGCTGCCGCCTGCCAGGCGCCGCCCTCGTGGGAAAACCTCGTCGAGGCCATCGAGGATCCGTCCGGGGGGCTGCAGCGCGCATGGTCGGTCGCCGGTCACCTGAATGGCGTGGTCAATACCCCGGCACTGCGCGAGGCCTACAACGCCTGCCTGCCGATGATGAGCGAATTTTCGACCTGGGTGGGCCTGCACACCGGGCTGTACGCCCGCTACAAGGCCATGGCCGAAAGCCCGGCTTACACCGCTTTGACGCCCACGCGCCGGCGCATCATCGACCTGGCATTGCGCGACTTCCGCCTGAGCGGGGTCGAACTGCAGGGCGAGGCGCGTGAGCAATATGCACGCAATGCCGACGAGCAGGCCCAGGCGGTACAGAAATTCTCTGAAAACGTCATGGACGCCACCGACAACTGGTCCACGCTGATCGTCGATGCCGATCAACTGGCCGGCGTACCGGCCGATGTGATCGAGGCCGCCCGCGAAGCGGCTCGGGCCGACGGGGCCGAAGGCTACAAGCTGGTGCTGCACATGCCCTGCTACCTGCCCATCATGCAGCATGCCCACAATCGTGCGCTGCGTCGCGAGCTCTACCACGCCTATGCCACACGGGCCTCTGACCAGGGCGATACCCGCTACGACAACTCCTCGAACATCGAAACCCTGCTCGGCCTGCGCGCTCAGGAAGCCGGATTGCTGGGCTACGAAAACTTTGCCGCGCTGCGCCTGGAAACGCGCATGGCAGATACCTCGGCACAAGTGCTGTCATTCCTGCACACCCTGGCGGCACGGGCCCGACCCAGCGCCGAGCAGGATCTGGCCGAACTGCAGGCATTCGCCGCTGACACGCTGGCGCTGGAGACGCTCGAACCCTGGGACATCGCCTACGCGTCCGAGCGCCTGCGCGAGCAGCGCTATGCCTACTCGGATGACGAGGTCCGGCAGTACTTCACCCAATCACGCGTGCTCGACGGTCTGTTCAAGGTCATCCACAAGCTGTTCGGGGTGCACCTGGTCGCCGTCGACATCCCGGTATGGCACCCTGACGCACACGCCTACAGCGTGCAGGATCCCAAGGGCACAGAACTCGGCACGCTATACCTCGACCTGTATGCGCGGGCGGGCAAGCAAGGCGGCGCATGGGTAGACAGCGAACGCAGCCGTCGCCGTCACGGCGCCTCGACGGAAACACCCATCATCTGGCTGACCTGCAATTTCACCTCGCCTCAGGGCGGTCGCGAGGCCCTGCTGAGCCACGACGACATCATCACCCTCTTCCACGAAAGCGGTCACGCCATGCACGCCCTGCTCGGGCGGGTGGACGAACCGGCTGCTTCTGCATTTGCCGCAGTCGAATGGGATGCGATCGAGCTGCCCTCGCAGTTCATGGAAAATTTTTGCTGGGAATGGGGTGTGCTGCAGTCGCTGAGTCACCACACCCGTACGGGCGAACCCTTGCCGCGCGCACTCTATGACAAGCTGCTGGCTGCCCGTAACTTCCAAAGTGGGCTGCAGACACTACGCCAGGTCGAATTTTCATTGTTCGACATGCTGATCCACACCCAGGCATCCGGTCTGTCGATCACTGCGGTGCTTGAAACCCTGGACACGGTGCGCCGCGAAGTCGCCCTGCTGTTCCCGCCGGCTTGGCATCGATTCCCCCACGCCTTTTCACACCTTTTTGCAGGGGGGTACGGCGCGGGCTACTATAGCTACAAATGGGCGGAAGTCCTGTCAGCCGATGCCTTCGCGGCCTTCGAGGAGGCCTCGCTCCAATCAGGGGACGGCACCCGCGATGTGTTCGATGCCGAAACTTGCCGACGTTACCTTGACGAAATCATTGCGGTGGGCGGCTCGCGACCGGCCGCCGAATCCTTCGAGGCGTTTCGCGGGCGCGCTCCCAGTATCGAAGCCTTGTTGCGCCATAGCGGCCTGAGCCATGAACCGAATTGAACAACTGAACAAACAGATCCTCGTTTTCGCCCTGCTATGCATCCTGGGCGTGGGCAATGCGCTTGCAGTCGTGCATCCGGTGCGCGGCTTCCTGCCTGACTTGAAATTCACCCTGCAGGGTGCAGGCGACACGACGGTCACGGAAAAGGATTTCTCTGGCAAGGTGGTGCTGATGTTCTTTGGATACGCCAGTTGCCCGGATATCTGCCCGACCACCATGGTGCAGCTCGCGCAGGTCACCGAGGCTCTGGGCGCCGATGCGGACAAGGTCAGGATTCTGTTCGTCAGTGTTGATCCGCATCGCGATACGCCGGACATCCTGCAGGCTTACGTTGATCAGTTTGACCGCCATGCGATCGGCCTGACCGGAAATGAATCGGCGATTGCCGATGTGGCCCGTCGCTACCGGGTTGCCTACAAGATCGAAAAACCCGAGGACTCGGACCCCGACCACTACACGGTCGCCCACAGCCGCGGGATCTATTGCTTTGACCAGCAGGGCCGGGCGCGCTGGCTGGCGCCCGATACCGAGTCCCAGACTGAACTGCTCGACGCCCTGCGCCCGCTGCTGGCCGGCAACTAAGCCGCCCCGATCATGCATTCTACTGTTCCCTTGTCAACGATCGGTCAGGCTGCACAGGCCTCGGGGATCAGCGCAAAGATGATCCGCTACTACGAAAGCATGGGGATCTTTGCACCCAGCGGCCGCAATGCATCGGGGTATCGCCAGTACAACGAGCAGGATCTGCACGCCCTGCGCTTTATCCGAAGTGCGCGGGACCTGGGCTTTTCATTGAAACAGATCGCCGATCTGACGGCACTGTGGCGCGACACCCAGCGCAGCAGCGCCGAAGTCAAACGGCTTGCGCTGGCGCATATTGCCGAACTCGAGGATAAGGCTGGGACCTTGCAGAAAATGGCCGATACCCTCAGGAATCTGGCCGATCATTGCCACGGCGATGATCGCCCCGAATGCCCGATCCTGTCAGGCATCGAGCATGCTCAGGCCCCGGCAGGCGTCCAATCCGACACGAAGTCGCGATAGTCGGGCCGCTCGGGTGCCGGGCCGGCCTCGATGGGCGTACCGATCGCGATATAACCCATAAATCGATAATCCAGCGGATCGAAACCCAGGGCCTCGCTGACGTGTTCCAGATACGTACCCAGGCCGGTGCTCCAGAACGCTGAGAATCCCAACATATGCGCAGCATTCAGTATATTCATGACTGCCGCGCCCGTGGCCAGCATGCGTTCGTGTTCTGGGATCCGCCCGCCGTGGTCCAGGGCGCAGGCCACTGCAATCACCAGGGGCACCTTGGCCAGCCAGCGCTGTGAATTCTGGATTTTATGCTCGGGAATCGGCGTTCCGGCCTGCTCGCCGGCCAAAACGGCAATGTCGAGCAAGGCCGGGATGGCCTCACCACGCACCAGTTTGAACCGCCACGGGCGGGTCGCCCCATGATCAGGTGCGCTCATTGCAGTGCGCAGGATCAGCTCGAGTTGTTCAGTTGAAGGCCCCGGCGCCTGCACGAATTTCACGGAACGGCGCGTCAGCAAAGCGTCGATGGGTGAATTAGTCACACGATTTCCTTAAAAACGAACGGGAATCAATGCCCGCTCGCGGTCACAATCAGCGCCTTCATACGGCGAATGGCGGGTTCCCAACCGTCAAACACAGCCTGCGCCACCACGGCATGGCCGATGTTGAGTTCAGCAATACCGGGCATCGCTGCGATCGGCGCGACATTGTCGTAATGCAGCCCATGGCCGGCGTTGACCCGGAGGCCCTGCCGGATGCCTTCGGCCACGGCAGCCCTCAGGCGATTGAGTTCGGCGTCCTGATGCGATGCATCCACCGCATCCGCATAGGCCCCAGTGTGCAGCTCGATCACGGTTGCGCCCGCGCGGGCGGCTGCGTCGATCTGGGCTGCATCGGGATCAATGAACAGCGATACCCGGATCCCGGCATCGTTCATCCGGGCGATACCCGCGTGCAGCATGTCGAAATGGCCCAGAACATCCAGGCCGCCCTCGGTCGTCAATTCGTGACGGTTCTCGGGCACCAGGCAGACATCCTGAGGCTTCAAGTCGCACGCGATGTCGAGCATCTCGGGCGTCATGGCGCATTCCAGGTTCATGCGGGTGCGCAGCACAGGCCGAATGGCCCAGACGTCTGCATCCTGGATATGCCGGCGGTCCTCGCGCAAGTGCAGCGTGATCAGGTCGGCGCCGGCGTCTTCGGCGCGCAGGGCGGCCTGGACCGGGTCGGGATAGCGCGTCATGCGCTGCTGACGTAGGGTCGCGACGTGATCAATATTGATTCCGAGCTCGATCATTCCTGCGCCTCGGCCGTCTGAACCGGGATCTGTGCAGGGCCACCAGCATTGGCCGTGACCGGTGTCTGGCCCTGTGCGCCTTCCCAGCCACCGCCCAGTGCCTTGTAGAGCTCGACTCGATTGGTCAGGGCCTCGGCCCCCAGTTGAATAAAGTTGCGCTGCACGCCATACAGATTGACTTCGGCCGTCTGCACTTGCAGGAAGCTGTCCACCCCGGTCCGGTAGCGCGCCTGGGAAAGTTCCAGCGCCTTCAGGGCAGAGGCCTCGGTCGCGCGCAAGGCGTCAAGCTGGCGTGCATAGGTGGCTTCGCCGGCCAAGGTATCTGCTACCTCGCGAAAGGCTGTCTGGATGGTCTTTTCATAGGTCGCCACGGCAATGTGTTCACGCGCCTTGGCCAGATCCAGATTGCCCCTGAGCCCGCCTCCGGAGAAAATCGGTATCTGGATCTGCGGAGAGAACTGCCAGTAGCGGTGGCTGGCCCCAAACAATGCATTCAGCTCCGGGCTCGCGAAACCGAGCAGGCCCGTGATCGAAATCTGTGGGAAAAACGCCGCGCGCGCCGCACCGATCTGTGCATTGGCAGCCTTCAGCGCGTGCTCTGCTCCAATGATGTCGGGGCGCCGTTCCAGCAATTGCGAGGGCAGGCCCACCGGAACCGATTCCACCAGTTGGTTTCTGCCGAACTCGGCGCCTTGGGGAAGCGTGTCGGGTATTGGCATGCCCAGCAACAGCTGCAGGGCATTGCCCGCCTGGGCTTGCAGGCGCTCGACCGCCGCCTGGTCGGCGCGTGCCGTGTCCAGCAGACCACGGGCCTGGACCAGGTCGAGTTCCGAGGCGATACCCGCATCGAACTGGGCCTGGACCAGATTGAGCGTGCCCTGCCGGGCTTCTATCGTCTTGGTGATCAGGCCGGTCAGGGACTCGGCCGTACGCACCTGGAAGTATGCCTCAGCCGTCTGGGCGATCAGA
>JAKDMO010000173.1 GCA_030452305.1 Alcaligenaceae bacterium | reverse complement strand
CCTCGGCGATGTCGCGCAGTAAATCCGGCTCATCCTCGACGCAAAGAATGATGGGCTTTCCTTGGCCCGTGCAGGTGGATTTCAAACCGATTGCTCCGTCATGTCACTCAGTGCCGCGTACGGTGCGGCGATGCGCGGCAAACACAAGATAAAAGTGATGGTTTCTGCTTCGCCCTGGGCCAGCCGCACATCGCCGCCCTGCAAGCGCGCCAAGGCCCTGGCCATATACAGACCGATACCGATGCCGGTGTGGCCTTTGGCATTATTGCCCCGGAAATAGCGGTCAAACAGCGAATCCGGCCCGCCTTCCCCGAGATCCGACAGTACGCCCTGGTTGCTGACCACACACTCTACCTCGTTGTCAGTGCAACGAACTGCCACACGTACGGGGCTGTCGGCGTCTGAATATTTGATGGCATTGGCCAGCAGATTATTGAGGATGTGTTCAACATGCGTCGGGTCGCAATTGACGATAGGCGCCATATTATCGGGGGCTGTAAACGCCATGACTCTGCCCGAGGTGGCGGCGCGCTGCTGGTGGCAGACCCCGGCGGCCAACAAGGCCAGATCGCAGCACCGGCTATTGATTTCAACCTGCCCCGCATCCAGCCGGCCGGCATCCAGTGTGCTTTCTATCAGCAGAGTCATTCGCTTGATCGCCTCGCGTGCCCTGCCGCTGCGCTCGCGCACCTCTGCAAGCGATAGTTTTTCGCCGCGCCGTATCAATCGCTGCAGGGCAGAATCGACAATTGCCAGTGGGGTGCGAAATTGGTGCGACACCATGGTGCCAAAATTTCGATAGAGTTCCGCCGTGGCCCGCTCGCGTTCGAGCGCGGCATCCAGTTCCTGGGTACGGGCTTGTACCAAGTCCTCAAGATGATCGCGATGCATGGCGATTTCGCGTTGCGCAACACGCTGTTCGGTCACGTCGAAAATCAGCAGAATCGATCCGATAATACGTTCACCGTCATACAGCGCAAAGCAGCGCAAATCCACGTAACGGGGATCCCCATCGGGATCATGAAAGAGCGGCTGATCGAGCAGTTCTGCAGAATGGCCGGCCAGGGCCTCATCAATGGCCCGCCTCACCCGGCCGACCTCAAAAAAGCCCAACACATCCCCCAGTATGCGCCCCTGAACCGCATCCGCCGGGCATTGGAATAACTGTTCCGCAGCCGCATTCCACACGGTGCATCGACGCTCCAGATCCACAGCGATGATATTTTCGCCGCTGGAGCTGATCAATAGCTGGGAAAATGCCTTTTCCTGGTCCAGCAGGTGCGTGCGTTCGCGGGCTTTGCGTATGGCCAGCAAGGCATGAGCAATCAGGGCAACCCCCGCCAGTAGAATACCGACCATCGAGATAATGGTTCGCCAGAGTTGGTCGCGGGCGTCATCCAGTTTGGCGCCCATGTCTTCCCACTCGGTTACCATCGCCTCGTTTGCGGCCTGGCCCAGAGTGGTCACATAAGGGGCCAGCAAGCGCTCGATTTCCAGCGCTTGGTTCGCATCGCCATGGGCCTGCAATGCACCGATGCGGGTTTGTAATTCCGGCAGCCCGCGCCCGAGCGCATCCAAGCGGTCGGCGAAACCGAAGGCTTCCATCTGACGCCGCTGCGGGCCCTGCCCGAGCAGGTGCAGCCGGCTGAGGAACACATGGTAGTCGCGCTGCAATTCAGCGGCTTCGATTTGCCCCGCCGCGCGGCTGCCCACCGCGTCCGACAGGCGCAGACTGGCCACCTGCGCCCGCGAGATCACCCACAGCATATTGTGAGGCGCTTCCAGGCGCATATGCGCCTGGATCGCAAACAGATGCGATAAGGAATAAGTCAGCAATACAAAGAAGGCGATAATCGCCAGCAAGGGCAGGCCGATCCCAAACATCGGCCCCAATAGCCGTTTCACAGGATATCCAGGCGAAAGACTTGCCAGACCCAGCGATAATCGTAGCGAATATCCTGCAGTTCCGGATGATCGTCACGCGGATAGACAATCCACAAAGGCCCCTTGTCACTGGCCCGCAAGCGCCTCCCGTCCATGGCATAGGCCAGAATGACATCGTAGTCGTCGAATTCCGTGATGGGAAAATCAATCACGTACTCGTTCAAGGCCGTGGCCACGACGTTGGAACCGGAAGCCCCCACCTGTTCAAGCAGGTCGCGTATCAGAAAACCATCGAACACATGGACGCCATCGGTGACGGACGTCGAGGTTTCTATGCGCGTACGCGGCAAAGCCTGCAGCATGGCCCGATCATAGCGAGCGACATCGTCGGCGTTGGTATTGCTGATGGCGCCATGAACCTCGAGAATGACCTTGCCATCCGGCTCTGGCAGGTCGCTGGGCGGTTGGGCATTGGAAACACTAATGGCACCCACCCATAAGACAGCCGCCAATACACCGCGCACCGGCAACAAAACACATCCGATATTTTGAAAAACCACGCTTAGTCTCCTCTGTTTTTTTATTGCTCCCCGCCAGCGACAGGCAACTTAGTATCGATGCATTCTATACAGCTTGCATTATCTGGACAATTTTTCACAGGTTTTTTTCACTGTCGCGCGGCTGCGTCGGCCTGATTCCCTATTCAAATGAAGGGCGCGCCTCGCATGGAAATTCAATAGACTGGCGTGAATCTGCACAGCAAGGGGGATCGTGGCATGTGGGATTTCAGTATCGGAAAAACGTTGAAGCTCATGATGCAAACCTTGCCGTTTCTGGGTTTTCGCCTGCTGGTTTATTTTGGTGTGACACTGGGGTATGTGCTGGTGACCGGCATGGGGGCCGCAGTGGGTTATAGCCTGGGCTCCTTGGGCGAACCCGGCACGCAGCCGGTCACTGCCGTGTGGGGCGGCATTATCGGCTTTGGTGTATTTGGTATTTTTATGTATTGGGCACGCGAATACCTGCTGTATCTCGTCAAGGCCGGCCATATTGCTATTCTGGTGATTCTGCTGGATGGCAAAACGCTGCCGCAGGGCACATCGCAAATAAGCCACGGAACCCGTGTCATCAAGGCCCGGTTTGCCCAGACCAGTATCCTGTTTGCCATCGATCAACTGATCAAAGGCGTCCTCAGGGCACTGACCGGCCTGGTGCGCGGCATGTTGTCCATTGTGTCGCTGCCCGGCGCGCAGCAGCTATCCAGTATCCTGCACGCCTTCCTGCGGGTGGCAGTGGGCTTTGTCGATGAGGTCATCCTGGCGCGCACGATTCGTACAGAATCGACCAACCCCTGGGGCACGGCGCGCGATTCGCTGATTCTGTATGGCCAGAACTACAAGGTCATGATGAAAAATGCTGCATGGCTGGCGGTGATGGTCTATGCGTTCAGCTTTCTGGTGTTTCTGGTCATGCTGGCGCCCGCCACCCTGGTGGTGTATTGGTTGCCGGGGGCCTGGTCGGCCGGCGCGTTTATCTTTGCCCTGCTGTTTGCCTGGAGCATCAAGGCCGCCTTGCTGGAACCCTTTGCGATTACCTGCCTGATGGACGTTTATTTCAAGACCATCGAAGGCCAGCAACCCGACCAGGAATGGGAAGCGCGGATGGAGCAGATGTCCGGCAAATTTCGCAAACTCAAGGACCGGGCTCGCGATGCCATGGGTGGCTCAGGTTCGGACGACAAAGCCGCACAAACGGCTTGAGCCTTAAAAAACGCCCTGGCCCTCCACGTGGCGCCGGCCTCGGCCGCCGACGATGTCATGATTGTCTACGACGCCTCGGGTTCCATGTGGGCCCAGGTGGACGGCGAAAATAAAATCGTGATTGCGCGCGAGGTCATGGCCGATTTGCTGGACACCTGGCCGCAGGATACGAAACTAGGCCTGATTGCCTACGGCCATCGCCCAGGATTTCGAACAGGGCTATTTGCCAAGCTGCAGGTTTTTCAGCATGTCGGCGAGGTTGGTGGGTTTGGCAGGTAGCTTGAACTGATCTGCGGCGGGCGCATCACCGGAAATGGACGTCAGGTAGTAATCCTGGTCATAACGCAACATCCCACGCTCGTCGTCGGGCAGCGCATCCAGAATGGCCTGGGGATCACTCTGAGCAAAGATGGACAGCATGGTTGTCATGTACATCTCGGTCATTTCGGTCGCACGGGGATCACTGGACAAGACCACCTCGCCGGTTTTCTTTGTGCCATCGGCATTGACGGTGGTCACCTTATAGACATGTCCCTCGATACCGGCAACCGTTTCGCTTTTCCCCGTGGCTTCAACTGATTCGATGCCGGCGGGGATCGCCTGCTCGCCTTTCTGGCTGTCAGCGGCCATGGCGCCAAATGCCTTCAGCATCCCGCCCACCTCCATGACCATGGGCTTGCCGTCGCCGCGGGAAACGTTGTAAACCTTGCCGTCGCGCACGATCATATAGTTTTCCGGGGCATTCGGATCCGGATTGATGCGCAGGGCGCCATCGTCCTGCCACATGATCGTGATCGGACCATCGCTCATGGATTTCCCTTCTATCGTGGCGGTTCCGGCCGCCGACGCAAGCATTGGCAACGATGCCATCGCCACGGCAGACAGAGACACAGGTCGCCACAATTTACGCGTCATATGCATGATTTCCCCTTGTTGTCGTCAAAGACAGTATTGACCCATGCTATAGGATATTTGCCCAGCAGGCACCCTTCGAATGAAGGGGGCAGGCGGCGCAGCGTTGTCAGGCCCTTAACTGCCGTGGGCAAACCAGGCGCAGGAGGCCACCACCATCGTCTGGACACCCGTTTCGAGGGTGGGATGGATGACTGGCAGAAAGCGGGGGTTGTGATTGGTCGGAAGCTCGTTCAGCCTGTTTTCCGATTTGGCCTTTGCATAGACCTCGGGATCCGTGCCGCCCACGAACCAAAATACCGACGGCACGCCCCATTCGGCGCCGAACGAGCCGAAATCCTCGCTGGCCGAGGCCGGGCCGACTTCGTGCACACGCTTGTCCGTGAAATACTCGCGAAACGCGGCGGCGATGCGCCCCGTAGCCGCCTCGTCGTTGATGGCGAGGGGGTAACGATCCAGCGGCGTGATTTCCGGCGGCTTCGGCGCCCCCGAGGCCTCGGCCTCGGCATTGACGATACGTGTGATCGCGGCGAGGACGCGCCGGCGCACCCCCTCGTCGAAGGTACGTACGTTCAGTTTGATGATCGCCTCGTCCGGAATCACATTTTCCTTTGTGCCCGCCTGCAGGGCACCGACCGTGACCACAGCGGCCTCGGCGGCAGCCACCTCGCGGGACACGATGGTCTGCAGACGCAGCACGACCGAGGCCGCCATCACCACAGGGTCGATACTGGCCTGCGGCATGGATCCATGCGCCCC
>JAKDMO010000172.1 GCA_030452305.1 Alcaligenaceae bacterium | reverse complement strand
GCACGGCGCGCCGCAACCTATATCACTGCTCCCGTATCCTCTGGGCGCGACGTCGCAACAACCCGACAGTGATCAACAACGCAATCGAGGTGACGATCAAAAGGGTGGCCACAGCCAGGATGGTCGGGCTGATCACCTCGCGCAAACCGGAAAACATTTGTCTGGGAATCGTCTGTTGCTGCGGCCCAGCCAGGAACAGCACCAACACGATTTCATCGAATGATGTGACGAAGGCGAACAGGGCGCCCGATATCACCCCAGGGCGGATGATGGGCAGCACCACATCCCAATAGACCTTCAGGGGCGATGCGCCCATGCTGAGTCCCGCCCGGTACAAGGACGAATCAAAGCCGGACAGCGAGGCGCTGACCGTAATGATCACGAACGGCACGCCCAGCGCGGCATGGGCGATGATGATCCCCGTATAGGTCGCCACCAGATTAAAGCGGGAATAGAAAAAGAACATGCCTGCCGCCACAATGATCAAGGGCACGATCATGGGCGAGAGCAGCAAGGCCATGATCAGACGCTTGCAAGGCATGGTCTGGCTGGACAGGCCAATTGCCGCAATCGTGCCCAGCACGGTTGCGATCGCCGTGGCCGACACACCGATGATGAAACTGTTCTTGATCGCCAGGATCCAGTTATTGCTGTCAAAGATCGCCGCATACCACTTCAATGAATAGGCCGACGGATCCAGTTGCAGCATACCGGGGGTGAAGGTAAAGAACGGCTCCGCATTGAAGGACAGCGGCACGATCACCAGGATCGGCACAATCAGGAAAAACAACACCAGCCAGGCAGTCAGTTTCAGGGCGTAGGTATTGAGCCGATGCGAAAGCGAATAATAAACAGGAGATGCGCTCATCGATTTCACCCCAGTTTGATATTGTCTGCACCCACCAGGCGGTCGTACACCCAATAGAGCAACAGAATCAGGGCCAGCAGCAAGGAGCCGAGCGCGGCAGCCAGGCCCCAGTTATTGGCGCGCTGTATGTTGAAGGCGATGATGTTGGAAATCATCTGGCCGTCGCTGCCACCCACCAGTGCCGGGGTAATGTAATAGCCCACGGACACGATGAACACCAGCAGCGTACCGGCGCTCAGTCCCGGCAGGGTGAGCGGCAGGAACACCCGGCGGAAGGCCGAGAACGGACTGCTGCCCATGGATAGCGCGGCGCGCACATAGCTTGGGTCGATGCCACGCATGACGCTGTACAGCGGCAGGATCATGAAGGGAATCAGAATATGAGTCATTGCCACGATGGTGGCAAAGCGGGTGTACAGCATCTCGACGGGCTGATCGACGATGCCCAACCCAAGCAACACGGAATTAATCACGCCGTCGGCCTGCAACAAGGCGATCCATGAGGTCGTGCGCACAAGCAGCGAAGTCCAGAATGGCAGCAGCACCAGCACCATCAGCGCATTTGAGACACGGCTGGGCGCAGTCGCCAGATAATAGGCCAGCGGATAGCCGAGCACTATGCACAAGACCGTGATCGCCAGCGCGATGCCCAGGGTCTTGCCATAAAGCTCGATATAGATTTGTGCTGTTTCACCGCGCTGGATGTGGCCATCGACGCGCTCAAAGCCCAGGGCCTTCAGATAGTTCCTGTCGGTATAGACGCGGCCGGCTTCGCGAATGGCACTCCATACCTGGGTACGAGCCCAATCAGGGTTGGCATCCAGCAATATGGCCTGCCCACCTTTTTCCCGGATTGCAGCATCGTCGAGCTTTCTAAGCCTGCGTCCCGCAATTTTGATCAGGCTGGACGCACCGGGATACACCTGATTTACATTGGCAGCCAGGATACCTTCCCTACGATTGGCAGTCAGGCCCTTGAGCTCCAACGCGAAGGTCGTAAAAATTTCCGGCGGCACTTCTGTACCCGGCGCCCAGGTATTCAATTCGGCCAGGGTGGTCGGTATCAGCTCAGCCGTCGTGGGGTTATAGACACTGCGATACAGCATTGATGCGATCGGCGCAAAAAAGGTCACGACCAGAAAGATCAGCAAAGGCACGACCAACACAAAACTGTTGCGCTTGCGCCGCCTAAGCTCCCGCATTGCACTTGGGTTTGCCTCCCCCTTGAGCCGTGCGTCTTCAGTCCGGGCGAAGGCCCGACGCCCCGCCTCTGGTGTCAGCGAACTACTCGACATGGGTATCCTTGAAGCCCTATCAGGAGGTCGATATATTCCTCCAGAAACAGGGCCAGCCTGCTTCTGGAGGACTCAAACAATGAAGCCTAGACGCTCTATTGCAGCAGCCACTGATTGAATTTTTCGTTCAGAGCTTCCCCATAATCCGACCAAAAAGTGGCGTTGGCCCTCAGGCCTTCCGCAATATGCTGACTGGGCAGATCGGGGACGACAGCCGGATCGACGTGGGCCAAAGAGGACTTCCTGGCCGGCCCGTAAGCGGCATCCTGCATCCCGGCCAGCGGCTCGGTTCCCGTGGCAAACATCACGAAGTCCATCGCCAGGTCTTTCTTGGGCGTGCCCTTGACGATGCCCAGGGCCTCAAGGTCGTAGACATTGCCGTCCCAGACGATTACGAAAGGCTTGTTTTCTTTCTTCATGACGGTGTACAGACGCCCATTGGCCGACTGCACCATCACGGCTGCCCCGCTGTTCAAGAGGCCTGGCGCCTGCGACCAACTGTCGAACCAGACAATGTCGTCCTTGATCGTATCGAGCTTGGCAAACGCCCGGTCCTGGCCTTCCTGGGTAGCAAGCTGCTTGTAGACCTGATCCGCAGGCACGCCATCGGCCAGCATTGCCCATTCCAGGTTGATCTGGGCTTTCTTGCGCAGTGCACGCTTGCCGGGGA
This sequence comes from Alcaligenaceae bacterium, assembly GCA_030452305.1. GTDB lineage: Bacteria > Pseudomonadota > Gammaproteobacteria > Burkholderiales > Burkholderiaceae_B > Castellaniella. The sequence goes on along the minus strand of JAKDMO010000172.1, from coordinate 2,496 downwards.
TCTTCTTGGTATCGAAGACATCGGCCATGGTCTTCGGCACAGTCGCGCCGATCGTATCCTTGTTGTAGGCAAAGACGGTGCTCCACACAACCTCGGACACGCCGCAAGGGCTGTCATTAAAGGCGCCCGGGACAAAATCCTGTTCGGCTGCCACGCCATCGTCGCCAGGGGGCAGGGACTCGCGCGGGATCACTTCAAGCAAGCCTTCCGAGCATGCACGCTCGAGATCAATGGTTTCGAAATCCACCACATCCCACAGGATATTTCCGGATTCGACCTGCGCCTTGATTTCCGCCACGCCGCCGGTGTAGTTCTGGAACAGAATTTCGGTCCCGGTTTTCTCGACATACGGATCAATCTGGTATTTTTGCTGTACGGCACCATAAGCACCGCCGAACGACACAAAGGTCAATGAGTCCTCTGCCTGAGCCTGGCCGCCGGCCATCACGCCGCATGCCAGAAGCGCCGCACACAATTGCAATTTTTTATTCATAAGTGTCTCCGTCATAGATTTTTGGTCTGTACCCACCCAACTTCAATTGCGGGCGTCAGGGCGTCGAAAAGCAATGCAGTCCTGAGCCATCCAGGCAATGCTTACCATGTCCCCTTCTGAATATGTCGACGCACTGGAACTGCTGAGTTCTTTGACTGTGATCTGGCCTCCTCCTGATAATTCAAAGTAATAGCGGGCGAAATCCCCTACGTAATGTCGAGTCAGGAATTTCACTTCGATTGCGTTGTCATAGGACTGACCCGGTTTTCGGATGAACAGTTTTTCCGGGCGAACGGAAACGATGCATGGGCCATGCGACTCGCCGCAATCGCCTGCCTGTGCCCGGATCATCGCGCCGGCCGGCATTTTTACCTGGATACTCTGGCCGTCCACAGAGATTATTTCACCCGGCAGCAAGTTGTTTTCGCCAATGAAGTCGGCCACAAACGCGTTGGCCGGGCGCTCGTACAAATCACCCGGGGACGCGTACTGCTGCACCACCCCGTCGTTGAATACGGCAATGCGGCTGGACATCGTCAGTGCTTCGACCTGATCGTGCGTCACGTACACCACGGTAAAACCAAGACGTTTGTGAATCCGCGTGATTTCGAACTGCATCTGTTCGCGTAGTTTTTTATCGAGCGCACCCAGCGGCTCGTCCATCAGGACCAGCTTGGGTTCAAAAATCAGCGCGCGGGCCAGAGCCACGCGCTGGCGCTGCCCGCCAGACAACTGCCCAGGGTAACGCGAGCCAAAGCTGCCAAGCTCGATCAGGCCCAGGTATTCAGCCACCCTGGCCTTGATTTCCTTATCGGGCATTTTGCGTACAGTCAGGGGGTAGGCCAGGTTTTCCGCCACCGTCATATGCGGAAACAAGGCATAGTTCTGAAACACCATGCCGATATTGCGTTTATACGGCGGCGTATGGGTAAATGAGGCACCATCGATGGTGATGTCGCCACTGGTGACGGACTCGAACCCGGCCAGCATCATCAGCACCGTGGTTTTACCCGAGCCCGAGGGCCCCAGAAGGGTGATGAATTCCCCTTCCTTGACGTCGATATTGAAGTCTTTTACGACCAGGCTTTTCTGATCGTAGCTTTTCTTGACATTGATCGCACTCAGAAAACCGCTGTCTGTCATGTGTCCCGTCCAGTTTTATTCTCTAGAGGCCTATCGCCGAGGTCTTGAATCAATCTTAGGGAGTGAGAAAGGCGGGGGCAAATACTTATTATTGATCGAGCAATAAGATTATCTTATTTCTTAAGGGTTTACCATTAATCTCGGCGCGTGTTGTATCTAAAGGATTATTTTCGGTAAATGTGAGATCGTGCGAGCGTTTTACCGTATTCAATATGTTTTGGTGGCCAGGCAATTAAATTCTGTTATTAGAGCAGTCCTGGCCGAACACAAGGGATAAAGCGGCGCAGGCCCGAAGGCCCGCGCCTTGTCCGCTATACGATTGCAGGCCCCATGATCAGTTCCGGCAGCACCGTGACGATCTGCGGAAAGATGCACAGGATCACGATAGCCGCCATCATCACCAACACGTAGGGCAAGGCCCCCCACAGGATGTCCTTTGTGGGTACATCGGGCGCTATGGCGTTCAACACAAACAGATTCAAGCCGACGGGCGGCGTGATCAGGCCGATTTCCATATTGACTGTCAGCACCACTGCGAACCAATAGGGATCAAAGCCCGCCTCGACAATGATGGGCAGCAGCAGCGGCGTGGCCATCACGATGATCGCCACGGGTGGCAGGAACATGCCGGACACCAGCAGGAACACATTGATCAGGCCCATCAACACCCAGCGATTGATCTCGAGCGCGGCAATGGCCGCCGCCAGGCTCTGGGTGATGAACAGCGAGGACAGCGCAAAGGCAAAGAGTTCCGCCGACGCCATGATCATCATGATCATCACGCTTTCTCGCATGGCCGAGCCAAAGATCCCGACATAGGGCTTGACGCGGAACAGACGGTAGACGATCACGACTACAGC
>JAKDMO010000171.1 GCA_030452305.1 Alcaligenaceae bacterium | reverse complement strand
TTGATGACATGATATTTCCTGTGTACCCCCTGTGTACCCCGAATTATGCAATATCACTCAATATAGATCAACTTCACATTTTTGTACCCTTGACTGAAACCCGCGTATTTATTGGGTTTATGTGTTTTCTGCAGTTTGTATCAATGCCGAAAAATGGCATGTTTTGCGCACTTGTAATGCGAAGGTCAAGGGTTCGACTCCTTTAACCGGCACCAGTTATAGCAAGCACTTACGCCAATCCGAAAGGGTTGGCGTTTTGCTTTTCCTAATCTGTGTACCCCTCATTCAAAACGGCGTAATCACCATACCTGGGGGCTTGTCAGGTCAGGCGGCTGCGACGTCCCAATATACCTCTCGTGAGGTGTTTGGGATCAAGAAGCGGCTCGACGCGATTTTGGTTGAGCTGAAGAGGCTGAATCGGGCGGATCGATGATGATGACTCGATCAGTGCGAAGCACAAATTTTGTGTCAAAACCAAAGGAGATCACCATGAAAAGACTCATCGCTGCTGCATTACTGACTCTATTCGGTGCTGCCGTCGTGGTGCCATCAGTCTGAGCCCACATTGGGAGTACCGACAAGAACGGATGCCACCAGGATCACAAGAATGGCGGGCGGCATTGCCATTGACGGACTGTGCCTTCCGGTGTGGGTTGTACTAGTGGCTATTGACGCTGATGTCAATAAAAACTATAGTTACATCACAGTGCTAGACTCTACAGACGAGATCTGTGGATAAGGTCAGGGCGGCAAAACTAGATGTGGATAACCCATTACGATGGGGAAAATTTTAATGATCAGGCTGGCCTCAGCCAACGATTACCCACAGCCGCAAACCGTGACTTGGAGTCTTACCATGAAAACCAGAAAGGCGAAAGCATCGAAGTGGACTGCTGCCCGCTTGATAGCCAGTGGCGCCTTGCTGGGCGTGGCTGTCGCTGGCCTGGTGGGCGTTGATACGTCATTCCTTAATACGGTTTTCGGTGCATCTGGCGCAGCCGCTGCTGCTATCGCCCTGAAGGCGGTCCATATCCTGTAATGCTTGTTTTGCTGACTGACGGCTCCATCAACGCCGCAACGATACTGGCGGGGGTCCTTTCGACAACAATACGTCCAACACGTCGATTCCTTCGGCGGCGCGGTAATGGCTTTCAAGGTAAGTGCTGGAACTCGCAAAAAACAATCACTGACTTTCTGAACGGATCTACCGCTGTTCCCTTTGTGTGCTTAGTGCTCTCCGCTTTTTATCCAGGCATGGCTGCGATTGTCATGAGCAACAAGGTCACCATGGCAGTTGCTGGAGCTATCGGCTTGATCTTCGTTGTGGGGGAGATCGCAACCGCTGGCCGAGATGATTGATTAACACTAAGCCTTGAAACCACCAACCCTCACTGAACTGCATACCAAAAATATGTTTATATAACAGCACAAAACAACATGTTTTGTACTATTATATCGGTATGTCAAAGTCCACAAAAGCCCTCCAACAACTGCCGCCCGCCACGCTCGGTGCCATCCAAAAGCTTGGTGCTGACTTGGCTGTGGCCCGCCTACGTAGAAAAGAGTCCCTTCGCAGTTGGGCTAAGCGTCTGGGGGTCACAGTTTCCACTTTGCAGCGGCTGGAAGCTGGGGACCCCGGCGTGAGCATCGGCATTCTGGCCACCCCCTTGTGGCTCATTAATCGGGATGGAGAACTAGGCCAATTAGCCGCCCCAGAGCACGATCAGGGTGCTCTGGAAATGGATGTGCGCGCAGCAGTGCAGCTGGGTCAAGCCCGAGCGCAAGCTTCCGCTGATGCCCGCTTGCGCGCCACAGCAACGAATCCTGAGAAATACTGAACATGCGTCTCGATGACTTATTCCTTTGGTATCTGGGCGATGACGAACCCCGCTACGTGGGCACCTTGAAGCTGATCGCAACAGGCAAAGGAGTATCCCTACACTACGATACCAGGTGGCTGGCCAGTGGTTTCGCACTTAGTGAAGACCTCCCCCTGGTGGACATCGAGTTCTTGCCTGCGGGCCGGCTGAGTGCCAATGCTGCACGCGCGGTCGGTGCTGTCGATGATGCCCACCCAGACCGTTGGGGCGAAAAAGTTATCCGCTTCGTCGACAAACCAAAGCGGGGATCACTGTAGCGCAAACCCGGATTATCGCGCTGGAAGGTGCGAACGCGCTTGCGATTCGGCGGTTTGACCGTGAGGGAGACCATCGGATCCACAGCATTTCAGCTGGTACCGCCATACGGGCATCAACTCCGGCCAGGGTGTTCAAGAATTCATATGTGGGGCGGACGGACAAGATTCCACCTTGAGCAACGCCATGTCACAGTGCGAGGCATTTGGGCTCTTGCCATCCGAAGCCGCGCAAATGGTCGTCAAAGTCATCCACGTTGTCGATATCTGGCGTACGCACTTCGAAAGCGTTGGGGTCACCCCAAATGATCTGGACAGCCTGGCCGAGCATATCGACGGTGACAGATTGCTAAACCAACGGCGAACCTTTGACCCCAAACTGTACCAAAAGCCGGCTCCTAAACGAAAGCCGGCAAGTCCGTTTCGCAGAACCTAGTTTATGCCGCACTCCGTGTCTTTTTCTGCGACTTCCTCTGTGACAACGCGATATACACGCCACTCGATGCAATCAGGAAAGCGCCTGCATAGAACCAGACGGACGGGGCCTCGCTCCATACCAACCACCCGAGCAACGTCGCCCAGATAAGGCCGCTGTAGTCGAATGGCGCGACGATGGACGCGGGTGCCACCCGGAATGCCTGGGTGATCAAGCCCAATCCCAGCGTACTGAATATCGCCAAACCGATGAAACCGACGAGATGCGCGGTTTGTACAGGTTCCCAAACCCATGCCAGGGGGACGCCCGTAAAAACGACCTGCCCCAGCGCAATGTACAGCGTGGTCGTCAGCATGTTTTCGCGCACGTTGAGCCGCCGAGCGCTAACCATCATCACGGCATAACCCAAGGCTGTAATCAAAGGCAGCACAGCGGCCCATTGCATATGCTGAGGGCTGGGCCGGACGATCAACAGCACGCCGGCAAAACCCGCCAGCAAAGCGATCCAGGCTCCCAATGAGACCTTTTCACCCAGAAAAGCCACCGAGATGATCGTTACCAACAACGGTGCGCTAAACGCGATCGCAGTCGCCTCGGCAAGCGGCAGCAGCGTCAGACTCAGGTAAAAACACGATGCCGCCATCACGTTCATCAGGCCGCGCAGCAAATGGACGCCCAGGTGCTGCGTACGCAGGGCTGCAGGGCCGCTCAAGGCGAGGATCAGGACGACAAGCACCGGGGTGGCCAGCAGCCCTCGCAAAAACAGCAACTGCACGGGTGAATACGTGTCCCCGAGCCACTTGGCCAAGCCGTCGCTGATCGTCAGGCAGAGCACTCCCGCCATAATGCAGGCGACGCCCAAGGGGACCCGGGCCTGCCTGTGCTGAACATCCGCCATGAAGCCTGCCTGGAATCGTGATTATGAATATCTGTCTTGGATAGACGCTCATAATGCCACAAACACCACAACGCTGATTGCTCTGCGAACCAGGCTTGCAAGCTGTATCGGGCGTACCCTCGCCGTTGTCGCGCTCGATCACCAGGCCCATCGTCGCACCCATCATCTTGAAGTCCCCAATGGCGTGGTCAGGCGGCTGAATTTTCATGCCCTCGATCTCGGTTTCGAAGGGCGCCAGGACCTTGCCCGTGGCATCCGTCTCGATAAGGTACGGCCCGAATTCGTCGCCGATCCAGAAATGGCCGTCGATGATCTGGAAACTTTCCGTAATCAACGAGCGGGCCCTTGCAATACGTCTCCAGTCATCGTCCTGCAATAAACACCACCGATACTGGTGTCCTTTCCCCGACTCGCTACGGAGCCACACCATGTCCTCGTTTCACCCGATCGATTCCGAAGACCTGCCGACGAACACCTCGACCGGCGAACACTTCCAGGAAGTCGTCCAGCGCGCGTTCAACCGCCGCGGCTTCCTGAAATCGGGTATCGGATTATCCGCCGCCCTGTTTCTCGGCGGCTTGCCTGGCGTCCAGGCCAAAGGTGCCAACGACGCCGCACCGCAGACCTCGCGCTTGCTGGGATTCACCGCCGTCCCCCTGTCCACGGCCGATACGGTACAGATCGCAGCGGGCTACACCGCTACCGTGTTCGCCCCCTGGGGCACCCCGCTGGCCGGATCCGCGCCCGCATGGAAAGCCGACGGCAGCGACGATGCGGCGGCACAGGCCCTGCAGGTAGGCGACAACCACGACGGCATCCACTTCTTTGCCATCGACGGCCGCAGCAACGAAGGCCTGCTGGTCGTCAACCACGAATACACGACGGTCGATGACGGAAACTACGCCTGGCTGTTCGGCGCGGACGGGACGCAGCCCTGGACGGCGGACAAGGCCGACAAGGCAATGAATGCCCACGGCGTGTCGGTGATTCATGTCGTCGCCGATGCCCACGGACAATGGCGCATCCAGGCCGACTCGCGCTACAACCGGCGCATCACCGCATCCACCGAAATGGAACTGAGCGGCCCGGCTGCCGGCCATGACTGGCTGAAAACCGGCGCCGACCCTAGCGGCGCACGCGTGCTGGGCACCTTCAACAACTGCGGCAACGGCTGGACACCCTGGAACACCTATCTGGCCTGTGAGGAAAACTTCAACACCTACTTTGGCACGACATCGGGGCAGGACACGCGCGACGCAGCCCAAAAGCGCTATGGGCTGGCGGCCGGCGCCACTGCATACCGCTGGGAAGATTTCGTCGAGCGCTTCGACTATGCCAAGGAACCCAATGAATCCAACCGATTCGGCTGGATCGTGGAAATCGACCCCTTTGACCCGAAATCCGTGCCCAAAAAGCGGACGGCGCTCGGGCGCATCAAGCATGAAAACGCCGCGTTTACCCTGGCTGCCGATCAGCGCGCCGTCATCTATATGGGCGACGACCAGGCCGACGACTACATCTACAAATTCGTATCCGACGGCCGCTATCAGAAAGGCGACCAGACCACCGACCTGCTGGATTCCGGCAAACTGTACGTCGCCAAATTCAACGACGGCCCCTCGGGCAACGGACGCTACGCGGGGCGAGGCGAATGGATCCTGCTGGACAAGCAGGCCAACCCTGTGCTCGCCACCGACGCGAGCTTCGGCAGCCAGGCCGAGGTGCTGATCCACACGCGCCTCGCAGCCGATGCCGTGGGCGCCACGAAAATGGACCGGCCCGAGTGGGTCAGCGTGAACCCCCAGAACGGCGAGGTCTACGTCACCCTCACCAACAACACCCACCGCGCAGCGCCCGGCCCCGCCAACCCCA
>JAKDMO010000170.1 GCA_030452305.1 Alcaligenaceae bacterium | reverse complement strand
CAATCGAACCTCTTGGCCGCCTCGGCGCAGGGCCGGATCACGGCGTTCCGGGTTCTCGTCGGGGTTCCATTCCACCCACAGGTTCTGGGGCCCGCGAAATGCGAGGTTGTGGACGTAGTGGAAATCCTGCTCGGCCAGCTGCAGGTGCGGCAGGCGGCGGGTCAGTTCTTCGATGAAAATCTGCATCTCCATTCTGCCGATGTTCTTGCCCAGGCACTGATGCGCGCCGAAACCAAAGGACAGATGATCAGTCATGTTGTCCCGGCGGATGTCAAAGAAATCCGGTGCGCTGAATTTGTGCCCATCATGGTTGGCCGAAGACACCACCAGCAGCAGGCGTGCGCCGGCCGGGATGGATACCCCTTCAATTTCAACTTCGCGCGTGGTGCGGCGGCGCCAGGAGCCGATCGGGCCGTCGTAGCGCAGGCATTCCTCTACGGCAGGGGAAATCAGCCCCGGATCGGCGCACAGCTCGTCCCAGGTGTCGCGGTGCTGCAGCAGCAGCTTGATGGCATTGGCCGAGGCAAAGGACGTGGACTCGTGGGCCGCAACAATGATGGCCATCATCATCGAATGCAGATAGGAATCCGTGACCACATCCGGGTAGTCCTTTTGTTGGCGGATCGAATAGCGCATCCAGCCCGGGCCGTCTGGTGTGCGCCGCATTTTTTCAAGGATCTCGCCCGAAAGCTGCCAGAACTGGCCCACGTTGTGAGCGACTTCAACCCGCTCTTCGTCCGTGGGGCGACCAAATGCGTTCTTGGTGTGGGCAATGCTGAACCGGTGCATTTTTTCCCGGTCGCTGTCGTCGTCGATACCGAGAAAATGCAGGGCGACGGAAAACGGCACGTCCCACAGCAGTTCGCGGAACAGATCGACCTTGCCGCGATCGATGAAACGATCGATGGCGTCCGAGACCAGGCGACGCACCATGGGCTCGTTCTCGCGCAGGTGTTCCGGTGTGAAGGGCGCCATCAATACCCGGCGTCGGGCCATGTGCGCGGGTTCGTCCTCGTTGACCAGGGTTCGGCTCATGCCGTAGTCATAGGATTTCAGGATGGTAGAGAATTCGCTGGGAATGTCGCCTACGGGCTCCAGCACGTTGGACGGGCTGAATGTGTGGGGATCCCGGAAAATATCCTTCATCGCCTCGTAGCGTGTCACCACCCAGTAGTCGATCTTTGGGCTGTAGAACACTGGTGCCTGTTCACGCGCCCAGCGCACGAACTCGGCCGTGTTCTCCATGTAGGCATCCTGGAATGGATCGAATTCGGCCGCCATCTGGTCGACGGGGCACGCCGGGCCGGTCTGGTGCCCCACGGGGCATGTGGGGGTATTGGTGGGGTTATTCATGACATGACCTCAGTTCATCAGCAGGCCGAGACCCAGCACGACCAGCAAGCCAATCAGCGGCACAATGACGGTCACCACGCCAATGTCCTTGTAGGAATCCCGGTGCGTCAGGCCGCAGACGACCAGCAGCGTGATGATGGCACCGTTGTGCGGCAGTGAATCGAAGCTCACTGCGGCCATGGCAGTGACGCGGTGCAGGATTTCCAGGCTGATGCCCTGTTCCACGGCCATTCGGGTCAGCTCGGCACCGATACTGTTCAGTGTAATGGTCAGGCCGCCTGCTGCCGAGCCGGTCAGTCCAGCGATGCCGCCGGTCGCCACGGCGGCCACAATCAAGGGGTTCTGGCTGATGCCGAACAGGCCGGCCTTGATCAGCGCGAACACTGGCAGGGAAGCGATCACCGCCCCATAGCCGACTTCACTGGCGGTGGAAAAGACCGGTACCACGGAGTTCTTGGCACCTTCGGACAGGCCTTCGATGTACGTCCTTGCATTGTGCGTCTGCATCAGGAAAATCAGGACAATGGCAGCCACCAGCGAGGCGATGACAGACCACACCCCGATGACCTGATTGATGTTCGTGGCGCCATACTGGGCTTCGCTCAGGTAGCCGAAGTCGACCATGGCCGGGACGGCATAGGTCATGAATGCATTGACGAGCACCACGGTCAGCACCGGCAGCACGCCGATGAAGCCGCGCCGCAAGATCGTGCCGGAATCGGTATGCCGGACGCCGGACAGATCATCCCCCTGTTCGCTGGCTTCGAGCAGGGCCTCGGCCTTCTGGCGACCGACCGGATCCAGCGTGGTCTCGAATACTTCACCGCGGGCGATCAGTTGTTTCTGACGCCAGACCAGCCATGCGTATCCCAAGGAAAAGGTCACGATGGCGCCGATGATACCCAGTACCGGCGCAGCAAACGTCGTGGTGCTGAAGTAGCGGGCGGCGATGGCATTGTGGATCTGCGGGGACCCGGGCAGCGCCGCTGTGGCAAAAGTAAAGATGCCCAATGCGATGGCGGCCGGCATTAATCGTTTCGGGATACCGGCTTCCTTGAACAGGGCAACCGAGATCGGATAGATGGTAAAGGCGATCACCCAGGCGCTGACCCCGCCGTACGTCAGTAGTGCCGTGGCCACGACTGTAGCCAGAATGGCCCGCTGCACGCCCAGGCCGGACGAGATCCAGCGGGCCAGGTCGTCGGCATAGCCGCTGAGTGTCATCAGGCGGCCAAAGATGGCGCCGGTCAGAAAGAGTGGAAAGAAGACGATCATGAAGCGCCCGAAGGCGGGCATGAAGATCTGCGTGTATGAGGCCAGAAGCGGTGCGCCGGCGAAAATGACGGCGACCATGGCAGAGATGGGGCCCGCATAGATTACGGAATGGCCTCGATAGGCCAGCGTGATCAACAGGGCAAGCGATATGATGATTCCAAGGAAGGCGAGCGTCATCGGGTGTCTCTCATGTTTTCGTGTGTTGTTCGGAGCTGGCTTGAGCGCCATCTGCTCATTAAACTCAAGATCGCTCCATCACTCCAACGATATTTATTGATTGATTCATAAGGTAATCTGATAAATATAGGTCTGCGACCAACGCGTGCTTGTTTTGCCGATCGTCAGGCGCCAGGCTGGTACACGACTTCGCAGATACAAAAGCGGCAGGCTCAACCCGTGCATCAGTCTAGAATGTACAGATTGGGGTTTTCCAGAAAACCGCTTTTTACATTGACACAGGAATCAAGGTCATGACTATCAAAGCATACGGCGCCCATGCGGGCAATCAGCCTCTCGAATCGATGGACATCACCCGGCGCACACCGGGCGAGCACGATATTCAGATTGATATCGCCTATTGTGGCGTGTGTCACTCGGATCTCCACCAGGTGCGCTCTGAATGGGGCGGCACGCACTATCCCTGTGTGCCGGGCCACGAAATTGTCGGGCGCGTGTCGGCCGTGGGCGGCCAGGTGTCTCGTTTCCAGACGGGGGACTTGGTCGGCGTCGGTTGCATTGTCGATAGCTGCCGGCATTGCGATGAGTGCGAGGAAGGGCTGGAAAACTACTGTGATCACATGGTCGGCACCTACAACGGCCAAACCGCAGACGCACCCGGCCATACCCTGGGTGGCTACTCGCAGCAGATCGTCGTGGACCAGCGCTACGTGCTGCGCATCCGCCATCCCGAGGCGCAACTGGCCGCTGTGGCGCCGCTCTTGTGCGCCGGCATCACGACATACTCGCCGCTGCGTCATTGGAAGGTCGGGCCGGGTCAAAAGGTAGGCGTAGTGGGCATCGGCGGCCTGGGCCATATGGGCATCAAACTGGCGCACGCCATGGGCGCGCATGTCGTGGCTTTTACCACATCGGAATCCAAACGTGAGGCGGCCAAGGCACTGGGCGCGCACGAGGTCGTGATTTCGCGTAATGAGGACGACATGGCGGCCCATGCCAAAAGCTTCGACTTTATCCTGAACACCGTCGCCGCCCCGCATAATCTGGATGCGTTCTTTGCGCTGCTCAAGCGTGACGGCACGATGACCCTTGTCGGTGCGCCGGCCACGCCGCATCCTTCGCCGCAGGTATTCAACCTGATCATGAAGCGTCGCAGCCTGGCGGGTTCTTTGATTGGTGGCATCCCCGAGACGCAGGAAATGCTGGATTTTTGCGCCGAACACGGCATCGTGGCCGACATCGAGATGATCCGCGCCGATGAAATCAACGTGGCCTACGAACGCATGCTCAAGGGTGACGTCAAATATCGTTTTGTGATTGATAACGCGTCATTGACCGCTGCGCACAGTAGTTAATAGGGCGAACCCAGCGTTCATATTGAATCTGTAACGATTTACGTTTACCATGCGTAAAAAAGGGAAAGTGAAAATTTAAACTCATAGACGACTTTCCCTGCCAGTTCGGCGACTTCCCTTTGAAACAGAGGGTGGGCATCATGACCGGATTTGGGTGAACTCATGGCAGGCGTGCGGGCCTGACGTTTTCAGTTGTTCAATTGCTGTCTTCCGCTTTTCTACGGAGGCGCATCATGATTCTGCAAGACAAGATCTGGCTGATTGCCCTCATAGGCATGGGGCTGGTCGCCTTGGGCTTTCTCTATGTGATCAGCCAGGCCGGCAAGCGCGCCGAACCCGCAGCCGTCCAGCGCTCGGGCCAGGTATTCAATGGGGTGCGGCGCGGCTTGTTTGTCGCCTTGCTGCTGCTCGGTATTGCTGTGGCCTACCAGACCCTGTGGCCCTATCCAATCCCTGCGCAGCACACAGAGCTGAAGGCCGGGCAGGTGGTCGAGGTGGTGGGGCGCCAATGGCAGTGGCAATTGAGTACGACACAGATCAAGGCCGGGGTGCCTGTGGAGTTCCGTGTCACCAGCGTCGATGTGAATCACGGCTTTGCCATCTACGGGCCGAATGATCGGATCGTCGTGCAAACCCAGGCCATGCCCGGTTTTGAAAACCGGATTCTCCATACGTTCGAGGATCCGGGAACCTACCGGATCCTCTGCCTGGAGTATTGCGGGATTGCGCATCACGGCATGGTCAGTCAGTTTGAAGTCCTGGCCGGCCAGGAGGACGGATCATGAGCACACTGACACTTTTTCCGGAAAACGAGCGCCTGTCTCGCAGCGAGCGCATTTCCTTCAACCTGTACATTCTGACGGCATTGGCGCTGTTTCTGCTGATGATGCTGTTGGGCCTGACCATGCGCATGATGCAGGGGACGTGGATCGGCTCCCAGCCGGTCCTGTTCTACCAGATCATGACGATGCACGGTGCGGGCATGGTGGGCACCATGGGGCTCGGGACGCTGGCGGTTCTGTGGTTTTTCCTGCGTAAATATGTGCCACTGAGTCCCTGGGCGTTCAGGGCCAACTATGTGCTCTTTCTACTGGGCGCGCTGGCGATTGTGGCATCCGTATTTATCGGCGGCTACGCGGGGGCATGGACTTTTCTGTATCCGTTGCCGGTGCGTGGCATGGGCCTTTGGAGCATTCATGCAGCGGCGTTGTTGATGGTGGGCTA
>JAKDMO010000169.1 GCA_030452305.1 Alcaligenaceae bacterium | reverse complement strand
ATTATGGTGCTTTAACATGGCACTGCGACAATGCTGCATCGCCAGCCAGGCGGCCTCATCATTGCCCATATCGTGCAACAAGCGGATCAGATGACGATACGCGCCTTCGTCGGCCGGATGTTGATGCACCCATTGCTTGGCATACTCAAGCGCCCGATCCTGCTCACCCGCCCCGGTCAACTCGCAGATCAGGCCTTCCCGACACTCAGAGATTTCGCGCTCGATACGCGACTGCCAATTGCCGCGCCATGCCGTGAAAGCCGTGCTGTCGGGCATGGCCATGTGCTCGAGCAAGCCGCCGCGGTCGTAGGCCAATCGCTCCCAGTACCCCAGCCCCGAATAGCTACCCAACAGCGCCAGCACATCCACCATGACAACATCCGGGTTCAGGGCAATGGCGTGATTGGTGCTATCCCAGGCATCGGGAACGGATTTGAACAGGCGCCGCAAGACGAACAGCGCCTGGCGCAAATTAGCGCGACTGTCCTGCTGAGTGGTGGGCCACAACATCCCGGCCAGATCTGCGCGTGTCTGCGGCTTGCCACGCGACAGGGCCAGTATGGCCAGCAAGAACCTGGGTTTGGTGTAGTGGATGGCCCGAGTGCAGTTCACGTCATCGACCGCGACATCGAACTCACCGAGCAATCGCAGCTGAATCGGCCGAGTCAGGCTTGGATGCATGAGACCCATATATGGGTCGACATCACCGTTGGACACCCCCCCTCCTGAAAGCCGACATGATGCGAGTGGGCGCGGCGATCGTGCCCAGGCAGCGGCTTGGCTGTCTGAATGAATAAAAGGAAGCCCAGACTATACGTCGCCAACCGTTAAATGATCGTTAATTGATTACCAATAATTACATATTAAAAGTTTTTCTGGTTTGACAGTTTGTTAACGACTTTTTGTCTAGTATTCGGAAAACAGTAAAAGCACAGTGTTTTTGCGGTCTTTCGGACAAGCAGGGCACAGCCCGTCATACGAAAAGGCGTTACCAGGTGTCAGACCTCATATCCGCACGCACGTTGGGGGCATCACCCATCAGTGCAACCCAACCGGCCGGAATCAATCCGCGCGATGGGGAAGCATTCAATGCGCTGCAGGCCCAGATCGACCGCCTGACGGATATCCATGCGGGCGAGCCCGTCGAATGGCCAATGGTTGTCAAATTGGCCACTGCCGTACTCGGCAATGAAGGCAAGGACCTCGCTGCAGGCACTTGGCTGACCCTGGCATTGTTCCATGAACAAGGGTTATCGGGTCTTGCTGATGGCATCCACTTGTTGCGCGACCTGATAGAGACACATTGGGATGACATGTCGCCGCCGTCCACCCGGTTGCGAGGACGACGCAACCAGACTCAATGGCTGCTGGATCAGCTAAACGAAGCCCTGGACGAGCAATCCATCATGCAGATGCCGGCCATGAGCGCCACCGAGCATACGGAAATGCTTGAGGATTGGGATGCGCTGGACACAGCATGGCAAGGGCACGATGCCGAGGCACCGGCCTTTTATGGGCTGGCCGCCATTCTACGGCGCCTGCCTGTAGAGTCCACAGGCGACGATACAAACAATACACCTGCAGCATCTCCCACGAACGCCGCCACGCCCGCCTCGCCGGCTGCCGCTGCGACACCCCCACCCGCATCAATACCACAGGTCGCGCCAGTGGCTCCACTTGGCGCCGAGGCAGACATCACAGCCACAGTCGAAAGCGCACTGGCCGGGCTGCATCCGCTTGTAGCCTGGTTTATCCAGGAACAGCCCACTGCGCCGATGCTGTTCCGTCTGAATCGCATCTGCGCCTGGACGACGCTGGATCAGGCACCTGCCGCACAAGGCCGAACCACCCGGCTGCCGGCACCGTCCGACCCCTTAATTGATAATTTCGATCGGATCACACAGGCAGGCGATGCACTGGCCATCATCCGTTTTACCGAGTCGCGCCTGGCCTCCATGCCGCTCTGGCTGGATCTGAATCGGGCCAGTCATGGCGCACTGACTCAATTGGGTGCAAGCCAGGCGGCTGAAACGGTGGCGCTGGAAACGGCGCGACTCATCAGCCGGGTTCCCGGCCTCGCTGAACTGAGCTACAACGACGGGCGCCCTTTTGCGGACCCCGCCACCCAGGCCTGGCTACAGGCCCTGCAGGGCTCGCCCGCCGCAGACGGCAACAACGACACAGCCGGGGATATCGCGGCGCTGACGCGCGAGGCCGAAGGTCGGGCTGTCGCCGGCAAGCTGGACGAGGCGCTGACGCAGCTTCAGGCCGCTCTACACCAGGCCGAAAGCCGTCGCGCAGGCTTTCGTTTGCAACTGGCCCAGTGCAGCCTGATTCACCGATTCGATACCAAGACCGACATGCGGGCACTGGTGATTCCGCTGATCGACGAACTCGAAGTCCACCACCTGTCCACATGGGAACCAGAGCTTGCCCGGCAAGCAATGGAGTTGGCGGCGGGCATCGAACTGCGGCACGGCGCTGACCACGCCGGGCCGGCGGCATCCATGCTGGGGCGCTTGTCCCGCATCAATGTACCGGCCGCCTGGCAACTGTCGCAGCCTAGCGCCAACTGACTTGCTCAACATCAAGGAGAACCAAAATGGCCAAAGACGGCTCCGTAGCCCCGAAGGAACGTGTCAATATCGTATATAAGCCGTCCACAGGCGACGCCAAAGAGCAGGTCGAGCTGCCGCTCAAGCAATTGGTGGTGGGTGATTTCACATTAAAGGAATCGGATACCCCGGTGGACGAGCGCAAGCCCATCCAGGTGGACAAAGACAACTTCAACGATGTGCTCAAGGCCCAGGGCCTGGACCTGACCATGTCGGTACCCAACCGTTTGTCAGAGACCCCTTCAGAAGACGAGCAAATTCCTGTTTCGCTCAAATTTCAGAACCTGCGAGACTTCGAGCCCGATTCGATCGCCGAGCAGGTGCCCGAGCTGCGCCAGTTGATTGAGCTTCGCGAAGCCCTGAAGGCGCTGAAAGGGCCTCTGGGGAACCTGCCCGATTTTCGCAAGAAACTGCAGTCCCTGATTCAGGACGAGGGCGCACGCGAGCGCCTGTTAAGCGAGCTGGGTGTACAGGACAAGGGCATCGACGCCCAGGACAAGGAGTAATTCATGAGCGATCAAACCCAAGCACAACCGGATGCAGCCAAACCGGCCGAACAGGCCGAAGGCTCGCTGATCGATCAACTGATCGAATCGACACGCATCCAGCCCAGCGACGATGCCTATTCCGTCACACGCCAGGGCCTGGAAGCCTTTGTCGCCGAACTGCTGGAACCCAGCCGTTCCACACAAAAGGTCGGCCAGGGGATGATCGACGAAATGATCGCCGGCCTGGATCAAAAACTGTGCCAGCAGGTCGATGCCATCATGCACCAGGAGTCCTTCCAGAAGCTTGAGTCGGCCTGGCGCTCGCTGAAATTTCTGGTCGACCGCACCGATTTCCGCGAAAACAACCGGATTGAAATCCTGAATGTCTCGAAGCAGGACCTGCTCGATGACTTCGAGGACGCACCCGACATCACACGCTCGGGCCTGTACAAAGCGGTGTACACAGCGGAATTCGGGCAGTTCGGGGGTGAGCCCTTCGGAACCATCATCGGCAACTATGATTTCGGCCCCGGAGGCCAGGACATCAAACTGCTGCAATCGGTGGCCGGCGTAGCCGCGATGGCGCACGCACCGTTCATCGCTGCGGCAGGGCCCCAGTTCTTTGGCATGGATTCCTATTCGGATCTGGCGAATCTGAAAGACCTGTCCGCAGTGTTCGAAGGGCCGCAGTATGCCAAGTGGAACGCATTTCGTGAATCCGAGGACGCGCGTTTTGTCGGCCTGACCATGCCGAACTTTCTGCTGCGCGTGCCCTATGGCGACGAAACCGTGCCCACCAAGAAATTCCGCTACAACGAGGACGTCGGAGGCGGCAACAAGGATTTCCTGTGGGGCAATGCCGCCTTCGCATTTGCCAGCCGTCTGTCCGAGAGCTTTGGGCAGTACCGCTGGTGCGCGAACATCATCGGCCCGCAAGGCGGTGGCACGGTGGGCGACCTGCCGGTCTACAACTACGAAGCCATGGGCGAGGCCCAGATGAAGATTCCGACCGAGGTCCTGATCTCGGAACGGCGCGAGTTCGAACTGGCCGAACAAGGCTTCGCCGCCCTGACCATGCGCAAGAACACCGACAACGCTGCGTTTTTCTCAGCCAATTCCGTGCAAAAACCGAAGTTCTTCGGCAACAACCCCGAAGGCAAGCAGGCCGAGCTGAACTACAAGCTGGGCACGCAATTGCCGTACATCTTTGTGGTCAGCCGCCTGGCGCACTACATCAAGGTGATACAGCGCGAAAACATCGGCACCTGGAAAGAGCGCAACGACCTGGAAGCCGAGCTGAACAACTGGATTCGCCAATATGTGGCCGATATGGACAACCCCGCACCCGGGGTGCGCAGCAGGCGACCACTGCGCCAGGCGGAAATTACTGTTTCGGACGTCGAAGGCGATCCGGGATGGTATCGCGTAGGTTTGAAGGTGCGCCCGCACTTCAAGTACATGGGGGCATCCTTCACGCTTTCGCTTGTGGGCAAGCTGGACAAGAGCTGACCCGCAAAAACGCCTGATGGTGCGCCGGCTGCCACCGACACACCATCAGGATTTACCACAGTAACTATTTATTCAATTTCGTCAACTGCAAGGAAAGTCTACCATGCCAATGCCATGCTACCTCACCCTGGAAGGTGAGAATCAGGGAAAGATCGATGGGTCGTGCGAAGTCAGCGGCCACGAGGGCAAAATCCTCGTGCAAGCGGTCGATCATCATATTGAACTGCCTAAAAATCCGCAGACCGGCCTGCCATCGGGCAAGCGTCAGCACCTGGGCATCACCCTGACCAAAGAGATCGACAAATCGTCTCCGAAACTGTATCAGGCCCTGTGCTCGGGCGAGCAACTCAAGAAAGTCGACCTGGAGTTCTACCGCATCAGCCCTAAGGGCACCGAGGAAAAGTACTACACCATCCATCTGGAAAAAGCCGTGGTGGTCGGCACCCGCCTCTGGGTGCCCAACTGCCTGCATCCGGATAACCGACAGATGGGGCACATGGAAGACATCGGCATGACTTACGAGAAGATCGTCTGGACATGGGAGCCTGACGGCATTGAGGCCGAAGACTCCTGGCTGGCCCCCAAGTAAACAGGGCCACGGAGCGCGGTACGCCGCGCTCCGGCTCAGATGAACGAACGCCGATTGCTGGAACGCATCACCAGCCTGGATGCCGACGATGGCGGCGGGCAAACAAGCCGCACCGAGGTCCTCGTCTCATCCATTCTGGATCACCTGCACCGCATATTGAATACGCGGCAGGGCAGCGTGCCTGTGGAC
>JAKDMO010000026.1 GCA_030452305.1 Alcaligenaceae bacterium | reverse complement strand
TATGATAAATGACGTTGCGTGATCTTGTCGTCATCCTGGTCCCCAAGGAATGCCCCTTCCGTGGCACACTAGGCCAACTATGCCCCTGACTGCCGACGAAACCGAACTACGCGCCTGGATCCGCCTGGGTCTCGAACCCGGACTGGGGCCGACACGCATCCGCAGGCTGCTGGCGGTCTTTGGGATGCCCCAGGATATCTACACTGCCTCTACGGGCAATCTGGCGCGCCATCTGGACCCCGCCCTGGCCACCCGCCTGCGCCAGGCACCCGACGAGGCCATGCAGTCAGCCCTGGATGCAAGTCTGGACTGGCTGCGCGAGCCCGACCACCACGCCTTGACGCTGGCCGACCCCCAGTACCCGACCTGCCTGCTGGAACTGCACGATCCCCCACCCATGCTATTCCTCAACGGCGACCCCAGCCTGCTGCACCGGCCGGCCATTGCCATCGTCGGTGCGCGCAGCGCGACCACAGGCGGATCGGAAAACGCCCAGGCCTTCGCGCAATACCTATCGGGCCAAGGCTGGTGCATCATCAGCGGCCTGGCCAGCGGCATCGATGCTGCGGCACACGAGGGAGCACTGAACGCCGGGCCCGATGCGGGCCGCACAATCGCAGTACTGGGCTCAGGCATAGACATCGTCTACCCGGCACGCAACCGCACGCTTGCGCACCGGATCGCCCAGGACGGCCTGCTGGTTTCCGAATTTCCGCTCGGGGCACGCGCCATGCCGCATTATTTTCCCATGCGCAACCGCATTGTCGCTGCGCTCTCGCGCGGGGTATTGGTGGTCGAGGCCGCCCGGCAAAGCGGGTCACTGATCACTGCGCGCCTGGCCACCGAACTCGGACGCGAGGTATTTGCGATCCCCGGATCAATCCATTCACCGCTCGCGCGCGGCTGTCACGCCCTGATCCGCCAGGGGGCAAAGCTCGTGGAATCGGGTGAAGACATTCTTGAGGAACTGCGACAGTCGGGCCCGTCACCCACAGCCGCAGCCGACACCGTCGATCGCCCAGCACCGATGGCCCGGCAAAAACCCGACCTGGCGGTGTCCGGCGATGAACACGCCCTACTCGAAGCTCTGGGCCATGACCCGGTCGACGCCGGGCAGATCCAGGGCCGCCTGCAATGGGCCATGGCCCGCGTGAACGCCGCCCTGGCGATGTTGGAACTGCAGGGCATGATCGCCCGTCAGCCCGATGGCCGCTTCCAGCGGCTGGCCTGAGCTATCATTGATATTCCCCGAAAACACCCAGGTAGCCACCCCATGTCCGAGCACATCAAAATCGTCGAAGTCGCACCGCGCGACGGTCTACAGAACGAAAAGCAATTCGTCGATACCGCCATCAAGGTCGAGCTGGTCAACCGGCTGGCTGCGGCAGGATTCCAGAACGTCGAGGCAGCCTCCTTTGTATCGCCAAAATGGGTCCCCCAGATGGCCGATGGCGCCGAAGTCATGGCTGCGATCGAGCGCCGCCCGGGCACGATTTATTCCGTACTCACACCGAATATGCGTGGCTTTGAGGCGGCCCTGGCGGCCCGTGCCGACGAGGTTGTGATCTTTGGTGCGGCCAGCGAGGCCTTTTCGCAGCGCAACATCAACTGTTCGATTGCCGAGTCCATTGCACGCTTTGAACCCGTCGCCACAGCGGCAAAGGCGGCCGGCCTGCGCCTGCGCGGCAGCATCAGTTGCTCGATGGGCTGCCCTTATCAGGGCGAAACCCCCGTTGCATCCGTCGTGGACGTTGCCCAGCGCATGCTGCGCCTGGGATGTGACGAAATCGATGTGTCGGACACCATAGGCGTCGGCACACCCGCACAGGTCGGGCGCGTGATGCGCGCAGTGGGCGAAGTCGCCGACCTGTCCACACAGGTATCAGGGCATTTCCACGACACTTACGGGCAGGCACTGGCCAATATTCTTTCCGCGCTCGAAGCCGGCGTGCGGATCTTTCACAGCTCAGTGTCCGGCGCAGGCGGCTGCCCCTACGCCAAGGGCGCGACCGGCAACGTCGCGACCGAGGACGTGCTGTATATGCTCAACGGCCAAGGCCTGCACACAGGGATCGACCTGGACGCCGTGGTGGATATCGGCCAATGGCTGTCCGGCCACCTGGGGCGCAAAGGCGCCAGCCGGGCGGGCAACGCCCTGGCCGCCCGTAAATCGTGACCCTATCCTTGCGGCCCAGCCCCGAGGAACACGCCGCGCTGCTTGCTGAATTGGGTGAATTGCCCCTGCGCGGTCGTGCCTGGCCACGCTGGATCGCGGTGCTGGCATGGGCGATCCTGCTGGTGATCACCGTCAAACTGATCTCGACAGCAGCAAGCCCGGCCGGGCAGCAGGTCAACGCGACCATCGCCGCCAGCATCCTGCTGTGCTACGTGGCACTGATCGTGGTGGCCTGGCATATGTGGACATCCGTGACGGAAATCAACCGACAGGGCATCCATCAGACCTGGATCAAGCGTCGCGAAGCCAACTGGAACGACATCCAATCAACCCGTTTCATTCCGCTGCTGTCATCGAAAAAACTGCTGTGCTTCATGCAAAAAGGGCGGCCCGTCGTTTTTCAGGCCGGGACGCCCGAGCTACAGGCCGCCTTTGCGCGGATCAGCCTGGTTTACCAGCGCCGCAGCAGCTGACCATGGGCCGATCAGCGGATCGGCAGAGCGTACATCAGCCCACCATCGGTCCACTGCGCATTCAGGCCACGCCGGATCTGCAAGGGGCTGTCCATGCCGACATTGCGTTCGAACGATTCGCCGTAATTGCCGACCTGCTTGACGATGTTGTACGCCCACTTTTCATCCAGCCCCAGGTTTTTTCCCGCGCCGGGCGTCACACCCAGCATGCGCCGCACATTGGGATCGTGACTGTCGAGCTGCTGATCCACATTGGCCGAGGTCACGCCCAGTTCCTCGGCGCCGATCATGGCCTGCAGAGACCATTTGACAACATTCAGCCAGACATCATCGCCCTGGCGCACAAAGGGTCCCAACGGCTCTTTTGAAATGATCTCGGGCAGGATCACATAATCCGACGGATCAGAAAGTTTGGCGATACGGATCGAGGCCAGGCCCGAAGCATCGGTCGTGAACACATCACAGCGCCCTGCCGCAAAGGCATTGACGACCTCGTTGAACTGCTCGATCACCACCGGCGTATACGTCACCTGATTGGCGCGCGCCCAGTCCGCCATCGTGTTTTCATTCGATGTTCCCGTCTGCATGCAGACCGTTGCGCCATTGATTTCCTTTGCGCTTTTGATGCCCAGGGATTTCGGCACCAGAAAACCCTGCCCGTCATAGAAGTTGATCCCGGCATGGATGACGCCCAGCGACGTATCGCGCGTCTGGGTCACCGTGGTATTGCGCGCCAGCAGATCGATTTCACCCGACTGCAAGGCAGTGAAGCGCTGCTGGGCGTTCAGCGGCACGATCTTGACCTTTTCAGCATCGCCCAGGGTCGCGGCTGCGACCGCACGACACATATCCACATCCAGACCCTTCCAGACTCCCTTGGCGTCCGGGGCGGAGAAACCGGCAAATCCGGTGGTCACACCGCAACGCACGACCCCCCGTTCCTTCACTGTCGCCAGGGTATCGGCATGGGCCCATGACAGACCGGCCATCATCGCCAGGGCCCCGACTGCATATTTGAACGCGCGCATAGAAACCTCTCTAGACAAGCATGGAAAGAGAAATAGTACCCTATACCCCATCAAGCAGAACGCCATGCACGGCCTGCGCTCATCCCCGGCTAGGGCTACAGACTCGATGCAGATCCGGGCATAATGCCATGCCGGCTATGGATAAAATACAATGGACGAGCATGAACCACATGTCGCAAAACCCGCAATCCCACCATCTCAGGGGCGGTCACCCATGAATCTGCACGCGTCGCTACAGGAAAGTGCTGCCTGGTTCGAGCTGCTGGACCCGGATCAGCAGGCGCGTGTGGTGCGTGACACCACGATTGCGGTGGCCGAACCGGGCACCATTATTGAACATCGGGGCGGGATCGGCCACGCCTGGATCGGGGTGCTCAGCGGCCTGGTCAAGGTATCCGTCAGCAATATCGACGGCAAGACAGCCTCACTGACGGGCGTCCCTACGGGCGGATGGATCGGCGAAGGCACATTGTTGAAACGCGAGACCCGCAAATACGACATAGTGGCTCTGCGCCAAAGCACCATTGCGCGCCTGCGCGGCGAGACCTTTGACTGGCTGCTCGACAACAGCGTCCCGTTCAACCGCTACCTGCTGCACCAATTGAACGAGCGCGTGGGGCAGTTCATCGGCAAGGCGGAATACGATCGCCTGTTCGCGCCCGATGCGCGCGTGGCGCGTTGCCTGGCTGAACTATTCAATCCGCTGCTCTACCCTTCAAAATCGATGCGCCTGGAAATCACCCAGGAGGAAATCGGCTATCTGGCCAGAATATCGCGCCAGCGCACCAACCAAGCACTGCGGGCGCTCGAGGACGCCGGCATGCTAAAGGTTGAATACGGTGCGGTACAGGTGCTGGATCTGGACGGCCTCAAGGAATACGACGTTTAGTGCCCCCTGACCAGCCCGGCCGCCGCAGTCTGGTTGGTGGCCATATCGATCAGGATAAATGCCCCCGTCGCGCGCTGCGCCGCGTAGTCGTCCAACACCAATTCCTCACGTGCCTTGACTGTGACCCGGCCGATATCGTTCATGGCCAGCGTGCCGTTCCAGTTGATCGTGCTCAGCTCATGGATATCGCGACGCGTATGAACCGCCTGAATCTTTGCCTGCGTCAGGCGGGTGCCCTGCTTTAGCCAGTACAGCCTCGCGGGATTCAAGGCCTGCTGATCCAGCCAGCACAACTCGGCCTCGAATTCGCGTGCCACCCGGGGCTGAGCCAGACCATCAATCAGCACATCGCCGCGTGACACATCGATATCGCGATCCAGCACGATGGTCACACTATCGCCAAGCTGCGCGGACTCGACATCCCGGTCGCCGCGCAGGATCCGCACAATGTGGGCAGTCTGGTCACTGGGCAGGGCCCGAACGGCGTCACCGACCCGCCAAGTGCCGCCTGCCAGCTGACCGGCGTAGCCACGAAATGCGCCCGGGCCACTGCCGTTGTGCCGAATCACCCACTGCACAAAGAAGCGCACGCTGCTTTCCTGGGGGGCCTCATCGAGGGGCAGCGATTCAAGCAGATGCAGCAGCGTCGGGCCGCCATACCATGGCGTGTGCCCGGAACCGTGGACGACGTTGTCGCCCGACAAGGCCGACAGCGGCACGATGTCAAAGGACTCGATGCCCAGTTTGGCGGCGAGCTTGCCATAGGCTTGCCTAATGCCTTCGAACGCATCCTGCCGCCAATCGACCAGATCCATTTTGTTGACCGCAACAACGATGTGGCGTAAACCCAGCAGGCGCGCCAGGGTGCTGTGGCGTTTGGTCTGCGGCAAAAGCTCGCCATCGGCTACACGACTGGCGTCGATCAGGATGATGGCCGCCTGTGCGGTCGATGCGCCCGTCACCATATTGCGCGTGTACTGTTCATGGCCGGGCGCATCGGCCACGATGAATTTGCGCACGGGGGTGGCAAAGTAGCGATAGGCCACATCAATGGTAATACCCTGCTCGCGCTCGGCCTCCAGGCCATCGGTCAGCAGCGCCAGGTCCACAGCGCTATTGGGCGCCCGCGCATATTTCGACCCGGTGATTGCGCTCAGTTGATCGGCGAACACCCCCTTGCTGTCCAGCAGCAGGCGGCCGATCAGCGTGGATTTCCCGTCATCGACCGAGCCTGCGGTAATCAGCCGAAGCACACTGGTTTCACCCGACACAGGCCACTGTTCATTGATAGCATTCATCAGAAATATCCTTGTTTTTTGCGTCGCTCCATCGATGCCTCGGATGTCTGGTCATCCATGCGGGTCGCGCCGCGCTCGGTAATCGTGGTGACGGCGGTTTCGGCGATGATGGCCGACGGGCTGTCGGCTGTGGAATCGATCGGGCAGGTGCAGGAAATATCGCCCACGGTTCGAAAGCGCACCGACACGTGCTCGGTGCGCTCGTCCTCAAGCGCAGGCGTCAACGGGGTGACCGGAACCAGCATGCCGCGACGCCGAATGACCTCGCGCTCATGGGCGTAGTAGATCGAGGGCAGCCCCAATTGCTCGCGCTCGATGTACTGCCAGATGTCCAGCTCCGTCCAGTTCGAAATCGGGAATACGCGAATGTTCTCGCCCGGATGCACGCGGGTATTGAAGACATTCCACAACTCGGGACGCTGGGCCTTTGGATCCCACTGGCCGAACTCGTCGCGAAACGAGCAGATCCGCTCTTTGGCGCGCGCTTTTTCCTCGTCGCGGCGCGCCCCGCCTATGCAGGCATCGAAGCCGAACTCGCTGATCGCCTCAAGCAAGGTCGTCGCCTGGGCCGCATTGCGCGAATCCGTCGGGCGGCGCAACACCACCGTTCCGCGTGCGATGGAATCCTCGACCGAGCGCACGATCAGGCGCTCGCCCAGTTCCGCAACACGTTGATCGCGAAAAGCGATGACCTCGGAAAAGTTATGCCCGGTATCGATGTGCATCAGCGGGAACGGGAAGGCCGCCGGGCGAAAGGCTTTCTCGGCCAGGCGCGTCAGCACGACGGAGTCCTTGCCGCCCGAAAACAGCAACACCGGGCGCTCGCACTCGGCAGCCACTTCGCGCAGGATGTAGATCGCTTCGGACTCCAGCCAGTCCAGATGGGTGCGTACTGCCAGTTTGCTGCTCATGACTATCCTTATTGATGAACGATGTCGCGCGGCACGACCGTGGGATCGGTGCCGGTCGGATTCCCCGCATGCAGGCCGCATTCGAGGCTGTCGCGTTGCTCCCACCACCAGCGCCCGGCCCTGGGATCCTCGCCCGGGCGCACGGCCCGGGTACAGGGCTCGCAGCCGATCGATGGGTAGCCCTGATCGTGTAGCGGGTTATAAGGGATGCCCAGCGTGCGTACGGCGTCCCAGACCTGGGCGCCCGTCCACTGCGCCAGGGGATTGAATTTCTGCAGGCCGAAGGTGTCATCGAATTCGCTCTCGGGCAGTTCGATACGGGTCGCCGATTGCTCGCGACGTTGGCCGGTAATCCAGGCCGAACGCCCGACCAGTGCGCGATGCAGGGGTTCAACCTTGCGGATGTGGCAACATGCCTTGCGCAATTCAACGCTCTCGTAAAAACCAAACTCGCCGTGCTCGGCCACGTGGGCCTGGACATCCCCGGGATTCGGCTGCCAGACCTCGACATCAATCCCATAACGCTCACGGATCACCTCGACCATCCGCAGGGTTTCCGGGTGCAGACGCCCGGTATCCAGCATCAGCACGGCCGGATGCAGGGTCGTGCCCGCCAGCGCATGCAGCAACAACATGTCCTCGACACCCATGGACGATGCCAGCACCGCATCCGGGTGCATGCCCAAAATCCATTCCAGGCGGTCGCGCAGTTGGGCCCAGGCCCGATCCGTCTGTGGATCTGCAAAAGTCGCCACATCAATCCCTTATTGTTTCAATCTCCCGGAATTCAGGCGCACAGGCCCGATCCGTCCAGCCGCCAGTCTGGCACGCACGACCATGCGACAGGAACGAATTTATTGTTGAATTCTTATAACCGCGCGCTGAAACAATGGGGGACAGATTCAATCCCCCGCATTAAAATGTGTGTCTTCGCGCGCAGTCGGTTTCCCGCAGCGCCCCCAAACTTCCTCACGAGGCCATCCGTCATGCCAACTTCCTACACCCATCCGGTCCCCTCTTACCTGGATCCAGAACACCCGGGGCCTTGGGGAATCTATCTAGAGCAGGTAGACCGCGTGACACCGTACCTGGGCAAGCTCGCAAAATGGGTCGAAACCCTCAAGCGCCCCAAACGCATCCTGATCGTCGACGTCCCCGTCGAACTCGATGACGGCACCGTCGCGCATTTCGAAGGCTATCGTGTCCAGCACAACACCTCACGCGGCCCGGGCAAGGGCGGCGTGCGCTACCACCAGGATGTCACGCTGTCCGAGGTCATGGCCCTGTCGGCCTGGATGTCGGTAAAATCCGCAGCCGTGAACCTGCCATTTGGCGGCGCCAAAGGCGGTATCCGATTGAACCCGCACGAGTATTCGCTGGCCGAGGTCGAGCGCATCACCCGCCGATACACCAGCGAAATCGGCGCCATCATCGGGCCAAACAAAGACATCCCCGCGCCTGATGTCAACACCAGTGCACAGACGATGGCTTGGATGATGGATACCTATTCCATGAACGAGGGCTCCGCAGCCACAGGGGTGGTCACCGGAAAGCCCGTATCGCTGGGCGGCAGCCTGGGCCGTGTCGAGGCTACGGGTCGAGGTGTATATGTCGTGGCCTGCGAAGCTGCGCGCGAGTCCCAGATCGACATCAAGGGCGCACGCGTTGCCATCCAGGGCTTCGGGAATGTAGGCGGCACCGCCGCCCGCCTGTTCTACGAGGCCGGCGCACACGTGGTCGCAGTCTACGACCACACCGGCATCGTGTACAACGCCAATGGTCTGAACGTTCTGGCACTGCTGCAGCATGCCGAGCAGAACGGCGGCGTGGCCGACGCACCGGAAACCGAGGCGATCGACGCCAAGGCTTTCTGGTCGCTGCAGACCGACATCCTGATCCCGGCCGCCCTCGAAGGCCAGATCAATCACGACAACGCCGACCTGATCCATACCCGCATCCTGGTGGAAGGCGCGAACGGGCCGACCACCCCCGAGGCCGACGACATCATTTCGGCAAAAGGCACCGTCATTGTGCCCGACGTGGTCGCCAACGCGGGCGGTGTGACCGTCAGTTATTTTGAATGGGTACAGGACTTTTCCAGCTTCTTTTGGACAGAACAGGAAATCAATCACCGGCTGGAAGCAATGATGCGCTCGGCGTATGCTTCGATGGCCGGCATTGCCCGTGAACACAAAGTATCATTGCGCACCGCCGCATTTATTGTCGCCTGCTCTCGCATCCTTGAGGCCCGTCAGGTGCGCGGCCTGTATCCCTGATGGCCAAGGCACCGTCCAGACCACCTCGCCTGGCCCTGCTCGGTACTGGCGGCACAATTGCCGCCACAGCCGAAACGGCCAGCCATCTGACGGACTACACCGTCACGGAAGGCATCGAGTCCATGCTCGACGCCGTACCCGAGGCGCGCGCCCTGGGCGACATCCAGTGCGAGCAGGTCTGCAATACCGACAGCAGCAAACTTAGCCTGCGCACAGTGCTGAAACTGGCGCGCCGCATCGAGCACCTATTGCGCGATCCCGACCTGAACGGTATCGTCATCACGCATGGTACCGACACCCTCGAGGAAACCGCTTTCCTGCTGCACCTGCTGATCCGGGACCCCAGACCTGTCGTCCTGGTGGGCGCCATGCGCCCCGCTTCGGCGCTCAGTGCCGACGGGCCGCTGAACCTTTATCATGCCCTGCAACTGGCGGCCGAGCCCAAGGCCCGGGACTGCGGCGTACTGGTCGCAATGAATGACCAAATCCTTTCGGCCCGCTATGTCACCAAAGCACACACCTCGCACGTAGATGCCTTCAATCCCGCCGGGCCCGGCCTGCTGGGGTGGTTTGGGCACGACGGCCCCCGCCTCGTGCTGCACCCAGCGCCTGTAGCCACGCACACCTTCTCGCTCAAGGGTCTGGGCAAGCTGCCACAGGTAGATATTTTGTATGACCATCAGGATGCCGGTGAGCATCTATACCAGGCATCGATCCTGGCCGGCGCAGCAGGCATCGTCATCGCGGGGACGGGCAACGGCAGCCTCAGCCCCGGGGCGGCCCGAGGCAGCCTGCTTGCGCGCCGCAGAGGCCTGACATGCGTGCGTTCCAGCCGCGTACCCAGCGGCGAAGTCGGTGCACGCGACACCGACCGAAACACCGGTCTGCTGTGCAGCCACAGCCTGAATCCCCAACAATCCAGGATCCTGCTGATGCTGGCCCTCGCACACGACCTGGATCAGGCCGCCATCCAGGCAAATTTCAAGGCCTGCTAAGGCCGTTTTACCCCATCCTGAGGTCAAAACCAGATATTCAGGCAGGCTGCACGAGGCGCAAAGCCCCGATCAGTGGGCAAGCATCGGGACGCCGAGCGGTTTTGTTTTAAGCCATAAGCCACTATTATGGGCGCTTGTCCCCGACCTCTCACCCTTTCTGGCAACTGGCCTTCGCACTTCGCAGAACCATGCCGCACAATCCTCCCCGCATCCTAGGTGTGATTCTGTTTGTATTCGCCCTGCTCGTGGCGTGTACGAACGCGTTTGGCCAAGTGCGGACGATCGAGGTCGGCATCTACGAGCAGCGACCGGACGTCTACATCATGCCCGACGGCTCGCCGGGCGGCATACTGGGCGAGCTTCTGAACCGAATCGCCCAAAAGGAAAACTGGGAACTCCACACCACGCGCTGCGCCTGGAAGGAATGCCTGGATCTGCTGGCCGCCTCGAAAATCGACTTGCTGCCCGATGTAGTCTATACCGAGCAGCGCGCGCAGAAATTTGATTTCCACCATGTCCCCGCACTGCACAGCTGGTCCCAGATCTACGCCCGCACCGGGAACACACTGCGCTCGATCCAGGATCTGGCCGGCAAGCATTTGGTGGTCCTCAGCGGTTCCGCCCAGTACGACTATCTGACCCAGCTATTCCAGGCCCTGAATCTGACCGTGGACATGACGACAGTCGCCAACCTGGAGGACGGATTCAACCTGGTGCAAGCCGGCCGGGCTGACGCCGTCGCCTCGGACTATTTCTTTGGCGAGATGTCCATCAAGAGTCGCCAACTGACCGCGACCCCGATCATTTTCCAGCCTACCGACCTGTACTTCGCAACGCCCAAGGGGCGCAAACCCTGGATCCTGGCGGCCATCGACCGCCACCTGTCCCGTTGGCAGGGGCAGCCCGATTCGTTTTACTTCCAGATGATCGAACACTGGCAAAATCCCACGCGCAGCCCGGAGCTCTCGTACGAAACCAAATGGATGGTGGGCGGTCTGTCGCTGCTGCTGGCCATGGCCGTCCTGACCATCGCATGGATGAAAGTGCGGCTATCGCGCCAGATGCGACGCACGCGCTCGAATGAAGACCGGCTCTATACGATTCTGGACAGCATCGACGCAATGATCACTATCAAGGATCAGAACCTGCGTTACGTGTATATCAACCAGAAGCTCTGTGACTTCTATGGCCTGACGGAATCCGATCTGCTTGGCCGGCGCGACGAGGATTTCGTCACCGACCCCCAGTCCTTGGCCGTTATTCGACGCACCGACGAACAGGCCATGGAAAAGGATGAACGTCTGGTGCTGGAAGAAGAACTGCGCCCTAGTTGCACCGACGAGACCCGCACCTTTCTGTCAATCAAGATCCCGCTGCGCAATGCCGCAGGCAATATCGAGGCCATCTGTGCGATTGCCACCGACATCACCGGTCGCACGCAGGCCGAAGAAGTCGCCGAACGCCTGACGTTCTACGACACACTGACCAATCTGCCCAACCGTCGCCTCGTGCTCGATCGTCTGGCGCACTCCATGGAAAGCGCACGCCAGGGGCAAAGCACTGGCGCACTGCTACTGCTGGATCTGGACAATTTCAAAAAGGTCAATGACACCCGCGGCCACAGCATCGGTGATCAACTGCTATGCGCCGTCGCCGGACGACTGACCGAGATCACCCGTGAACGCGATACCGTGGCGCGCATTGGCGCCGACGAATTCATCATACTGCTCAACCAGCTCGGGGCCAGCACCGAAGAAGGCGCGCGCAACGCCATGTATGTCGCCGACAAGGCGCGCCAGTCCCTGATTGAGCCCTTCGTCATCGACAATCTGCCGTGCGTCGTGACGGCCAGTACCGGGCTGACCCTGCTGCATACGGGCAGCGGATCGGTCGACGATGTGATGCGCGAGGCGGATATGGCCATGTACCGCGCCAAGGAAGCCGGCGGCAATCGCGTCACGTTCTACGAACGGGACATGCAAAGCGAGGCCGAGCAACGCCTTTGGCTGGAACACGACCTGACGCTCGCCTTGAATACACCACAGCTTTCGATGCACCTGCAGCCGCAGTACGGCCCCGACGGCCGGGTGACCGGCGCCGAACTGCTCGCACGCTGGAATCACCCGACGCGCGGCATGGTATCCCCGGCCCTGTTCATTCCAATCGCCGAGGAGACCGGTCTGATCGGGCATCTGGGGGAATGGTCGCTGAACCAGGCCTGCGACCTACTGCTGGATTTGCAGGCTGCAGGCGAGACCTACCCGATATCCTTGAACGTCAGCCCCAAACGCCTGATGGAACCCAGCTTCCTGGATTACGTGGAAAGTGTGCTTGAGCGCACGGGCGCTCCCGGCAACCGCCTGATCTTCGAGATCACCGAAGGCGTACTGATCCACGACATCCAGCACACCACGCAACGCATGCGTGGACTCAGCCTGCTGGGCATCCGGTTTTCCATCGACGATTTCGGCACCGGCTACTCAAATCTGGCCTACCTGAAGCGCCTGCCCATCTATGAACTGAAGATCGACAAAAGCCTGGTGCAGGACACCCCCAGCGATGCTGACTCGTCGGCAATCGCGCGGCTGATCCTGGCCATGGCTGCACAACTGGACTTGCGCGTCGTTGCCGAAGGGGTCGAGACCCAGGCTCAGGCGGACTTCTTGTTCGAGAATTCCTGTGACGCTTTGCAAGGCTATCTGATGGCCCGCCCCATGCCGATTCCCGAATGGCTGGCCGCCGTCCACACCCGCAAACGCCCGGAAACGCCGCCCGTCCAGCCCTAAGGCGGCTGCTTGTGCCAGAATAGAACCTTTCCGGCCTTCAGCCACCACACCGTGCCCGATCCGATTCAACCCTTTGACCTGCGCAAGATCGCACTGGCGGCCTTCGGCCCCTCGCTGCTGTTCGGCATAGGTGAAGGGGCCATTTTCCCAATCCTTGCACTCAGTGCGACGGATCTGGGCGCCTCGCCTGCCTGGTCGGGCTTCATCGTATCGCTGATCGGCATCGGTTCGCTGGTCAGCAACCTGCCTGCGGCGATACTGACCTCGCGCTTTGGCGAACGGCTCGCCATGATGGGCGCCGCCCTGTTCTGCCTGTGCGCACTGGTGCTGTGCCTGATAGCGCACCACCCCTGGGTGCTAGCGGTGGGGGTGTTCATGATCGGCATGTCCACCTCAGTGTTCATGCTGGCGCGCCAGACCTACCTGATCGAAGCCGTACCTATCTCGATGCGGGCGCGCGCACTTTCGACCCTGGGCGGCACCATGCGCATTGGCATGTTTTCCGGGCCCTTCATCGGGGCCGCCTTCATTCATTTCCTGGGCCTGTCCGGCGCATACTGGGCGGCAATGGTCGCAGTCCTGGGTGCCGGCGTGCTGGCATCCACCCTGCCCGATATGGATGCCCGATCAGGCGAGCCACGCGCCGCTGCGCCACGCATCGCCATGACAGGGCTGATGGCCGCCCACGTCCGGGTGTTCCTGACCCTGGGGGTGGCCACCGCACTGGTCAGCGCCCTGCGCGCCTGCCGCCAGATTGTCATCCCGTTGTGGGCCGAGCAAATTGGGCTGGACGCCACCACCACAGCCATTGTCTACGGCATCATGGGGGGCATCGATATGATGCTGTTCTACCCAGCCGGCAAGATCATGGACCTGCGCGGTCGCCTGTGGATTGCCGTGCCGTCCATGCTGATCATGGGCGCATCCCTCATGGCCATCCCCTTCACCGATGGCTTGATGCTGTTCCTGATCGCCAGTATGGTGCTGGGCATGGGCAACGGAATCGGCTCGGGTCTGATCATGACTGTGGGTGCGGATGCCTCACCGCCGAAAGGCCGAACTGAGTTCCTGGGCCTGTGGCGTTTCATCGCCGACCTGGGCACAGGCGGCGGCCCCTTACTGCTCTCCGGCGTCACTGCATTGCTGTCGCTGGCGACAGGTATTGCCACCATCGGCATGCTAGGCTTTGTCGCAGCTGCGATGTTCTGGCAATGGTTGCCGCGCCGCACGCCCAGTTGATGCGTATGCCCCAGTCTGACACTCTCGCGCCCACCGCCCATCCCCTGCAAGCCTCGTTCTTTCTGGTGCTCGTAGGCATCTGCGCCGCCTTGCACATCTGGAAGCTGCCTCCCGCGTTGCCCACACTGCAGGCCGAGTTGGGGCTGGATCTGGTCGAATCCGGTTTCCTGCTGTCGATCGTGCAGTTGGGCGGAATGACCCTGGGCCTGGTCTCGGGCCTGTTCGCCGAGCGAATCGGGCTGCGCCGCTGCGTACTGGCGGGTTTGCTGATCCTGGCGCTGGCCTCGGCAACGGGCGCACTATTCCATTCCAAGGCTCTGATTCTGCTGTTTCGCGGGCTGGAAGGCTGCGGCTTTCTGATGGTGGCCATGCCCGTCCCCGCCCTGATCAAACGCCAGGTACCGCCCGAGTATCTCAGCCGCCTGATGGGGCTGTGGAGCTGCTACATGCCGATCGGCACCGTTTTGATCCTGCTGGCCGGCTCCTGGCTGCTGAGCATCACCTCGTGGCGTGTCCTGTGGCTGGGGCTGGGCGTACTGACTCTGCTGGTCATGCTGCTGACCTTGCGCATCATCCCCCCTGATCCAGGCGCCCAGGCTCAAGTGCAGGACCGTCCATCACCATGGTCGATGATCCGCATCACCCTGGCCTCGCCCAACGTCTGGCTGATTGCTCTGGTATTCGGCGTCTACGCCGCACAGTGGATCGCAGTCATCGGTTTCCTGCCGTCGATCTATGTGGCAGCGGGTATTTCGGGTTCAACGGCCGGGCTGCTCACGGCACTGGTGGCCGGGTCCAACATCGTCGGCAATCTATCAGCGGGCAAGCTGCTGCACAACGGCGTATCGCCACCCCGACTGCTGGCGACCGGCTTCCTGACCATGATCATCTGCGCCTTTGCCGCATTCGGCGCAGGCCTGTCCACCACCAGCCAGTTCTTTGCGATCCTGGTGTTTTCCATGGTGGGCGGCCTGATTCCCGCAACCCTGTTCGTACTGGCGATCAAATATGCCCCGACGCCACAGACCACATCGACTACCGTAGGCTGGATGCAGCAGTGCTCATCCCTGGGGCAGTTCTCGGGGCCGCCTGTGGTGGCCTGGGTCGTGCACGCTGCAGGCGGATGGGAATGGACGTGGCTGGCCACCGGCGGCTATGCCCTGGCGGGCATCCTGATGGCCTTATGCATCGGCGCGCTTGGGCACCGGCCCGATCAGGACGCGTCGGCTGCGGGTTGATCCAGGGCGCCGGATTGCTTCAATACGTCGGCCAGTTCGCCCTTTTCATACATTTCAGAGACGATATCGGTGCCGCCGATGAATTCGCCGCTGACATACAGCTGAGGGATGGTGGGCCAGTTCGAGTAGTCCTTGATGCCCTGGCGCACCAGATCGTCGTCCAGCACATTGACAGTGACCAGGCGGGTCACGCCGGAGTCCTTCAGGATCTGGATCGCACGCGCTGAAAAGCCGCACTGAGGGAACTGCGCAGTGCCCTTCATGAACAGGACCAGGGGGTTAGAGGTAACAGTCTCGCGGATAAATTCGTGGACTTCGGCTTGGACGTCTTCGCTCATGGTGTTCTCGATACCGGAAAATTTGAAAACTGCAGGTACCCGCTGGTCACCCGCTCGATATTGGCCAGATCCCGAAAGCTGGCAATGCCCTCAAAATCATTGTGTTGCAACATCACCCGCACCGCCTCGACTTGGTCCCAGCCATGTTCGACATAGAGCGCGGCCAGCGGGCCGGTCAGGCAGTGCCGTGCACCCTCGACGATCAGGCGCAATGCGCTCAGCCCATCGGCGTGGTCCGTCAGCGCACCGGATGGCTCAAAGCGCAAATCGCCCTGCCCCAGATGCGCGTCCTGCGCGTGAATGTACGGCGGGTTGGATACGACCAAGTCGTATTTGCAACGGCCTAAACGAGTATCGTACCAATTTCCGCACGCGAATTGTACGCGAGCCCCCAATGCCGCCGCATTCCCGGCCGCGACGGCCAGTGCCGCCTCGCTGTCGTCGGTGGCCGCCACCTGCGCGTCGGGCCGCGCGAGGGCAATACAGATCGCCACGACCCCGCTGCCCGTACCCAGGTCCAGCACGCGTGGCGCGTCCAGGCCGGCCAGCGCGGCGATGGCCTGCTCGACCAACAGCTCGGTCTCCGGCCGGGGGATCAGCACATCGGGCGTCACCGTAAAGCGGTGCCCCATGAACTCGCGCGCGCCCAGGATATACGCCATGGGCTCACCCTGCAGGCGGCGCGCGGCCAGGGCATCGAAGGCGGCATGCCGGACCGCCGGCAGTGGATCGGTATCGTGGGCCAACAGCCAGCTACGCGGCACACCCAGCACATGCTGCCAAAGCATGGCGGCCTCCAGGCGAGGCAGCGGGCAGGCCTGCAAGCTGGATTTCAGGGTCGCGTCCGCCATCAGTCCAAAGCCAGCGCCGCCAGTTGTTCAGCCTGATGCTCGGCCAGCAGGGCGTCCGTGATTTCGGCCAAGTCCCCGTCCAGAATTTGCGCCAGCTTGTACAGCGTCAGGTTGATGCGGTGGTCGGTGACCCGGCCTTGTGGAAAATTGTAGGTGCGGATGCGCTCGGAACGATCCCCTGACCCGATCAGGCTTTTGCGCTCGGCCGCCTCCTGGGCGTGCTCCTGCTGCCGCTGACGATCATTCAGGCGTGCGACCAGCACCTGCATGGCCTTGTCCTTGTTGCGATGCTGGGAACGGTCATCCTGGCACTCGACCACCAGGCCCGTGGGCAGGTGGGTGATGCGCACGGCCGAATCGGTCTTGTTGATGTGCTGCCCGCCCGCGCCGCTGGCGCGAAAGGTGTCGATGCGCAAATCATTCGAATTGATCTGCACGTCTGCGCGCGCCTCGGCCTCAGGCAGGACCGCCACCGTGCAGGCTGAGGTATGCACCCTGCCCTGCGTTTCGGTCTCGGGAACACGCTGGACCCGATGCGCGCCCGACTCGAACTTCAGCCGGCCATAGACCCCTTCGCCTTCGATATGGACGATGACTTCCTTATAGCCGCCAAGCTCAGAGACGTTTTCCGACACATACTCTACCCGCCAACGGCGGGCCTCGGCATAACGCACATACATGCGCAGCAAATCGCTTGAAAACAGCGCGCTCTCATCCCCCCCCGTGCCCGCACGGATTTCCAGGAACACGTTGCGGTCATCGTCCGGATCGCGCGGCAGCAGCAGAACCTTCAGCTCGTCTTCCAGCAACTCGATCCGGGAGCCGGCCAGCTCGATTTCCTCTTCACCCAGCTCCTTCATTTCGGGGTCGGAGAGCATGTCTTGGGCGGCATGCAGATCGGCCTCTGCCGCCACATAGGCCTTGAATGACTCGACCACCGGCTCGATCTCGGCGCGCTCACGAGACAGCTTGCGAAAACGATTCATGTCGCTCGCAATTTCGGGTTCGGCCAACAAGGCATCCAGTTCAACCAAGCGGTGGGCCAGTTGCTCCAGGCGACTGCGCATTGAGCTTTTCATGGGGGATTCAATCAGAAAAAATAAATAGCGGAAACAGACAAGCCCTGCGCGGCAAGGCAGGACAGCCAGAGCTTCGCTAACGGCGGCGAGCGCCGGATTCCGGCATGAGGCGCGGCAACAGCGTCAGCAACTGCTGACGCTCGGCCCCTTCACTGCGGTTCAATGCAGACAGCGGCCCATGCATGTATTTCTGGGTCAGACCGTGAGCCAGTTGCTCGATCACCTGCTCGGGCGGCACACCGCGCGCCAGCAGGCGCTGGGCCCGATCAAGCTCGGCCAGGCGCAACTGATCCGCGTTTTGCTGATACTGGACGATCGTCGGGACGATCTCGCGATTATCCAGCCAATGCATGAAATTTTGGACACGGGTTTCGATAATGGCCTCGGCCTGCACCATGGCCGCCCGTCGTGCATCCGTGCCGCTTTGCACCATGCGCCCCAGATCATCGACCGTATACAGGTAGACATCCGCCAGACGCCCGACCTCGGTTTCGATATCGCGCGGCACCGCCAGATCAATCATCACGATCGGGCGATGGCGCCGGGCGCGCGCAGCCCTTTCCACCATCCCCAATCCGAGGATGGGCAAGGAGCTGGCCGTACAGGACACCACAACATCGTAATCGGATAGATGCTCGGGCAATTCAGATAATTTATGCGTTCGGGCACTAAAACGCCCCGCCAGAACATCGGCGCGCTCGATTGTGCGATTGGCCACAGCCATGCGCTGCGGCTGCGCCGCCGCAAAATGGGTCGCACAGAGCTCGATCATTTCGCCTGCGCCGATGAACAAGATATTCGCCTGCGACAAATCGCCCAACACACGCTCGGCCAGGCGCACCCCGGCGGCGGCCATCGACACCGAATGCGCCCCGATGGCGGTCTGGGAACGGACCTCCTTGGCGACCGAAAACGTGCGTTGGAACAACTGGTGCAGCAGCGTACCCAGCGTGCCGGCCTCCTCGGCGGCGCGTACCGCCGATTTCATCTGCCCCAGGATCTGGGGCTCGCCGAGCACCATCGAATCCAGGCCACTGGCCACACGGAACGCATGCCGCACGGCATCGTTTTTCTGATATTCGTACAGGTGAGGGACCAGCGCGCCGGCCTCTAGCCGATTGAACTCGGCCAGCCAGGCCGACAACTGCGGGCTGACATCCGGATCGGCCGCACAGTAGACCTCAGTGCGATTACAGGTCGAAAGAATCGCGGCCTCGCGCACCGCGCTGCCAAAGGCCGAGCGCAGACCTGCCAGGGCGGGTTTCAGGACTTCGAGCGGAAACGCCACGCGTTCCCGCACCGCAACGGGTGCAGAAACATGGTTCAGCCCAAAAGTCAGAACGTCTACGGACATACCTGGTTTGCCGGATCGCGCGCGTAAATAACGTCTTGTATTATAAACACTTGGTGCAGAAAGGGTGTCGCTTTGGCCGGTGCCGCTGCATCACCCGCAGATTTCGTGTATTATTTTGCGTCTTGGCCCGGTAGCTCAGTCGGTAGAGCAGAGGATTGAAAATCCTTGTGTCGGTGGTTCGATTCCGCCCCGGGCCACCAAGAGATTGCCCAGCGGGCTCTTCCCCGTTATCGGGGGATCAGCACATTCACTACACTCGGTTAATCACACCGTTCCAACCGCATTGGGCCAAGACGCGCATGCGGTAGTTCTCAAAACTCCGGCTCTTCCCCACTATCGGGGGATATGGGCATTCACTACACTCGGTTAATCACACCATTCCAACCGCACTGGGCCAAGACGCGCATGCGGTAATTCTCGAAATTCCTGAATCCATACGCTCGGCGCGAGAGCATCTCCATCTTCGTGTGAAACCCCTCGGTGATTCCGTTGGATTTGGAGAAGCGCCACATACGCACGATGGGCGCCAGCCATGATGTTAACGTAGCGGCCAGCGCCCTGGCCGGGCTTCGTTCAAACTGGCGTATCAAGGCCAGGAACTTGGGTAAAAGCCGCTCGGCGCGCTTGGCCTTCAATGCCTTCATGACCAGAAACCCGTTCAGTTGCTGTTTGGCAAAATACAGCGCCTGCAGCACCGGCGACTGGGCCAGATACTGGT
>JAKDMO010000168.1 GCA_030452305.1 Alcaligenaceae bacterium | reverse complement strand
AGTGCTGCCGCATTTTCTCAAAAGCTACGGCATCTATCTGCTGACCTATTGGCTGGTATACATCATCGCCACCCTGGGGCTGAACCTGATCGTGGGCTACGCGGGCCTGAAGGCCCTGGGCCATGCGGCCTTCTTTGGCATTGGGGCCTATACCTCGGCTATCCTGATGCAGGCTGGCATCAGTTTCTGGCTGGCACTGCCTGCGGCCGCCATCCTGTGTTTTGTACTGGGCCTGCTGGTGGGCTTTCCCGCCCTGCGCGTGCAGATGCACTATCTGGCCTTCGCAACCCTGGGTCTGAATGAACTCGTGACTCTGGTGCTGAAAAACGAGGAATGGCTGACGGGCGGCACCTTCGGGATTTCCGACATTCAGCGTCCGGCGCTTTTCGGCTATGCACTGGACGGATCGATTCCCTACTACTACTTCGTGCTGTTCTTTGCCCTGATCGCCTTCCTGCTGCTGTGGTGGATCGTGCATTCCCCCTGGGGCAAGGCGTTCACGGCTCTGCGCGACAACCCGATCCGCGCAGAAAGCCTGGGGGTGAACATCCAGCGCTACACCTTGCTGGCCTTTGCGATCGGTGGGGTCTATGCGGGTGTGGCGGGTGTGCTGTTCGCCTCGCTGGTGGAGTTCATCAATCCCGCGCCCTTTGATGTGCAGATCTCCATCCTGATGTTCCTGATGGTGATCCTGGGTGGGCCCGGCTATCTGCTGGGGCCTGTGCTGGGTGCGGCGGTTGGCGTGTTCGCCCCGGAATGGCTGCGCTTTACCGAAGGCTGGTATCTATTGCTGTTCGGTGCGGTCATCGTGGCCTTGATGGTGTGGCTGCCCGGCGGGCTGCTGTCCCTGCGCCAGGCCATCATCGCCCGGCGTGAGGCCCGTGAACAGATGGCTGCGCGCATCGCGGCGGCTGCGCAGGTGGGGAAACAGGCATGAGCCGCCCCATCCTCAGCGTCGCCGGCCTCAGCAAGGCCTATGGTGCGATCCAGGCCGTCAAGGATGTGTCCTTCGAGGTCATGCCCGGCGAAATTTTCGGGGTGATCGGCCCCAACGGTTCGGGCAAGACCACCATGTTCAACAGCATGCTGGGGCAGATCCGCCCGGATGCCGGACGTATCGCCCTGAATGGCGCTGACATCACCCGCCTTGGGCCCCAGCAACTCAGCATGCACGGGGTGGGGCGTACGTTCCAGACCCTGCAGGTTTTCGGCAACATGACGGTGCGCGACAATCTGATCGTTGCTGCACAGGAACACCGTGGCACGATGGTCAGCCGCCTGTTCGGGCCCAGCGACTCGGATCTGGGCCCGCGTGCCGATGAACTGCTGGCGATGTTCAATATCGGCCATGTGCACGACAAGCCCGCAGGCTCGCTCAGCTACGGGCAGCAAAAACTCGTCGATATCGCCATGGCCTTCATGAGTGAACCTTCGTTGGTGCTGCTCGACGAGCCTTGCGCCGGGGTGAACCCCAGCTTGGTGGGCGGCATTTCGCGCCTGCTGCGCGAACTCAATGAACGCCAAGGCGGATCGTTCGTGGTGATCGAGCACAATATGGATTTCGTGATGGCTTTGTGTCACCGGATCCTGGTCATGGTCGAGGGCGAGGTGATGATGGTGGGCACACCCGCCGAGGTGCGCAGTAATGAACAGGTGCTTGACGCCTACCTGGGAAGCTGAGGTTCGGCATGAGCAAGGACATCGCAATCGAGTTTGAGGACGTGGTGGCGGGTTACAAGGACTTCATGATCCTGAACAACCTGTCCTTCTCGGCCGGAAAGGGCGCCATTACCCTGCTGATCGGCCCAAACGGCGCGGGTAAGTCCACGGTGCTGAAAACCCTGTTCGGTATGCTGCGCGTGCGCCAAGGCCACATCCGCCTCGAAGGGGCCGAGATCACTGGCGCGGATCCGGCAAAATTACTGGCCCAGGGCATCGCTTTCGTGCCTCAGGGGCGTAACCTGTTCGGCCAGTTGACTGCTTATCAGAACCTGGAACTGGGCGGAATCACGCTGGGGATGAAGACCACGCACGAGCGTATTCCGGAAGTGCTGGATTGGTTTCCACGGCTCAAGGAACGCCTGCACTCGCAGGCCTCGGCACTGTCCGGCGGGGAACAGAAGCAGCTGGAAATCGGGCGTGCGCTGCTGTTGCGTCCGCGCGTGCTGCTGATCGACGAGCCCTCCATCGGCTTGTCGCCACAGGTGGTGGCAGGGGTGTTTGATTTGCTCAAGGGCCTCTCGGCCCGGGGGGTCACGGTGCTGATGGTCGAACAAAACGTCAAAAGCGCGCTGAAGATCTCTGATGAGGCGATCGCCCTGGCCTCGGGCACCTGCGTGTTGCACAAGCCCGCCGCCGAACTGCTGGCCGACCCGCACATCGAGCGCTTGTTCCTGGGCACCGCCCCCGTCTAAACGCTACTTCCTGAGGTAGCGCAGCACCATCTGGATCACGTTTTCCCGGCGTTCTGCATGGGCTTCGGCGGTTTGCGTGTCGCGCTTGAAAATCAGCGAAAACGTGTATTGATTGGCCACGTTGAAAAAACTCAGTGCGCTGATCGAGGCATGGATGTCGATCGGGTCCAGGTCTGGACGGAATAGCCCTTGTTTGCAGCCTCGCCCGTAGATGTCTTCGATGGCCTTGATCGCCGTCACGTTCAGGTCCTTGATCGAGGCCGATTGTGCCAGGTACTTTCCGTGGTGGATATTTTCGTTCATGACCAGACGGACGAAGTCCGGATTGCCGGCCTGGTAGTCAAAGGTAAAGCCGACCATTGTGCGAACGGCGTCCTCCGGCGACAGGCTGTCGAGCTTCAGGCTGCTCTCGATGCTGCGGATATTCAGATAGGCATGCTCCAGCACCGCCAGGTACAAGCCCTGCTTGTTCGTGAAGTAGTAGTAGATCATCCGCTTGCTGGTCTGCGTCAGCGCGGCGATCTCGTCGATGCGCGCACCGGCCAGGCCCTTGCGCGCGAACTCGCTGGTGGCAATCTTCAGGATATCGTCACGTGTGCCGGCTGGGTCGCTGGTGCGGCCCGGCTTGCGGCGTCTAGGGGCTAGGGCGGTGTTTGGCATGGCGAGGTGGCAGACGCGCCCGATCAGGCAGCCGTGCGCCGGGCCTGTATGGCCGACACCGCCGCGCGCAGCGCCAGCAGATAGCTGTCGGCCCCGAATCCGCAGATCTGGCCCAGTGCAATCCCCGCGATGACCGACTGGTGTCGAAACGGCTCGCGTGCATGGATATTCGACATATGCACCTCGACGATCGGCACGCTCAGGATGGCCAGGGCATCGCGCAGGCCATAGCTGTAGTGCGTCCAGGCACCCGCATTGATCAGCACCGCATCCACCGGCTCGCCCACCGCCTGGTGGATGCGTTCGCACATGGCCGCCTCGCTATTGGTCTGAAAGCATTCGACCTCGGCGCCCAGCTCGGTGCCCAGTGCCTTCAGGCGCTCGTCGATCTGTGCCAGCGTGACTGTGCCGTACTGGCCAGGATCGCGCTTGCCGAACATATTCAGGTTGATGCCGTTGAGCGTGAGGATATTCATGGGAAAGGGCGTCCTTGTGAAAATAGGCTGGGTGGCTCAGTCCGTGATCCGGGCGTCCGAGGCCTGGCGTGCCAGTATGGCCATGACGTGGGCCAGCATGCGCGGCGCATCGGGCACCAGGCCATCGGTGAATAGCTGGAAGGCCTTGGCGGCCTGATACACCACCATGCCCAGGCCATTGACGGTGCGGCAGCCCTTTGCACGCGCGACGCGCAGCAACTCGGTTTCTATCGGAAAATACACGATCTCGGCGACCCAGGGCTGCGTATCCAGCAGATTGGCGGGCAGGGGCAGGCCTGGGTGCTTGCGCATGCCCGTCGGGGTGGCATGGATCAGACCGTCGGCCTGGGCCATTGCTGTGGCCAGATCCCGCCCGGCCTGCACGCCGGCATGGGGAAAGCGTTTGCCCAGCGCCTCGGCCAGGGCTTCGGCGCGGCCCGGTGCCGAATCGAACAACGTCAGGTTCTGCGCCCCGGCCACCAGCGCCGCATCGGCGACAGCGCTGCCTGCGCCCCCCGCGCCCAACTGCACCACATGGCCCATCGGGCAGTCGGGCAGATTGTGCACCAGGTTCTGCTGAAAGCCGTAATGATCCGTGTTGTGGCCAATGCGCCGGCCATTGCGGAACACCACCGTGTTGACGGCAGCCAGGCCTCGCGCCTCGTCCGAAAGCTCGTCCAAGAACGGTATGACCGCCTGCTTGCACGGATGAGTGATGTTCAGGCCCGCAAAGCCCAGGCGTTCGGCCGCCTGCAGCAAGGCGGGCAGCTCGTCGGCCGACAGCCCGAGTTCGTCAAGGTCGATGCGCTGGTAAATGCATTTCAGGCCATGGTAGCCGGCCTCTGTCTCGTGCAGTGTGGGGCTGAGCGATTCGCTGATGCCCTCGCCAATCAGGCCCACCAGCAGGGATGGGGTATCGTAATCTGTCTTCATCGGGCGTCCATGAATCCTGAGCGTGAATGTACTAAATAGTACATTACAAAACAGTCAATCGCTAGTGGAATCGTCGTGAATCAGGGTGAATTATGGGTAATCCCTGATCGCCCGATCAGTGCGGACGCTAGGCCCGCCGCAGGCGATTCAGCGGCAGCCGGCGGCGCAAGGCCTGATTGTTCACCCAGGCCATGGCCCGCGCTGCGCGCGGGGCCACGACGTGCGCCGGCAGGTCGCGGTAATCGTCGTTGAACACCAAAAAGCTGTAGGCGCCGTTATACCCCAGCCAATCAGCGTGCCGCACGAATGCAGCCAGTTGCTCGTGCATCACCCCTTCGCCTGGAAACACCCGGGTGTGATCGGCACGTGCCCGGCCCGAGCCCTGCATGATGGGCGCGCTGAA
This sequence comes from Alcaligenaceae bacterium, assembly GCA_030452305.1. Classification (GTDB taxonomy): domain Bacteria; phylum Pseudomonadota; class Gammaproteobacteria; order Burkholderiales; family Burkholderiaceae_B; genus Castellaniella. The sequence goes on along the minus strand of JAKDMO010000168.1, from coordinate 613 downwards.
ATCAGCCAGTTGGATCAGCGAGATCTTTTCCGGGGAAATGTCATTCAGGACCTCCAGCGGCAGCCCGTCGGCGATAAAATGATAGGAATCCAGCACCAGCCCCAGGTTGGCATGATCCACCCGGCACACGAGATCCCAGGCCTTTTGCACATCGGGCACCGCATGGCCCAGCGGATCAGCCTTGAAACCGATGCGCACCCCCATCGGCACCGCCAGATTGGCCAGTTTTCGCAGATCAGCATCCACACTGCCCGGTTCGCGTCGGTGCGGCACCGAACTCGATGCGCTGACGACCAGACGGGGTGCATAGATATCCGCGCAGATATCCAGCATGGCCTTCACCACCTCAAGCTTGTAGTCGTGCGCCGGGCCGCTAAGGCCCTCGTAGTTTCGGATCAACTGCAGGCCGCTGACCTGCAGCTTGCTGGCCCGCACCAGATCCACTGCCGCCTGGTAGCCCTGCGGGTGGTCGGTCAGGTCGCGTGCCCACAGCATCACCTGGGCAAAGCCGGCAGATTCAGCCGCCGCCAGGCGGGCCGCCAGCGGCCCGTGCAGGCAGGCCAGGTCGATACCGAAATTGTCTCTGTTCACAGCCGTTCCCTCGTGCCCCGAT
>JAKDMO010000167.1 GCA_030452305.1 Alcaligenaceae bacterium | reverse complement strand
CGATATCGTCGCGCGGCACGACCTGACCGTAATGGACGTTGAAGCCGTGGGCGAAGGCCAGCGCAGCACCCGATTTGATGTTTGCCGCGATCTGGTTGCGGTAGACCTCACCGATGTTTTCGTCGGGCAGCAGGATCATCACCAGATCGGCGCCTTTGACGGCTTCGGCCACTTCCTTGACGGCCAGACCGGCGTTCTCGGCCTTTTTCCAGGACGCGCCATTCTTGCGCAGACCGACGGTGACGTTCACGCCCGACTCATGCAGGTTCAGGGCGTGGGCGTGGCCTTGCGAGCCGTAGCCGATGATCGATACGTTCTTGCCCTTGATGAGGGACAAATCGCAGTCTTTGTCGTAAAAAACTTTCATGGAATGCACTCCGGATATATTCAATTGCAAAGGGGTGGGATGAGTGTGCCGCACATCAGAGCTTGAGCACGCGTTCGCCGCGGCCCACGCCCGATACACCTGTGCGTACGGTCTCGAGGATGGCTGTGCGATCGAGGGCGCCGATGAATGCGGCGATCTTGTCCTGCACACCCGTCAGTTCAATGGTGTAGGTCTTGTCGGTGACATCGATGATCCGTCCCCGGAAAATTTCAGCCATGCGTTTCATTTCCTCGCGCTCTTTGCCGACCGCGCGGACCTTGATCAGCATGAGCTCGCGCTCGATATGGGGGCCTTCGGACAGGTCCACGACCTTGACGACATCGACCAGGCGGTTCAGGTGCTTGGTGATCTGCTCGATCACCTCGTCCGAGCCCGCCGTGACGATGGTCATGCGCGAGAGCGTGGGGTCTTCGGTGGGGGCTACCGTCAAAGTTTCGATATTGTAGCCACGGGCCGAAAACAGGCCGACCACGCGGGACAAGGCGCCGGGTTCGTTTTCCAGCAAAACAGAGATTACGTGTTTCATGTTCATATCCTTACAGATCCTCGGAACCCAGCAGCATTTCGGTCAGGCCCTTTCCGGTCTTGACCATCGGCCACACGTTCTCTGTCTGATCCGTGATGAAGTCCATGAACACAAGGCGGTCCTTGTATTTGGTGAATGCCTCGCGCAGGGCGGGCTCGACGTCCTCGGGCTTGTCGATCCGCATGCCGACGTGGCCGTAGCTTTCGGCAAGCTTGACGAAATCGGGCAAAGCATCGACGTAGGATTCCGAATAGCGCGAACCGTATTCGATTTGCTGCCACTGGCGGACCATGCCCAGGTAGCGATTGTTCAGGCACAGGATCTTTGGCGTCAGGTGGTACTGGCTGCAGGTAGACAGTTCCTGGATATTCATCTGGATCGAGCCCTCGCCCGTAATCACGGCAATATCTCGATCCGGGTTGGCCATCTGTACCCCCATTGCGTAGGGCAGCCCCACGCCCATGGTGCCCAGGCCGCCGGAATTCACCCAGCGCCGGGGCTCTGGAAACGGATAGTACTGGGCCGCCCACATCTGGTGCTGGCCCACATCGGACGTCACGAAAGCCTGGCCGCGTGTGACCTCCCAGAGTTTTTCAATGACGTACTGCGGTTTGATCAGGGTATCGGAGTGCTCGTAGTCCAGGCACTTTTTGGCACGCCAGGTATTGATCTGCTCCCACCACTTGGCCAAGGGCTTGGGATCGGGCGCATGCTCAGCAACGGCCTGGGCATACAGGCCGATCAGATCCTGCAGCACGTCCTTTACATCGCCAACGATAGGCACATCGACCCGGACACGCTTGGAAATCGAAGACGGATCAATATCAATATGTACGATTTTTCTGGGGGTCTGGGCAAAATGGCGCGGGTTGCCGATAACCCGGTCGTCAAAGCGCGCGCCGATCCCGATCAGCACATCGCAATTCTGCATGGCCAGATTGGCCTCGTAGGTACCGTGCATGCCCGGCATGCCGACGAATTTTTCATCCGTACCCGGGAAGGCACCCAGGCCCATCAATGTGTTCGTGCAGGGCGCGCCGGTGATGTTCACGAGCTTGCGCAGCTCGTCGGCGGCATCGGACAGCACCACCCCACCGCCGGCATAGATCATGGGGCGTTCGGCAGCCAGCAGCATCTGCACGGCTTTCTTGATCTGACCCTGATGGCCCTTGGTCACCGGCGCGTACGAGCGCATCCGCGTTTCCCCACGCTTGGGCGCGAACTTGCACATGGCCACGCTGACGTCCTTGGGGATATCGACCAGAACGGGGCCGGGCCGGCCGCTACGCGCGATGTAGAACGCACGGCGCATGGTCTCGGCCACATCCTTGACATCCCGCACCAGGAAATTGTGTTTGACGCAGGGCCGCGTGATGCCGACCGTATCGCATTCCTGGAAGGCGTCCTGGCCGATTGCATGGGTGGGCACCTGGCCGCTGATGACGACCATCGGAACCGAATCCATATAGGCGGTCGCGATGCCGGTCACGGCATTGGTGACACCCGGCCCGCTGGTGACCAGCGCCACCCCGGTCTTGTTTGAGGATCGCGAGTACGCGTCTGCGGCATGCACGGCGGCCTGCTCGTGGCGTACAAGAATGTGCTGGAATTGGTCCTGCTTGTAGATGGCATCGTAGATGTAGAGGACGGCACCGCCAGGGTAGCCAAAGACGTGCTCGACGCCTTCCTCGATCAGACAACGCACGACGATATCGGCGCCATTGAGTTCCATAATGTATTCCTTTCATGACCAGTGCACTGCACCAATCGGCCCTTGACGGCCCGGCCAGTACTGGATGAACACGGCATGACCCGACGCTTGGTAATTCACGGAATCACCTTGCCCGGACACCCTGCGAACCCCAGCCTGTGCCATTGACACAAAGCACAAGCGTTTTAATAACGCGGGAGGTAGAAACGAAAACCCCGGCAACACACGCTTGTGACGCGGCCAGAGGAAAAACGGGGCGCAAAAAACCGGGCGTGTGGCCCGGTCAAGATCACCTGACAAGCCGGCTAGGATGGTAGCTAGCTGAAGCCGCTACTTTACTGCGTTGCCGCAAACCCCGCAAGCGGGCACCGAGGTGGACAGCAAGCCACAGGCACAGCGTGGGGGGGCAGCAAGCCGCAGGCGCAGCGTGGGGGGCTTTATACTTGCTGTTTTGCCTGGTCGAACTTCGCACCCATGACGCGCATTCCCCAGTTCCAGCGGTTCTTTTACAGCCATTATTTCTTTGGGGGACTGCGTCAGGCCGCCGGAGTGCTGCTGCCTGCGCTGGTGGTGGCAGGGGCGCTGCAGCATCTGGCCATCGGCATGATCGCCGCCATAGGCGCCGCCTGCGTGGCAGTGCTGGATCAGCCCGGCGGCCCCAGGCGCTATGGCATCAACGGGATGCTGGCCGCCCTGCTGCTAGGATCCATTACTGCCGCAGTCACCGGCCTGGCGGCGGGCCATCCGGTACTGATCTGGCTGGCCGTGCCGATTCTGTGCTTTGTGTTTTCGATGTTCACGGTATTCGGCAAGCAAGGCGGCCTGCTGGGCTTTGCCTGCCTGCTGATCATGACGCTGACCATGCGCACACCCCTGTCGCCCGCCGAAGTGCTGCAGCACGTCATGTACTCATTTTCGGGCGGGGTGTTCTATTTCGTCTACAGCTACGTCCTGCGGCACCTGATGTGGCACCGCGAAGAACAACAAGCCCTGTCGGTGGCACTGTTTGCCACATCGGACTACATCGCAGCGCGTGCTCGACTCTATGACATCAATGCGGATCTGGAAGACAGCTATCGCCACCTGATCCATGCCCAGTCCGCCATGACCGATGCCCATCAGGCGGCACGCGATATGGTGCTGCGCGAACTGCCGCATGGCAAGCCCGGGCGCCGCGACCGGCTGCGCCTGAGCTCCCTGAATATCTTTGTCGATATGGTCGCCCTGCTCGACAGTATGGTGGCGACCCACACCGACTACACGACGCTGCGCCGCACCATGCCCGACAGCGACGCCCTGCTGTTCGGGCGCGACGCCCTGAACAAGCTGGCCGTCAATGTCTCGATGATCGCCCTGAACGTGGCACGTAACCGCCACACGCACGAGCGCAACAGCGTAAAGGCCGAGTTGCGCGCCATGGAATTCGAGCTGGAAAATTTCCGGCGCGACGGCCTAGCCGATACACAGCCCGAAGTCTATGCCTTGCTAGTCCAGATCCTGCGGCGCCTGCGCAACATCACGCGCCTGGTCGACCGAATGGCCGGCCATTCAGGGCTGCCGGCAACCCAGGCCCAAGCGCCGGTGGATATGCGTCTGGATAAATCCCTGAACCGATTCCTGTCGCGCCAGAAATGGCGGATCGGCATGCTGACCAGCAACCTGCGCCCCGACTCACCACATTTCCGCTACGCGACGCGGGTGGCCATCGCTGCGGGGTGCGGGATGACGATATCCGCCGTCCTGGGCGGCATGCCGCTGCTGCAGGACGTGGCGCCGGGCATGGGCGCGCACAGCTACTGGATCATCCTGACCGTAGTCATCATCATGAAACCCGGCTTTGCACTGACCCGACAGCGCAACGGCCTGCGGGTGGCGGGCACGCTGATCGGCTGCGCATTTGCGCTGGTATTGTTCAGCTTTACCGATAACACCAAGCTATATTTATCGGCATTGGTCATCAGCAGCGTCCTGGGCTACAGCCTGGTCCAGGTGAACTACATGCTCTCGGCCGTGTTCAACACCATGTTTGTTCTGCTGGTGTTCCACTTTCTGGTGCCGGGTTCGAACGCGATCATCGGCGAGCGCATGCTCGACACCCTGATCGGCTCGGCCCTCGCGCTATCGTGCAGCTACATCCTTCCTGCGTGGGAACACAGCGTGATGGCATCTCTGGCTCGCGCCCTGCTCGCCGCCAACCGTTCGTTTCTGGACACAGGCCTGCGCTATGCGCAGCTTGTGCGGGAATTGGGTGCACACTCACCCGAGGCGAAGGAAGCCGAGGCGCAATGGAAGCTGGCGCGCAAGAACACACACATTGCCTTTGGCAACTATGCTTCGGCTTTCTATCGCATGATGGACGAGCCCGCACGCCGCCAGCACGATGTGCCACAGCTGAACAACCTGCTGATCCAGCATCACGGCCTGGCCTCGCAGACGGCGGCGGTCATTCCAATTCTGGCCGGCTTGCCCAGCGTGCCCGACGGCATCGCACGGTCGCTGCGGGCTATCCTGGCGGCCCTGAGCAACGAGGATGCCGAGGCGCCTGCATCCATCGAAACCGAGGGTGAACTGGCGGCGCTGGCCTACCCCATCCGCCAAATGGTCAAAGCCGCGCAGCTCATCCGACGCGAGATGCACGGCCTGAACCACGATGCGCCGGTGCCGACCCAGACACCCGCGCCTGCGGTCTGATCACACCGCCTTACGGCGAAATACCAAGTGGTCTGACTCGGACTGCTCTGGGGCGTAGGCATAACCCTCGCCATCGAAGCCCTGCAAACCCTCGGGCGTATCAATGCGATGATCAATAATGTAGCGCGCCATCAAGCCGCGTGCGCGCTTGGCATGGAAACTGATGACTTTGTAGGTGCCGTTCTTGTAATCCTGGAACACGCACTGTACGACCCGTGCCTGCAGAACGGACCGGTCGACAGCCTTGAAGTATTCAGTCGATGCC
>JAKDMO010000166.1 GCA_030452305.1 Alcaligenaceae bacterium | reverse complement strand
CCGTGACACGTATTGCATCAGCAAATCGAGTCGAAGGAACCCTGCGATCAGCTGGAAGACACCCATCAAAATGGTGGCGGCAAATAGATAGTCCACACCATGATCCTTAACCAATGGCACGACCAATACCGCGACGGCAGCGGTAGCAGCCGAAATCATGCCCGGTCTGCCGCCTACCAACGAGATAATTACAGCGATTGAGAACGATGCGTAAAGCCCCACTCTGGGATCAACCCCAGCGATGATGGAAAAACCAATGGCTTCGGGGATCAGCGCAAGCGCCACAACGATACCCGCGAGAATATCAGCGCGGGGACTGGCCATCCATTCGCGCCGGATGGTAGAGAAAAAAGACATTATTTAGCTAAGCCGAAATCAGCAAGCGAGGCATCGCATCGAGGGTAGTGTAGTGATTGGCCTCGGGGCGCGCCGTGATTCGCTTGGAGTTGTCCGGGGGATAGGCGCCCGGCCGAGCCACCCGACGAGGCCGGGTCCACTGGATCGCTGTCATAGCACCCATTGCGGATGCAGCGACCCGAATTTTACACAGATTTCTGACTCGGGCGCCTGAAGACTGCGCAGAGCAGTTTACCGCGCGCGCCAATGAAGGCTAAATCCTTGGTCCGCCGCAGCTCATTCGTTCGGCCCCACTGAGGTCTTCGCCAGCCAATCACGAGGGGACATTCCCACCTTGGCCGAGAATGCGCGCGATAGTGCCGAAGGGTTCGAATATCCGAGCTCGTCCGTCAGGATCTTGATGGGTTGGCCTTCGCGCAGTCTGTTCTGCGCCAGCGCAATGCGCCAGTCGTTCAAGTAGTCTGCCGGAGTCTGACCCACCACCTCGCGAAAGGTGTTGGCAAACGCCGTGCGCGACATGCCGGCACGTTCGGCCATGCGCTCTACTGGCCAAGGCTCGCCAGGAGCGTCGTGCATGGCGACCAGAGCACGTGCCAAACGTCGGTCCGACATCCCAGTGATAAAGCCGGGGCGCACACCTGCCTCCTGGGGATGATCAAGCAGCCAGCGCATTAGCTGGATCACAACCACCTCAAAGAGCCGATCGACCAGCAAGCGCCGGCCGCAGCGCACTCGATCGGTTTCAGCAAACAGCAATTCAAGCGCCAAGTCCAGGCCCGACACTCGCACCAGCGGCAACGCGATCAAAGGCGGCAGCGCCCGTGCGAGAGGATTGTATGAACCACCATCGAAGTTCAACCGTGCGCAGGTGAAATCAGAACCCTCCACGGGCGGATTATGGAAGCGATGAGTGAAGGGGCGCGGGTACAACAGCAGGGTCGGCTCGTCGAAGTGCATCGACCTGGGCACATCGCGCGCACCCGGATGACTCACCTTTAGCCGGCCGCGACGCAACACATGCAGATAACCATGCCCCCCGCGGGCGTCGAAGTGGTTGAGCCCGCACAGTGCGCCGGAGTGATGCAGATGAGCCTGCACCCGGAACCGTTCGAGAATGCCCGAGAGGCGATCGATAGGAGGAGAAGCACTCATATGAACTAATTGGTATGTTTTATGAATTTATTGGGTCAATTTATACATGAAACCTGGCCATACTGTCTACACAGACCACTCGCAGGAATCACTTCACCGGTTGTCTGCCTTGACTTCAACCTGACATCCCTTAGGAGATCGACATGTCACGCATCAACATTCAAACCCAACTCGTCCCCACAGCAAGCCAGCCTCTGCTGGCCCAGATCCAGCAAGCCTTTGGGGCCACACCCAATATGTTCAAAGCCGTAGCCAACTCCCCGGCCGCCCTGCAAAGCATGTGGGCCGCCTTCGGGGCACTGGGCAAAGGTACTTTGGGTGCCAAACTCGGTGAGCAAATTGCCGTGGCGATCGCCAACCGCAATCACTGCGAATACTGCCTGGCAGCGCATACCGTGCTCGGTCAGAATGCCGGGGCGTCCGCCGCCGAGATGGCCTCAGCCCAGGTCGGGCAATCCGATGATGCCAGAACCACCACAGCCTTGGCCTTTGCCCTAAAGGTGGTCGAGCAGCGTGCGCAGATTACAGACTCTGATGTCGCAAGCCTGCGGGATGCCGGCTTCAATGACGAACAGATCGCTGAAATCATGGCGCATATCGCCCTGAACCTCTTTACCAACTACATCAACGTCGCCCTGGATGTTCCGGTCGATTTTCCGAAGATTGCTCTGAAGTAAGACACAGACATCTACGCGGCAATCGGGTTCGCTGCGCCATCATGGCGCAGCATCACCAGACACTCGCGTCACGTCCAGCACGTCTTCGGCCAGTGCATAGCAACCAGTTCAAGTTCGATACCGCTCATCAAGTAAACCTGAAGTGTCAATCTGGCACACTGGAACCAATCACATATGCTGTATGAATATACAGCTTTATTCCCACTCAATCGTCGCCGGCGGTTTGCTGCTGACATCGTAGGTGACCCGATTGATGCCTCGCACTTCATTGATAATCCTCGACGAGACCTTTTTCAGCAGTGAATACGGCAGTTCCGCCCAGTCGGCGGTCATGAAATCGGTGGTCTGGACGGCGCGCAGTGCTACGACGTAATCGTAGGTGCGCCCGTCGCCCATGACGCCTACGGATTTCACGGGCAGGAACACCGCAAAGGCCTGGGAGGTCAGTTCGTACCAGTTTTTGCCGGACTCGGGATCGACGGTGTTGCGCAGTTCCTGGATAAAGATGTCGTCGGCGCGGCGCAGCAGGTCGGCGTATTCCTGCTTGACCTCACCCAGAATTCGCACGCCCAGGCCCGGGCCGGGGAATGGGTGGCGCTGCACCATTGCGGGCGGCAGGCCCAGGGCCACGCCCAGTTTGCGTACTTCGTCCTTAAACAATTCGCGCAAGGGTTCCAGCAATTTCAGGTTCAAGGTTTCAGGCAGGCCGCCCACGTTGTGGTGTGATTTGATGGCGACCGCCTTGCCGGTTTTTGAGGCTGCCGATTCAATCACATCGGGGTAGATCGTGCCCTGGGCCAGCCAGCGCGCATTCGGTAATTTAGCGGCCTCGTCCTGAAAAACCTCGATGAATTCGCGGCCGATGATCTTGCGCTTGGCCTCGGGATCGGCGACCCCGGCCAGTTTGCCCATGAACTGGCCGCCGGCATCGACGTGGATGACCTTGATGCCCAGGTGGCTGGCCATGGTATCCATGACCTGAGCGGCTTCACCCAGGCGCAGCAGGCCGTGGTCGACAAAAACGCAGGTCAGCTGCTCGCCGATCGCCTTGTGAATCAGCGCGGCGGCGACCGAGGAATCCACCCCGCCCGACAGGCCCAGAATGACCTCGTCGGTGCCAACTTGGTCGCGTATGCGCTTGACGGCCTCGGATACGTAGTCGGGCATGCTCCAATCCTGGTCGCAGCCGCAAATATCAGTGACAAAGCGCTGGAGCATGGCCTGGCCCTGAACGGTATGAGTGACCTCGGGGTGGAACTGCACGGCATAGAATCCGCGCGCCTCGTCGGCCATGCCCGCGATGGCGCAGGACGGGGTCGATGCCATGACCTTGAAACCGGGTGGCAGTTCTGTGACGCGATCGCCATGGCTCATCCATACCTTCAGCATGCCGTGCCCGTCGCCGGTCTGGAAATCCTGAATGCCGTCCAGCAGCCGCGTATGGCCACGTGCGCGAACCTCGGCATAGCCAAATTCGCGGTGGTCAGAAAATTCGACCTTGCCGCCCAACTGCTGCGCCATGGACTGCATGCCATAGCAAATGCCCAAAACCGGCACGCCGGCCTCGAATACCGATGCCGGAACCCTCAGGGATTCGTCGGCATAGGTTGAAGCATGGCTGCCCGACAGAATGATGCCTTTCAGCTCGCCCTGGCTGCGGATGAATGCATCATCGACATCGCCGGGGTGGATTTCACAATATACGCCGATGTCGCGCACGCGGCGGGCGATCAGTTGGGTGACCTGTGAACCGTAATCTAGGATGAGGATACGCTGATGCATAATGAGTGGTGGGGCATGTAGGATTCAAGGCGTTAATGTAACCCATGCCGCGCCCGCCCGCGCTGGTAGCGCGCGTCATTTGCGTTACATTAGAAGGCCAAAGGAGAACCCTCGCATGCCCTCGCATTTCTTGAAGCTTCCGCTGCCCCTGGCAGGACTGCTGGCCTTGGCCGTGGCCATGGGCATCGGACGCTTTGCATTCACCCCCATTTTGCCGATGATGCAGGCCGACATGGGGCTATCGCTAGCCGACGGGGGCTGGCTGGCCAGCGCAAACTACCTGGGCTATCTGGCCGGGGCGCTGGTCGCCGCACGTGTCCCCTGGACGCCCAGCGCACTTTTGAAACGGGGGCTGTGGCTGGTGGTCATCATGACGGCGGCCATGGGTATTACGGGACTCTGGGCGAGCTGGCTGCTGTGGCGCTTCATGGCAGGCGTGGCCAGCGCCTGGGTGATGGTCGGTACAGCCTCCTTATGCATCGCGCGCCTAAAGGCCGCAGGCCGCGAGGGTCAGGGAGGCACCGTGTTTTCCGGGGTCGGCTGGGGGGTGGCCTTTGCAGGCCTGGTTTGCATGGCCCTGGCTCTGGGCGGCGCATCGCCCACCCAGGCCTGGCTGTTGCTGGCCGTCGTCGCACTGGGCGGCCTGGTATGCGCCTCAACGCTCTGGCGGCATCCAACGGATCAGCAGTCCCCACAAGCGCTTGCGGCAAACCCGCCACCCGCCACGAGCGTCCCGATACAAAATGCCGACGATACTGCGTTAGACGCACAGGCGGGTGGTGCCGGCAGCCTGCATTGGGGCCTGGTGTGGTGCTACGGCATCTATGGCTTCGGCTATATCCTACCGGCCACTTTTCTGCCTGCCCAGGCCCGTTTGCTGGTGCCCGATCCAATGCTTTTCAGCCTGGCCTGGCCCGTGTTCGGTCTGGCTTCGGGAATTTCCACCCTAATTGCCGCAAGGCTGCAGCGACGCTACACGCGCCGGGAAATCTGGGCAGGATCACAGATACTAATGGCGATCGGCGTGGTGCTACCGCTGCTGATACATAGTCTGGCAGCCATCATCGTCGCTGCAGTCTGCGTGGGCAGTACGTTCATGGTGATCACCATGGTCGGCCTGCAGGAGGCCCAGGCCTCGGTGCGCCCGCGCCTGGTAAAAACCCAGATCGCCGCCATGACGGCATCGTTCGCGATCGGCCAACTGATCGGCCCTCTGTTTTTTAGCATTACACACATCTGGTTCGGCGCGGATCTGGGTTTTGCCCTGATCCTGGGCGCGATCGGTCTGATCCTGGGGACGATTCCGATCCTGCGCCCGCGCGGTCAGCCCAGCACGATCTAGCGCATGCCACCCAGACGCTGGTGCACCAGCTCCAGGAAAATCGCAGCACCGTCGGCCAGGATCCGATCATCGAAATCAAACCCGGGGTGATGGCAACTCAAGCCATCGTGTCCCAGGAAAAAATAGCTGCCCGGGCAATGGTCGAGCATGTAGGCGAAATCCTCGGATGCCATCAGCGGCGTCACGTCATCGACAATATTATCCTCGCCCAGCACGGCAGCGGCAGCCCGGCGCAGGTGCCGGGTCGGTTCGGCATGATTGACGGTCGGCGGGGATGTGAGCAGATGACGGAACTCGATCCTGCAACCGTAGCGCTGAGCGGTC
>JAKDMO010000165.1 GCA_030452305.1 Alcaligenaceae bacterium | reverse complement strand
GGTATGGCGTGGGCACGGCCCTGTCACGGTATATCGACGAGGGGTGCCTGGGCGCGCCCAACACAGCCCCCAAACGTCTGGCCGAACTGCAGGCCATGGCGCGCGATTGGCCGTTTTTCCGCACCCTGCTCTCGAATATGGAGCAGGTGCTGGCCAAGACCGATCTGGCCATCGGCCGCACCTATGCTGAATTGGTGCCCGACAAGCGACTGCGCGATACGGTGTTTGGGCGGATCCAGGACGAATATTTGCGTACTGTCGAAGCCTTTCGCCAGATCACCGGGCATGAGCTGCTAGAGCAAGACGAGCAGTTGCGCGCGGCCTTGAGCGAGCGTTTTGCCTATATCGATCCATTGAATCACCTGCAGGCCGAGTTGCTGCGTCGGCACCGCACAAGCCAACCCTCCGACCGCCAGGACAACACCGGCGAAACACGCAGCCAGCGCGCGATTCATATGACCATCAACGGTATCGCGGCGGGCTTGCGCAATTCGGGTTAAAACGGGCCAGGGCATGAAACGCCCTGTGCATCGAATGCATCCAAAGCAGCAGGGCCCGGACGGCCACACGATAAGGAAAACCATGAAGCCATTTCTGCTCCTCAGCTCATTTGCGATCGCGCTGGCAGCCACGACACCAGCCAGCGCACATATCACGCTACAGACCGGCGCGGCAGCTGTCGGCAGTTATTACAAGGCGGTACTGCAGGTGCCCCACGGCTGCAAGGGCGCAGCCACGACAGCCATCAAGATCCGCATTCCAGAAGGGGTCATTTCCGTCAAGCCTCAACCCAAGGCCGGATGGAAAATCGACATGGCACGAGGCGATTACGCGGCCGACTACACCCTGCACGGCGCCAAGGTCACCTCGGGCGTAAAGGAACTGAGCTGGACAGGCGGGCCGCTACCCGACGACTACTACGACGAGTTCGTTTTCCACGCCTATCTGACCCCTGGCCTGAAGGCCGGCGACAAACTGTACTTTCCAGTGGTCCAGGAATGCGAGCAAGGCGTCGATCGATGGATCGATACGTCAGGCGCGAAAGGCGTAGAGAACCCCGCACCCAGCCTGAAGCTCACGCCCAAGGCATCCGGCCACCACCACTGAGCCCCCTGAGGATGGTGCTGCGGGGCCTGACATGGCTGCTGTGCGGATGGCTGCTGGCATGCGCACAGCTGGCCTACGGGCATGCCGCACTGATTGGGTCTGACCCGATCGAAGGCGCCATTCTGGACGCTGCGCCAACGCAAGTCACCCTGAACTTCAATGAACCGGTCGGCGCGGTCGAATTCAAGCTGATCGCCCCGGATGGCCACGCGATCCAGCCCGAATCTGCACAAAGCATCAACCAGCGCATCTTGGTCACAGTGCCACAGAGCACCACTCATGGCACCTATTTGCTGAGCTGGCGCGTCGTGTCTGCAGACGGCCACCCTGTGGGCGGCGTGCTCAGCTACTCGCTGGGCGCGGTCAGCCCGGTGCCAGAGGCGCGCATTCCCTCGGAAAGCACTGCGCGCATGGCGGCCATATGGGCCGGACGGTGGCTGCTGTACCTGTGCTTGATGGCCTCGGTGGGGGCGGCCTTGTTCCGGGCAATCACCCCATCCACAGGGCGACAGGATTGGGTGCGGCGCGTGATCCCGGCGGGTCTCGCGTTGCTGTTCATCAATCTGGCCTTGCAGGGCCTCGATGTGCTGGATGCACCTTGGCGCGCTCTGGTGCAGGCTGACACTTGGCGGGCCGCACTGGCCACCACTTATGCGGGAACCCTGGGTTTTGAGGCGCTGGCGCTGGCCGCCGCATGGCGCGCCCTAGACTCGCCTCGCCCCTGGGCCATCCGGGCGGCGGCTGCGGCCGGCGCACTGCTGCTGGGCGTGGCGGTGGCCAATAGCGGCCACGTCGGCACCGCCACGCCGCAATGGCTGTCCCGCCCCGCAGTGGCCCTGCATATCATTGCCGCCGCTGCCTGGTTGGGCGCACTGATTCCGTTGATCCGACTACTGAGCTCGTCGGCTGCTACCCTGCCGCGGGCGCTTTCGCGGTTTTCGCGCTGGATCATGCCCGTCGTCGGGCTGATCGTGGTCAGCGGCATCACCATGGCCTGCCTGCAACTGAGCACTCCCAGTGACTTATGGTTGACGCCGTATGGACGCATCCTGGCGGTGAAACTGGTCCTGCTGTGCGTGCTGTTCCTGATGGCTGCGGTCAACCGCTATCGCTATACCCAGGCAGCCGTTTCGGGCCAGACCAGCGCACAGCGTGGCCTGCGCAGCATGATCTTTGGCGAGCTGGCGCTGGTCGTCTGCATCCTGGCCGTGGTGTCGCTGTGGCGCTTCACCCCACCACCGCGCAGCCTGCATGCGCACCCAACCGTCGGGGCACACGCCTCGGCTTCGGTATCGGGCGGGCATGATATGGCGAGCATGGCCGCCCTGTCGTCGATGGTCGTCACCCACCTTTCCAACCAGCGTGTGCGCGCCACCTTGATCTATCAGCCGGGCGAGGATCTGGCCCCAGGCCAAATGGCCATCACCCTTTCAGGCCCGGACGACCAGCCGGTGCAGGCGCAGGCCGTAACAGTGACCTTCTCGAACCCGGATCAGGGCATCGAGCCGCTGAGGCGCGAGGCCTTGCACGATGACGAGGACATATGGCGCGTGGCGGCGCTGCCGCTGCCCAATACGGGCGGCTGGCAGGCCCGTCTGATCATCCTGATCGACGATTTCGATCAGATCACGCTGGATGGCCCGGTCGGACAATAAATGGTTTGTAGCCTTATTCAGGATCGGGAAAACGCCGACCTGAATGTCCAGAGCAGGCCCAGGCTTCCCGCCGCCGGAACGATCAGCGTGGCATACGCCAGCCCGTAGCTTCCAGACGCCGTCGCGACGGCCCCGAACAGCGGCGGCCCCAGCACCACACCCAGGAAGGTGATGGCCAGGGTGCCACCTGTGGCAAAGCCTGCCTGGCCCTCCGGCGCCTGACGCGCCACCTCGGCCAGATACACCCCATTCCATCCAATCCCACAGCCGCCGAACACCGACAGCACAATCAGAATGACGAGGCTCGAGTCTGCATACTGCAGCAAAGGCGTGAGCAGCGCGCACAGGGCGATCCCTGCCGACAAGAGCGCCAGGGTCGCGACCGGACCAATGAAGCGATCCGACACGTAGCCCCACAGCAGCCTTCCACCAATACCGGCCGTCTGTGCCACGGCCAGCGCAAAGCCCGCTGCAATCAGCCCCATACCCAGGTCTTCATGCAGGAAGGTGACTAGATAGGTAGTCAGCGAGAGCTGGGTGATTGAAAACAGAAAAGACACGCCCGCCAACACGGCCAGACTGCGTCGGCTGAACACCATGCGCACGGGGCCGCTCAGCCCGCTGCCGAACGACA
This sequence comes from Alcaligenaceae bacterium, assembly GCA_030452305.1. Classification (GTDB taxonomy): domain Bacteria; phylum Pseudomonadota; class Gammaproteobacteria; order Burkholderiales; family Burkholderiaceae_B; genus Castellaniella. The sequence goes on along the minus strand of JAKDMO010000165.1, from coordinate 2,322 downwards.
GGCGTTCCGCCTGATCCCGATCCGAGTCCAGCCCCGCGCGCAAGGGCTGAACAGCCAGCGCGCACAGCAGGTTGGCTGCAGCAACCACCAGAAAGGCCGCCTGCCACCCGGCCAAGTCGGCCAGGCTGGGCACGATGGCACCGGCCAGGACACCGCCCAGCGGCACCCCGGTCTGCTTGATGGAAAACACGAAGGACATGCGGTGCGCAGGTGTGGTGCGCGCCAATAAGTGCGAGCTGGCCGGAGTGATCGGACCATAGCCCAGCCCCAGCAGCGCTGCGCCCAGCGCAACGGCGGCGGGCGAGCGTATCGCACACAGGGCGATCCCCACCCCACACAACACAAGGCCGATCTGGCTGGCACGAATCGCCCCGAAGCGTTTGACCACGGCACCCGACATCAGGCTGGCGCTCATGGCACCCACGTACGCGATCGCGATAAATACTCCCAGATAGGCGGTCGATATCCCCAGCGACTGTGCCACGGAAGGTGCCACCACCGGCAGGGTCATCAGGCACATTGCCACCAGCGACTGAATCGCCACGGTGGCTACAAGGACGAGTGTGGAAGACTGCATCACTGGATTCTAAACCGACGGCACACAGCGTGCGCTGCCTATAGGCACGAATCAATCAGTGCGCGGGCATGTTCCGGGGTCATGGGCTCGCTTTGAAACAGGATCCGATACATGACCGGCGCCACAAAGCGATCCATGACGAGGTCGATGTCGGGCGCATGCTCGCCACGCTGGGCAGCGCGGTCCAGTATGATCTGTATCTGGCTTCGGGTATAACCCGAACACTGGCTCTGCCAGCCACCCTGCGCTGCGCAGGCCATCACATCGCGCACCATGGCCGTGCCCGGATCGGAAGTCATTTCCTCGAAGAATTGCTCGGCCCAGGCATGCAGGTCTGTGTCTACATGCCCCGTATCCAGGGGCTCACCTTCGGGCCGTAACCGCTCGACCGCGACGTCTGCAAGCAGTTGCGACAGGTCCCCCCATCGGCGATAGATTGTCGATGCGGTCACGCCGGCCCTGGCGGCAACCATGGGTACTGTAAAATCAGAGCCGCCGTGTTCCGCCAGCAGATCACGTACGGCCTGATGGACCGATTCCTGAACCTTGGCGCTGCGACCGCCCGGGCGGATGCCTTCTCGTATAGCCATGTTTCGACGTTAACACAATTTATTTGCGTTAAGGCCAAAGCAGGCGCACAATCCGTTAATGCAAATTTTTTGCATTAACTGGGAATTATTATGGAAACTCGCTGCTCAGCCCTGGATCGGCCCCAAGCCCGTTTGCGGCCCATGAACAAGGAAACAGCCTTGTGGCTGCAGGGCCTGATCCTGCTCACGCTCATGGCGGCGTCCAGCGCACCCACGCCGCTGTACGGCATCTACCGCGAAAGCTGGGGGTTTTCCGCCATCACCCTGACGATCGTATTCGGGGTCTATGCCGCATCCATACTGCTTGCCCTGTTGATACTCGGCTCAGTCTCGGATCATATTGGCCGCCGACCGGTCATCGTTGGGGCACTGCTGCTGGACGCCGCATCCATGTGGATATTTTTGACCGCAACAGCCGTCCCGGCGTTGATTGCGGCCCGGTTGCTGCAAGGCTTGGCCACGGGGGCAGCCACCAGCGCACTGGCGGCCGGGCTGGTCGATCTCGATCGGCAGCGCAGCCCGCTGGTCAACAGTGTCGCACCCATGATCGGACTGGCGTTCGGAGCCCTGGGGGCAAGCGTACTCGTACAGTTTGCACCGGCACCGATGCAGCTGACCTTTGCCGTGCTGGCTGCGATCCTGGTCGTCCTGGCCCTGGCGGCCTGCTTTCTACCCGAAACCGCCGGCAAGCACCCCGGACTACTGGCCGCGATGCGCCCGGCCATCACCGTTCCAGCACAGGCTTGGCGCGTGCTGTGGCTGATCGCACCGATCGATATCGCCTCTTGGGCATTGGGTGGCTTCTATCTGTCGCTGGGCCCGACCTTGACCCGACAGATCTCGGGCATGGACGCACCGGTCATCGGCGGCGTGATTGTGTTCGCACTGACCGCGAGTGCGGCCATCACCACGCCGATGCTGCGCGCCTGGCCCCCGCAACGCATGGTCCGATTCAGCGCAATCACCCTGCTGTCAGGCATCGGAACGACGCTGGGCAGCGTGTATGTGGGCTCGGGCCTGTTGCTTTTCCTGGGCACCGTCGTGGCAGGCACCGGCTTCGGGATGGGGTTCCTGGGCGCCCTGCGAACCTTGCTGCCCGTCGCTCAGCCGCATGAACGCGCAGGCTTGATGGCCGCGTTCTATATCCTGAGCTAT
>JAKDMO010000164.1 GCA_030452305.1 Alcaligenaceae bacterium | reverse complement strand
TTCGGTCGCTATGGCGGTGCGCTCTCGGGGGTGCGAGCAGATGATCTGGCTGCCGTGCCGCTGCGTGCGCTGATCGAACGCAACCCCGGCGTCGATTGGGAAGCAACCGATGACGTGCTGATGGGCTGCGCCAATCAGGCGGGTGAGGACAACCGCAACGTTGCTCGCATGGCGACCTTGCTCGCTGGCTTGCCGGTGTGTGTGCCGGCCATGACGATCAATCGTTTGTGTGGTTCGGGTCTGGATGCGATTGGTACTGGCGCCCGGGCAATCAAGGCCGGTGAGGCCGGCCTGATCATTGCAGGCGGGGTTGAAAGCATGAGCCGGGCGCCTTTCGTGATGCCCAAGGCGGGGGCCGCCTTTACTCGTGCAAATGCCCTCTATGACACGACCATGGGCTGGCGCTTCGTCAATGCTTTGCTGAAGGCGCAATACGGAGTCGATTCCATGCCCGAGACGGCCGAGCACGTTGCGGATGAATACGGCATCAGCCGCCACGATCAGGATCGCATGGCCCTGGCCAGTCAGGAAAAGGCCCGTGCGGCGCAGCTCGCTGGTCATTTGGCGCGCGAGATCACGCCGGTACATGTGCCACAAAAAAAGGGTGATCCCTTGGTGGTGGATACCGACGAGCACTTGCGCTCGACCAGCATGGATGCACTGGCCAAATTGCGAGGGGTGGTGCGGCCCGAAGGTTCGGTGACCGCAGGTAATGCCAGTGGGATTAATGATGGGGCCTGCGCATTGCTGCTCGCCGACGAGGCGCAGGCTGCGAAATATGGTTTGACCCCCCGTGCCCGGGTGGTCGGAATGGCTGTGGCGGGCGTGCAGCCACGGGTCATGGGTATCGGCCCTGCACCGGCTTCCCGGAAGGTTCTTGAGCAAACGGGGCTGAGCCTTGAGCAAATGGATGTGATCGAACTGAACGAGGCCTTTGCCGCCCAAGGCCTGGCAGTGTTGCGTCTACTGGGTCTGGCCGATGACGATGCCCGCGTCAATGCGTGGGGTGGGGCGATCGCGTTGGGCCATCCCCTGGGAGCCAGCGGTGCGCGTCTGGCGACCACCGCAGTCAACCGGCTGCATGAGGGCGGGGGTCGTTATGCCCTGGTCACCATGTGTATTGGTGTCGGTCAGGGCATTGCCGTTGTGCTGGAACGAGTTTGAACTAGCCGGCGATAAGGTAATCAGCGCCCGGGTGCGTTCGTTTCACCCAGTCCGGGTGAATGCGTCGTTGCATCGGGGTCCCGAAGGGCAGGGGAAATGATCGATGGCAAGGCGGGGACGGTCTTTCCGCCAAGCGTCAGGGGCGTGTTGAAAACGCCTCGTGCAGCCCAGTGCGGATCCTGCAAGGCTTCCTGCAGGGTGAGAACGATCGAGCAACAGACATCGATGCCCTCAAAGGCTGCCATCCAGTCGGCGGCGTCCCTGCCAGCAATGGTCCGGGCCACGGCATCGCGGGTAGACGCGGGGTCGCGACTGTCGTCTGCGAACTCAGGAGTCAGCCCGAGCACCTTTGTGAAGTTTGCCCAGAATTTGTCCTCAAGCGGTGCGGCCGCGAGATACCGGTCATCACGTGTGCGGTAGATCTGATAGCGGGGTGTTCCGCCGGTAACGGTCTCGCCGCCGGCGACCGGCCACTGGTCCAGGGCATGGGCGTTGCCCAGAGCCCAGTACAGGAAGGGAAAGAGATTCTGACCCATGGCGACCTCGATCTGGCAACCCTCCTGTGTACGGTCGCGTTGCCGCAGCGCCAACAGGATATTGATCATCGCCGGATAGGCGCCGGCTGCGATGTCGGCCGCCAGGATGGGCGGCAGGATGGGTGCGCCAGTGCTGTCAACGCTCAGGCCCAATACCCCGGTTTCGGCCATGTAGTTCAGGTCGTGGCCGGCCGCCGTCGATTTCGGTCCAGTGCTGCCCCAGCCGTTGATCGAGCAATAAATAATGTCGGGATTGATCTTTCGAACATCGTCGTAGCCTAGGCCGAGCCGGTCCATGACGCCTGGCCGGAACTGCTCGATGATGACATCGGCCTTTTCCAGCAGGGGCCGCAGGCAGTCCAGGGCACCGGGCTCTTTGATATTGATGGCGAGGCTGGATTTGCCCCGGTTGAGCATGGCGAAATTGACGCCTTCGCCATTGACCGCCGGTTGGTAGAGGCGCATTTCGTCGCCGGTTGGCGGGCGTTCTATCTTGATGACCTGCGCCCCGGCATCCGCCAGAAATAGTGTGGCCATTGGGCCAGGCAGCAGGGTGCTGAAGTCCAGAACGAGAATATCTTTCAATGGCGGCATGTGTGCTTCCAGTATGGGAATTTCGGTATATGCGTCAGCCGATGGATCCGGCAGCGATATCTGCCGATGGCTTTGCGGTATGGTTTGTGTGCCAGGGCAGGCGCATCCGCCTGCGGCGTTGCGCCGATGATGGGATGCTCAATTGGGTGCGGTACTTTGCCACGGTACGGCGGGCGATCTGGATGCCTTCGCCGTGCAGAGTGTTCACAATGGCTTCATCCGACAGAATCGATTCCTGTGTTTCGCCTTCAACCAGGTTCTTGATCCGATGCCTGATGGCTGACGCGGCAATGTCATGTTCCCCGCTTGGTGCGTGCAGGCCGTCAGAGAAAAAATGCTTGAATGGCAGTTGGCCTTGCGGGCACAACATGTATCGGTTCGCAATCGTGCGGCTGACTGTGGACTCGTGCAGACCCAGGACTCGGGCAATATCCTTTTGCAGCAACGGCCGCAAATGACTGTCGCCGTGGTACAGAAAATCTGTCTGGTTCCGGATGATCTCGGTCGCGATCCTGAGGGTCGTATGGATTCTTTGGTCCAGATGGTGCATCAGGGTATTTGCCTGGCGCAGACAGGCGTTCAGAAAGTCCTTGCCCTCGCGATCGTGCAGTTGCGTGGAAAGCTCTGTGAAATACTCGCGATCCACCATCAGGCGTGGCAGTAGAGCCGGGTTGGCCTCTACACGGACACGGCCTTCGGCGCTGGCGGACACCAGAATGTCGGGCAGGGCCGGCTGTACCACATCGGTGCTGAATCGGTATCCGGGCTTGGGGTCCAGCTTGCGCAGTGAGTCCAGGAGTTCGCCCAGTTCATCGACGGGCACTTTGCAGCGTTTGGCCAGCCGTTCAATCTCACCCTGTTCGATCAAGTCTAGATTTGCAAGCACCGTCTCTGTGGGCGGCGTGAGGTCGCCCTGGTCCTGTAGCTGAAGCGACAGGCATTCCCGCAGATTGCGTGCGCCCACCCCGGCTGGATCCAGCATCTGTACGGTGTGCAGCGCTTCCTCAAGCATGTCGGACGGAATGTCCAGCAGTTCGGCCAAGTCCTCAAGCGGCGTGCGCAAGTAGCCATCCGGATCCAGAGAGTCGATCAGGTAGAGCGCAAGGCCTTGTTGGGTGGTTGAAATCCTGAGTACGGCAATCTGCTCGTGCAAGTGCTCGCGCAGGCTGGTTTCCATGCCGATGGTCTCTGCCCATGACTGCAGGTCATCGCCTGCGTGAGTGCGCAGTGCTGTGCCTGAATAGTTACGGGAATAAAGTTCGACGGATGCGGGCGTCTCGGTCATTGCAGGCGTGTCGGAACCAGACAAGCGCAGCAAGGGGTTGCTGTCGAGCTGCTCTTGCAGGAACTTGTCGAGTTCATCTTGCCCGTACTCCAGGATCTCGATCGCCTGTATGGCCTGGTGGGTCATCAGCAGCGATTGGCGGGTCTGCTGCTGAGTTCCGAGATTAAGTGTTACATCCATCAGCGCCTCCTCCGGCTGCACCTCACGAGGTCGGTTTTATCCGATGCCACTCGTTTGGGAGTCATGTTTTTACACTATACGCAATAATCGTACCAAACTCTATTTATGTTTGAGTGGTGTACAAAAAACTGCTGTTAGGCTCTGTTTTTGGCAAATGGGTTTGACAAAGTGACCATAAAAAAGACATGATCACAAATGATGGGGCTTTTTTTCATACATCACCAATCGCGGTGATGGATTGCCTGTCGGCCCTCGATCCTCTGCGTGGTCGGGGACGCTCGGGCCGGGAGCAGGTGTTCATATGATCGAGCGTGAAACGGATGTGGCGGCAAGCGGCGTTCTGGGTGTTGCGCTGCTGGACCAGGCTGGAAAGATTCAGGCCTGTGGCGGCGCGGCTTCACAAGCGCGCGTACGCGCGTTGCTGATGGATCCTGATTGGCTGCGTGAGGCGTCCGAACGGCGCCTGCAGGTGGTGACCTTCACGGATGCGCGTTATGTTGCGATCATGACGGCCTTCGAGGGCGGCATGCTGGTTGTTTTTTTCGGGGACCACAGCCAGACTGTCCTGAGGTTCTTCCTGAGCGTTGATTTCGCCTTTGACATCATTGAGCATTTCCTGGTCGATCCCTTCGATGGCATGGCGATCATCGATGCCAAAGAGCGTCTGGTTTTCGTGTCGCCTATCCATGAGCGATTCTTTGGCTTGAAGGAGGGCGAGGGGGTCGGCAGGAAGGTGACCGACGTCATCGAGAACACGCGCTTGAACCATGTGGTTCGCACCGGGGTTGCGGAAGTCGGCCAGATCCAGCGGATGCAAGGTAGCGAGCGTGTGGTGTCGCGGCACCCTATCCGACACGACGGAAAGGTCGTGGGGGCAATCGGGCGCGTGATGTTCAAGGGGCCGCAGCAGGTAGAGGCCTTGTCGCGGCGTATCAATGCGTTGGAGCAGGAAATCGAAACCTATCGCAAAGAGGCCCGCAAGGCCCGTCAAAAGGAATCCTGTCTGGATGCGATCGTGGGGCGCAGCCCGGCAATTATGCAGTTACGAGACCAGATCAGGAAAATCGCGCCTCTGGATATTCCGGTGCTGATCCAGGGGGAAAGCGGGACGGGCAAGGAGCTGGTTGCGCAGGCCCTGCATATGCTCAGCGCCCGCAGCCAGGAACGCTTGGTGACCGTGAACGCCGCAGCGCTGCCCGCCCAACTGGTCGAGAGCGAGTTGTTCGGTTACGAGGCGGGCTCGTTCACCGGCGCCGACCAGAAAGGCCGCGCAGGAAAATTCGAACAAGCCGAGAAAGGCACCTTGTTCCTGGATGAAATCGGCGATATGCCGCTGGAAGTTCAGGCGAAACTGCTGCGTGTGCTGCAGGATCGGATCGTCGAGCGCGTCGGTGGCGGTAATCCAAAACACATCGATTTTCGCCTGTGCTCCGCGACCAACTGCAATCTCGAAGAATTTGTTGATCAGGGCAAATTCAGGCTGGATCTCTTTTATCGGATCAGCCCGGTCGTGATCCAGATGCCGGCCCTGGCTGACCGCATCGAAGACATTCCCCTGTTGCTGAATCACTTTCTGTCTGAATTCGCGACACAATACGGGCGCAAGGTTCCAAAAGTGGACGCGGATGTCCTGGATTATCTGATGAGTCGTGCCTGGCCCGGCAATGTGCGTGAACTGCGCCATGTCGTCGAGCGGGTGTTCGTCTTTTGTGAGGACGATCGGCTCAGGATGGCCGACTTCGAGTCCGCCGGCAGCAAGGCTGACGTGGTCAGCCGTCCGGTCGCACAGCCTCTGGCCATGGGTGTCATAGAGAACGGAGGCCTGCGTGATGCGCTCGATCGTTACGAGCGGGAAATCATGGACGAGGCCATGCTGCGGTTCAATGGCAACAAGAAAAAAGTTGCCGAGTATCTGGGAGTATCCAGGACCTATCTGTACAAGAAAATACAGGGATAGGATCGG
>JAKDMO010000163.1 GCA_030452305.1 Alcaligenaceae bacterium | reverse complement strand
CTTTTTCAGTACACGCACGGCGGTCGGTGCCGAAAACAGGGCCTTGACCTGGTATTTTTCCACGATCTTCCAGAGGATCGCCGCATCGGGCCGCACGGGCAGGCCTTCATACATCACCGTCGCCTGGCCATTGAGCAGCGGCCCGTAGACGACGTACGAGTGACCGACCACCCAACCGATGTCACTGGTGGAAAAATACACATCCCCGGGCTTGCCGCCATAGATATAGTCCATGGATGTACACAGCGCCACGGCGTAACCGCCCACATCGCGCTGCACCCCTTTGGGATCGCCGGTCGTGCCCGAGGTATACAGCACATAACTGGGCTCGTTGGATTCCAGCCAGACCACTGGTGTCTGCGCATCCAGATGGCGCGCGCGCAGCGTGGCGTAATCCAGATCCTGCCCTGCCGTCCGATCAAAGGGCACCAGGCCGCGATCAATAATCACCACATGTTCCGGGGCGTGCTTGCAGCGCTCAATGGCCTGATCGAGCAAGGGCTTGTACGCGATGGGCTTGCCCCCGCGCGAACCCGCATCGGTCGAGATCACGACTTTGGGCTGGGCGTCGTCGATACGCTGAGCCAGGTTGTGCGAGGCAAAACCGCCGAATACCACCGAATGGATCGCTCCGATCCGGGCGCAGGCCAGCATAAAGAACGCTGCCTGCGGGATCATGGGCAAATAAATCAGCACGCGGTCGCCCTTTGACACGCCAAGTTCCTGCAATATGGCCGCTGCGGTATTGACCTCGCGCGCAAGGTCCGCAAACGTATAGACGATTTCCTGATCGACCTCGGTCGATACCCAGATCAGCGCCGGCTGATCCGCCTGGGTTTCGAGCCAGCGGTCAACTGCGTTGTAGCAAAGATTGGTGCGCCCCCCGACGAACCATCGGGCAAACGGCGGGTTTGAGTAATCCAGCACCTGTTCGAAAGGGGTCTCCCAATGGATGCGCTGCGCCTCTCGTCGCCAGAAATCATCCCGTTCCTGTATGGACTGGCGATGAAATTCGCGTGTCTTGTGCATGCTTGTCTCCCTGTGGCTCTCCCCATCCGGGTGGGGATGTTTCTTATTGAAAATGAAAAACAGACCCGATACCGGGCTACAACATCCTACACCCGAACATACCGGGAATGGGTGCTTTACCTCAACCCCCAATTTAGTTAAACTCGCAGGATTCTCAGGACCCTATCCCCTAATGCCGCCGCCACACCGAACCCGCCTGCCCGGATTTTTGTTTTCGTGCATACGCCACCACGCCTCACGGCTGATTGTGTGCGCGTCGGTGGTTCTGCTGGCGGGATGCGCGACCCAACAAAACAACTATGCCGGCACCGACTCGTCGGCGCTGCATGCGCTGCGCGACAGCTACCTCAGCCAGACGCAATCCGATCCGCTGGGCGCCTACCTCGCGAACACCGATGACAGCCTCGCCATCGACTACCCAAGCAGCATGGCGGGGGGCTTCAGCATCGCACACCTCCCCCCAAAAAAGACCATTGCCGGCACGGCCCTGAAGTTCCTGGGCACCGACTATCGATTCGGCGGGGATTCTCCGTCCGAGGGCTTCGACTGCAGCGGCCTGGTGTTTTATGCGGCGGAAAAATCCCTGGGGCTCAAGCTGCCGCGCACTGCTCGCGCCATGGCAAGCTCGGGGGAATCAGTCAAACGCGATGATTTGCGCAGGGGCGATCTGGTGTTCTTCAACACCCGTGGGCATCGCTTTTCGCACGTGGGCATTTATCTGGGCGATCACAAATTCCTGCATGCCCCGCGCACCGGTGCCAAAGTACGCATCGAAAGCATGAACGTCACATACTGGCGCAAACGATACAACGGCGCCCGCCGCCTGCACGCCCACAACACAACACGCTAGTGCCCCGCTGGTCAGCTTGTGCGCTGAGTCGGATGCATGGGCTTGTCAGGCAAGGCGCAAACCGCAGCGATAGCAGTGCTTATCGCGAGGCCAAGCCCGGACATAGACAGTCCCTGCGGACTGTCTATGCCTGGTGCGGGGTAGGGCCTCTGGCCCTACGCGGCCTGCAAGGCTTGCAACGCCGCATGGCGAGCCCAGGCACTGCCCGATCGGATCTGGCCATCCCCAAAGGACACACCTCGCAATACCCGCACTGATCCAGCGCCTGCTTGACGCTGCAGACCGAGCGTCTACACGCCATGACCCGCACCCCGGCACGCTGCGCAGCCGTGCGAAAAGTCTTCATCACGTTATGCCCGAGAAAATCGGTCAACAGGATCACCAGATCCGTTCCCGAGGGCAATTGCGGCGTCTTTTTCTGATGGGCCGGTTCCCGGCCGCTGATGTGATGTCGGATGGCAATATTGTGCCCCTTGAGCAGATCAGGAATATTGCCCAGACGATCCGCCCCAACCACCAATGCACTGACTTGCTGCGTCATGATCCGGCTCCAATTGAATTCGGAATAGTAATGATAATTATTCTTATTAGCCTATGCAAGCACTTTTACCGTCGTTCAGTTTGGAGTCAATTTTCTTTCAGCTTTATGTAACGGGTATGCGAGGAAAATAGGGACATTTATTACAATTTTTATCGGAGACTTCATCATGCATTTTCCGAGCACACGCGCCCTACCCTTGGCGCTGGGTGGCCTGGCCCTCGCACTCAGCTGCGGCATTTCACAGGCGGCAGACAATCAGATCGTATTGGGGGCATCCGTCCAGCTCACGGGCCCCATTGCAAATACCGGTCGTTACTACCGCGACGCCTACCAGTTGGCGATCGACAAGATCAATGAAAAAGGCGGCGTCACCGTTGACGGCAAGCAATACAAGCTGGCCCTGAAACTCTATGACAACCAATCGGACGTGAACCTCAGCGTGCGGCAATACACGCAGCTGATATCGCAGGATAAGGTCAACTTCCTGCTTGGCCCCTTCTCCAGCAACTTCGCCCTGGCCGATTCAGCAGTTTCCGAAAAGTACCAAATTCCCATGGTTCAGGGCGGCGGCGCTTCGGACCAGATTTTCTCACGCGGATTCAAATACATCTTTGGCACGCTGGCACCGGCCAGCAACTACTTCGGCAGCACGATTGCCATGTTCAAGCAGTTGAACCCGTCACCCAAATCCGTTGCCCTGCTGTATGCCGACGATTCCTTTGATGTATCAGTCGCCAAAGGCACGCGGCCCATGCTCGATAAGGCTGGGTTGAAACCGGTCATCGACGAACGCTACAGCAGCAATGCCAGTGACTTCAACACCCTGCTCTCGCAGATCAAGTCCAAGAACGTCGATGCTGTGCTGGTTGCCGGCCACGAAACCGAGATCCTGAACTTCATCCGCCAGGCCAAGAGCCTGGACGTCTCGCCAAAGATGTATTCGTTTACGGTGGGTGTGCCCAGCGAGGACTTCCGCAAGGCCCTGGGCAAGGACGCCAACTACACATTCGGCATGACCGCATGGGTGCCCAGCACCGCGCTGAAGGACGAATGGTTCGGCGATGCGGTGCAATTCTCTAAGGAATACCAGGCCAAGTACAACTACACCCCGGACTATCACGCGGCTTCGGGTGCGTCGGATGTCGAAGCCATTGTCAAGGCGATCGAGAAGGCCGGTTCACTGGATCCAAAAGCGGTACGCGATGCGCTGGCAGCCAGCGATTTCCATAGCCTGTACGGCCATATTGCCTTTGCGAAAAACGGCCAGATCAGTCTGGACCAGACCGTGGTCCAAGTCCAGGACGGCAAGCCTGCTCCGGTATTCGATGGCGAGAAATTCCTCACGCCCGTCAAGTACCCGATGCCCGACTGGTCGAAGCGATAGCCTGAACCAGGAGCAAGGACTTGGATTTATTCCTGCAGGTACTGATCAATGGCATCCTGCAAGGGGGGCTGTACGCCATCATGGCGCTCGGCCTCGCCTTGGTCTGGGGCGTGCTCAATATCGTCAATCTGTCGCATGGCGCCTTCATCATGGTGGGGGCGTACGTGTCCTGGTATACATTCACCTGGTTTGGCCTGGATCCGTTTCTGGGCCTGCCGCTTACGGCGCTGATCATGTTCGGGGTGGGCTACGCCACCCAGCGCGGCATACTCAACCTGATCGCCAAGGCACCGATGTTCAACACCTTGCTGATCACATTCGGGCTGGAGGTCGTCCTGACCTATCTGGCCCAACTGGTTTTTTCGGCGGATTTCCGCACGATCAACCCTTCGTACTCAGGCCATAACGTCACCGTTCTGAACATCACGATTCCCCTGGTTCGCCTGGCTGCATTCGGCGTGGCCATTTTCCTGACCCTGGTCATGTGGTATTTTCTGCTGCGCACCCGTCTGGGGCGCGCCATACGGGCGACGGCCCAGAATCTGTCTGCCGCACGACTGCACGGCGTCGAACCCCGCCATCTGTATGCGATCACCTTCGGCCTGGGTATCGCTTTGGCAGGCGCGGCCGGCGGCTTGTACGGAACCGTATCGCAGATCAATCCCTACATTGGCGCGACCCTGACGGCAAAGTCCTTTGCCATCGCAATCATCGGCGGGCTCGAGACCCCATTGGGGGTCATCACCGGTGGCCTGGTACTGGGCCTGATCGAGGCCATGACCGCCCTGTATATCGGGCCGACCTTCACCGATGTCGCCAGCTTTGGCGTGCTGGTGCTGGTGCTGATCATCCGGCCCAGCGGCCTGCTCGGGAGGACGGCATGAAGAGTCTGCGTGCCCTCATCTTGCTGCTCATCCTGATCGCACTCATATTGCTGCCGAAATACGGTTCCGACACGCTGGTCCAGTTTGGCATCAGCACCCTGCTGCTGGCTGTCCTGGCGCAGGGCTGGAACATCATTGGCGGCTATACCGGCTACCCATCCTTCGGCAATTCGGTCTTTTACGGTCTGGGGGCCTATGGTGTGGCCATCGCCATGGTTCAATGGCACCTGTCATTTGCCACCGGCATGGTCTTTGGCGCTTCGCTGGCGATCATATTCGCCCTGCTGCTCGGGATCCCCGTACTGCGCCTGAAGGGGCATTACTTCGCAATTGCCACCCTGGCGCTGGCCCAGGTCATGGCGGCCATCATCTCGAATATCGAGATCGCCGGCCAGAACATCGGGCTGGTGCTGCCGCCCCTGAATAACGACCCGCTGTTCTACGAACTTTCGCTGGGTCTGCTGGTGATCTCGACACTGACCATCTGGTGGCTGACTCGCAGCCGCTTCGGCTTTGGGCTGATCGCCATCCGCGAGAACGAAGAAGGCGCCGTCGTAATGGGCGTGGACACGACCCGCTACAAGGTGCTGGCCTTCATGCTGGCGGGGATCTTCAGCGCGCTGGCCGGTGGCATCCACGCGTACTGGATCACCTTCCTCGACCCGCAAAGCGCCTTCGACATCACGCTGAACGTAAAAATGATCATCATGGCGGTATTTGGCGGGCCGGGCACGATCTTTGGGCCAATCGTGGGCTCGTTCATTCTGTCGGCGATCTCCGAGGTGCTTTCCAGCGAAGTCACCAGAATCGCCGGCCTGTTCTTCGGTATCGTTATCGTGGTCGCCGTCGTGCTGATGCCCAGGGGGCTGGCCGATATCAGCCGCCGGTTCCACAGTGTGGGTTGGCGCTATTTCCTCGAAAACATACGGATGAACCGCCTATGAGCAGCCCCATACTGGAAGCGCGGAGCCTGACACGGCGCTTTTCGGGCCTGGTCGCCGTCAATGACGTCAGTTTCACCCTGAACCACGGCGAGAT
>JAKDMO010000162.1 GCA_030452305.1 Alcaligenaceae bacterium | reverse complement strand
CTGTGCAAATGATTTCATCGGCATCCCCACAACAGGTTGAGACCTGGCTGGATCGCCTGCTCGACGCCCACAGCCTGGACGATGTCCTTCGCCCCTGAGTCACCACAGCCCTGCAGGGAATCCTTTCAACGCCCGTCCAGGAAAACGTCCGTACCCCCATTGACCGACGTGTAGGCTGCCGCGTCACACTATATGCACTGACTCCGGTGCGTCCAACGGCTGCACAGCCAAGCGCAGCCCCATCGCCTTGAGAATAGCTGTCAAGCTGCTCAGGGCCGGATTCCCTTTGGGTGATAGCGTCCTGTAAAGCTGAGTCGGGTTCAGGTGTGCCTGCTCTGCCACCGCCTGTACACCCCCAAACGCCTGCGTAAGCTGGCGCAGTACAGTCAGCAGTTCGGCTTGATTGCCATCGTTCAGAACGCTATTGATCACGTCCAGTGCAAGAGCCGGATCATTGCGATACAGCTCGGCCATCGCCTCATCATGTCCTCTGCTACGCATCATCGTTTCTCCGCTGCCAGTCCTGCCAATAAGCCACATCCTGTTGTGCTGGCGCCAATTGAAATAGGAAGGCTGCCGATTCCGTGAGGAAATCGGCAGCCTTTTGTACTGCGCCGGGGCGGTTGCCCGCCCCGGGTGTTTGACGCTGGATTAACGCAGCAGCGACAGGACGGTCTGCGGAACCTGGTTGGCCTGAGCCAGCACGGCGGTGCCGGCTTGCTGCAGGATCTGGCCGCGCGTCATGTTCGAGACTTCGACTGCGTAGTCGGCGTCTTCGATACGCGAACGGGCTGCCGACAGGTTGGTCACCGTGTTGGCCAGGTTGGCGATCGTGGACTCGAAGCGGTTTTGGATTGCGCCCAGACCGCTACGCAGCTCGTCTACTTGAGCGAGTGCTGCGTCGATCCCCTTCAAGGGATCCACGGTTACTGCCGCACCCAGTGTGGCGACACCATCGTTAGCGATCGTAGCCAGATTGTACGTGCCATCACCATTATCCAGCAGATACTCACCCGTGCCCTGACCTTCTGCGTCATTGATTTCGATGAGATCCGCGTCAGCGAGCGCTGCAGTATCCAAGGTCACATCAGCGATGACCGTCTCAACAGGAGCTGTGATATCGACCGTGTCAGCATCAATGGCGTTGCCAGCTGTGGAGTCGTATGCAAGCGTGTCAGCATCTGTCGTATCGAGCTTGTAATAACTTCCGTCATTAGCCAGGACTGCGTAGCCCGATCCGTCTTTCAGCGCGTAAATGCCGTCCGACGTGGTGGTGGTGGCGTTGTCATCTACCGGAGCCGTCAAATCAGCAACATTGAACTTCACACCAACGGCAGTATCTGCATCTGAAACGGTTGCTCCGAAGTTTGCAGACATAGCCGTGCGCTGTGTCAGATTCAGTTCATCCAGGCCCAGGGTCTTGGAGTCGATCTTTTGAAGGTCGATAGCGATCGTTTCATTGTCGTTGGAACCAACCTGAATGGACAACTCTTGGTTGCTGGCAAGCACCTTGACACCGTTGAACTGAGTTTGCTCAGAGACACGGTTGATTTCGTCCAGACGCTGCGTGATTTCGTCCTGGATGGACTTGAGGTCCGATGCCGAGTTCGTGCCGTTGGCAGCCTGCACCGACAGTTCACGGATGCGCTGCAGGTTGTTGTTGATTTCGTTCAGTGCGCCTTCGGTCGTTTGCGCGATCGAGATCCCGTCGTTGGCGTTGCGCCCGGCCTGGGTCAGGCCCCGGATGTTGGCGGTGAAGCGGTTGGCGATGGCCTGGCCGGCGGCATCGTCCTTGGCGCTGTTGATGCGCAGGCCCGAGGACAGGCGCTCGATGGCCGTGCCCAGCGTGGATTGCGACTTGGCCAGATTGCCTTGGGCAACCAGCGAAAGCACATTGGTGTTAATGACAGACATGGATGACTCCTGTTAGTGTCGTGTAGCGAAAAACTCGCCAGAATTGCCCAGGATGACAGAGGCCGGATTTGCTTCCCGTGAAAAAGGTCGCAGCCCTTGGACAGGCCTTGTACTTCCTGTACAGCCTGATTAACGGAGTCGCCTGCGGGAAGTTTAGGGGTGCTTGTATGGGTTTTTGCCCGGTGTGTGGATGATGGCGTGGTGTTGGATCAGACGCTGCGTAACTGGGTGAAGGCCGGGGAATCCGGCAAGCTCAACGCCAAGGCAGGCAAACCGGTGACGCCGGAGCAAATGGAACGGTCGCGTCTGCGGGTGGTGAGGTGATTGACGAGGTCGTGGTGAAGCCAGTGCCAACTCACAACAAATTATTCATTCCCTGATTTTTAGCTTGGCAATGATTTTTTTCCGATATCTGACGTCAAATACAACTCAACGCGATCACTCGTCCATGTGGCAACACCAGTGCCAAAAAAGTCAGCATCTTCTGTCCATATCGGGCAGCCAATTACCATGGCACACGCCAATACAGGCCAGTCATCTGCATCTCTGATAGCAATACGACGTAACGCTTCCTCCTGCACGCGTTCATACAGACCACGATCCAGAGAAAAGACCACTTTTTCCAAGCTGTCCAGAACAGTCATTGCCACCGAGGAATCCAGACCGCGTTTATCCAGTAACGCTGGCAAATATTTTCGTGCGTCCTCATACGCCACATCAGGTGCAAAAAACTGCGTAGTCGGTGCATGTGTCAAAATCAGCTCCCGCGCACGGTTTCCCAACACTGCACGAATCAGGATATTGGCATCCAGAACAATGGCTCTTGTGCTCATTCTGCACGAGCCTTTTTCCGTTCTTCCTTGAACTCAGCCACGACCTCATCTTCACTGACGCCGTGCTTTGCCATGAGCGCGTCCAGCGTTTCGCTGGCTTGCCGCAGTGCAGCCAGCTCTGCTTCGTTATGTCCACGAGCAGGGATGAAATAGCCTACGGTTTGACCATGACGAGTGACGGCGACCGGGGTGCTGGAAGCGATGAACTCGGTCAATCCCGAGCGGAACTCTCGAATACCAACTTTGGTGGTCTTCATGATGGCTCCTGGCAGAAATTGTGAATCAGTGTGTACACAATTTTAGCAGTAAACAGTAGCAAAAACTCGCTAGAGTTGCCCAGGATGACAGAGGCCGGATTTGCTTTCCGTGAAAAAGGTCGTAGCCCCTTGGACAGGCTTTGTACTTCCTGTGCAGCCGTGATTCACGGAGTCGCCTGCGGGAAGTTTAGGGGGTGGTTGTACGAAGTCGTCGCCGGGGTGGGCGCAAGACTCACTGCCGCAGGTCTGTGGCGATGTTCATCAGTGCGAACGCAGCCATTCCCGCATGGCATCGTTCACCCGTGTTTGCCAACCCTGGCCTGTGGCCCTCAAGCCTTCCAAAACATCTGGATCAAATCGAATGGTTGTCTGCACTTTGACGGGCGATTTTTGCGGCCCTCGCGCACGTTGAATCTTCTGCTGAAAAGTAGCAGGCATATCCTTCAGACGCTTAGCCTGCTTGAAATCGGACTCAGCCCATTCTGGGCTATCGTCATCAATCAATTCGGGATCAGGTTTCCTGTTCATATAAACGTACCTCCCTGGTATTTGCCTTACGCAGGCTAATTTGCTCCTGTCCTTGCCTGGGTCGAACTCGATTTTCATAGGTAAATTGTAGAGTCAATTTGCTCTCTTGTCACCAGGGTGCTCATTCCGTGTGAGCCTTTTTCCGTTCTTCCTTGAGCTCAGGCGCGCCCATCCCTGGGCGCGTGGCTCTTGAGCGATGCCACCATACGTGTCTGCCATCCCGGCCCCGTACTTTTCCAGCGATCTAATACGTCAGGAGGGATGCGAAGGCTTACGGAGACGCTGGGAGCAGCAGACTTCGGACGCCCCCGCCGTACCAGCTTATCGCCGTGATGGAGATCTGCCTTCTCAAACCACTCGTCAGTGAGTTCCGGTGCATCGTCTGGGTCAATCCAGGTAGTGCGCATACTTTTCTTGCTCGCGGACATTTGCTTTCCTCATGCTGATGATGCGGCGTGCCGTGCCGCGCGGAGTCCAGACCACGACGACCATCCTGCAGTCCATCCCACCGATAGTGATGTAGCGCGGTTCGCCGTAATCGGCGCGGTCGTCTGGCACAGTGAAATGCTTGCCTGCGAATACCTCAGCAGCCATACGCATATCCAACCCACGCTCTTCGAGGGTTTTGGCGTGTTTTACTGGATCAAAGGTGACTCGCATGGTTTATTGTATATACGATAATTTAAGAATGCGAGATTTTTTCTGTTCTTTCTTGAACTCAGCTACGACCTCGTCTTCGCTGACGCCGTGCTTGCCGTGCCGCGCTCCTACGTCGAGGCGTACGGGAAACATGGCTGAACCGCCTGCACAGTGGGCGGTTGATTGCTTTTTTAATTTTTTCTACGACATTGATAAGTGATACGATGTTGACGTAGTGCTTTCAATAGGTTTACATTAATGTCTCTTCCTTCGTTCGAACGCATCGATCGTGACCTGCTCGTCTTTCTGTCAGAGCAGTATGGTGAAGGTCAACTGCATGCTGAACTCGCTCTGAGCGCTCCGCTGCAGGAGCGCAGGGCTATTAGTCGGCAAGCGGCTACAGCATTGCTTAACCGCTTGGTACGCGGCGGGGTTTTGGAGGCCGTTGATAAGACACGGCCCAAGCGCTACAAGTTGAGAAGCTATGGCGTGCTCAACAAGGTCTATAAGCTGGATGGGCTGGAAGAGCATGTGGTATGGGCGAATGACCTGATGCCCGCTCTCGAACAGTATGCCGGTCGAGAAGCGCTGAGTATTTGGGAATATGGAGTCACGGAGATGATCAACAATGCCATTGATCACTCTGAAGGAGGCTCGATACACGTCAGATGCTCGATTACTGCTATTGAAGCTATCTGCTACATAAAAGATGATGGAGAGGGAATTTTTCGTCGAATTAAGCGGATCTGCGATCTGGCTGATGAACGCCAGGCGATTCTGGAGTTGTCCAAAGGAAAATTGACTACGGACCCGTCTAGGCACACTGGAGAGGGGCTGTTCTTTACTTCTCGTGCGATGGATTGGTTTATGTTGGAGTCGTATGGGCTGTTCTTTAGCCATGCCGTCGAAGATGGTGAGCGTAACTGGCTGATTGAAAGCGACGACGAAGTTAAGGGGAGTTTGGTGATGATGGAGCTTATGCACAATACTGGGCGAACCTTGAAAGAGTTATTCAATCAATTTGCGGAGCCCGATTCTTTCTCTTTCAATAAGACCGTTGTCCCGGTACGTCTAGTCAAGATCGGGGCTGAGAGTCTCATATCTCGGTCTCAGGCGCATCGACTGCTGGCGCGGGTTGATAAATTTGAAAAAGTAATTCTTGATTTTGAAGGCGTAGAGTCGATTGGACAAGCGTTTGCTGATGAAATTTTTAGGGTGTTCCAAAAGCAGTATCCGGAAGTGGACATGACCTTTAGAAATGCAAATGATGATGTTCAACTCATGATCAGGAGAGCCATCGCCGGCAGATAAAACGGCCGGCAACATTCCTTCTGTCGATTTTGGCCTCGAGGCATATTTATCGTGGCACAAATCCACCCCCTGGAACACTTATGACCCCAAACGCAACATCCGGCACGCTACGTATCGCAACCATAGGCGCGGCGATTGTGGACATCATCGTGGCGCGCACGATGCCGATGCGCGGGGCCAAGCAGGATGTGGATCATATCGGTCTGTACCTGGGCGGCGGGGCGGTGAATGCGGGGCTGAATTTTGCGGCGCGTGGGGCGCAGGTGACG
>JAKDMO010000025.1 GCA_030452305.1 Alcaligenaceae bacterium | reverse complement strand
CGGCCCTTCATACGGGGCGCATCGTCGGCCAGCAATATGTACGTGGACGGCATTCGCGATGCCGGGGGCCAGACGCGTGAGATTTTTGATCTGGAAAGCGTGGAAGTCATCAGGGGCGCTGATTCGGTCTACGGCGGGCGCGGCACCGGCGGGGGCAGCATCAACATGACCAGCAAGCACGCGCACCTGGGCAATTCGGCCGAAGCCACCCTGGGCGTGGGCACCGACAACTACTTGCGTGCCACCGCCGACGGCAACTGGCAATTCACCGACACCTCAGCCTTCCGCCTGAACGTCCTGGGCACCAAGGGCGATGTGGCCGGCCGCGATGAGGTGGACTTCAACAACTGGGGCGTGGCCCCCACGTTCTCGTTCGGGCTAGGTACACCCACGCGCGTGTCCCTGAGCTACTACCACTACCAAACGGACGGCATGCCGGATTACGGGGTGCCGACGACGCGCAGAAGCGATCCGCAGATCGTGACCGATACCGGCATCGTCGGTGTCGACCGGGACACCTTCTACGGCCTGCGCGCACGCGACTACCGCAAGACCAGGGCGGACATCGGCACAATCGAAATCGAGCATGATTTCACCGACCGCCTGACCCTGCGCAATGCTACGCGCTATGGCGAGACACTGAACGACTATGTGGTCACAAACCCGGGGGACGGCGATATCAAGCTGGATAACGGTACCTGGTGGCTGCAGCGAGGCCAAAAATCCCGGTGGCAAAAAAGTACCACCCTGGCCAACGTCACCGAACTATTTGGAAAATTTGAAACAGGCCGTCTGAAACACAGCTTCACTGCGGGAATCGAGCTATCGCAGGAAACGACCAAGAATGCGAGCTACACAGTCAATGATGCAGGCAGCCCAGCCTGCCCTGCCGTCTACGGGGCCGGTGAAGTCAACTGCACCCCTCTCTACAATCCCAACCCTGGCGACCCTTGGTCCGGCAGCATCACTCGCAAACCATTGAGCCTGGACGCCACATCCAATACCCAGGCCGCATACTTCTTCGATAGTATCGAGCTGTCCGAAAAATTCCTGGTCAATGCCGGTATTCGTTACGACCGGTACCGGATTTCGGGCAAGAGTCAGAAATCCAGGCGCGACCCGACTATGATTTCCGGCGATGGGAAATGGAGCATGTTCAACTACCAGTTGGGCCTGGTCTACAAACCTGCACACAATGGCAGCATCTACCTTAGTTACGCCACCGCGTCGACGCCACCGACCATGACGGGGGGTGACCAAGAAGGGATCAGCCCGACCATCGATGAACTCAAACCCGAAAAGAGCCGTACGATTGAACTGGGCACGAAGTGGGATCTCCTGGACCAACGCCTGAGCCTGACCGCAGCGCTGTTCAACACCGAACGGCGCGACACCCAAATCCAGATCGACCCAGACGTCTATGAACAAGCCGGCAAGACCCGCGTGCGCGGCCTGGAACTCGGCATAGCCGGCCAGATCACCCCAAAATGGTCGGTCTACGGCGGCTATACCTATATGGACAGTGAACTGATAGAGGGCGATTTCGATAGCAACAATGTCGGGGAACCCTTGGCCAATACGCCCAAGCACAGCTTCAGCCTCTGGACCACCTACAAGGTTCTGCCGCCGCTGACCGTGGGCGGGGGCGCCTATTACGTGGGCAAGACCTTTGGTGGTAACCAGGGCGGCGCGGGCGGTGGAGACAATTCCGTCTACATGCCGGCGTACTGGCGCTTCGATGCCATGGCCAACTACGAGGTCAACAAGAACCTGAGCTTGCAGTTGAACGCCCTGAATATCAGCGACCGGGAATACTATACCCACACCAACGGCGTGCACCACGCCGATTTCGGCCCAGGACGCCAATTCATCCTGAGCGCCAGCCTGAAGTACTGACCCACCCGCTGGATATCACCCCGAACAACGCCCCCTCCTTGCGGATGGGGCGTTGTTCGTTTCCACATTCCTTTACCCGTGAAAACCCTGAATTTCTGACATTTTGCTGAAAAATTAATGAGAACCGTTATCATACGCACTTCCATCTATATATCCGTCTCACCCGCAACTGGAGAAAACAGTCGTGCATCATGCAGAAACACCGAACACCTACCCACTGAGTCGCACAGGAACGCTGCACATGGTTTTGTGCAGCGCCCTGATGACCCCTGCGGCGGCGCTGGCTGAGGATCCACAGGTGACCGAACTGGCCCCTGTGCAGGTGACCGGCAATGCCCCGGAGTTCAAGGTGGATCACGTGCAGTCGGTGAAGTTCCAGGCGCCTATGGTCGATACCCCGCAGTCCATCAGTATCGTGCCCGCCGAGGTACTACAGCAGCAAGGTGCGCAAAGCCTGCAAGATGTGCTGCGCAACGTGCCGGGCATCACTTTTTCATCGGGCGAAGGCGGCGCAGGCTGGGGGGATATGTTCACCATCCGGGGATTTTCCGCCGAGCAAAGCATCACCGTGGATGGCGTGCGCGACAGTCAGCTCTCTACCCGCACCGACATTTTCAATATGGAGCAGGCCGAGGTCTATAAGGGGACGGGTTCGATCGAATCGGGCGTGGCTGCAGTGGGCGGATCGGTGAACCTGGTCAGCAAAACACCTCAGCGCGATACCTTCTACACGGTTTCCGGTGGCCTGGGTACCGACCGCTACCGTCGGATCACCACCGACCTGAATCATCAGGTCAGCGATACCGTGGCCTTTCGCATCAACGCCATGCATCACTACAACCGCGTGGCCGATCGCGGCCCAACCGAGTTCAAGCGCTGGGGCTTTGCGCCCTCGCTGAGTTTCGGCCTGGGCACGCCCACGCGCGCCACGCTGTCCTATTTCCACCAGAAGGACGAAAACATCCCCGACTTTGGTGTGCCGGTCAACCGCCACGGCGATCGGATGAAATATATCTCGCGCGACTACTGGGGCGGCCTGAAGAACGCCGATACCGAGGAAACCGAGGTCGATGCCTTCGACCTGAACCTGGAACATGACTTCAGCGATCGGGCTACGATACGCAACCATTCCCGCTGGTCGCAGACCAAGCGCTTCACGCACATCACCACCGGTGGGCGCCTGCTGAACGCGCCGGGCGCCACGCACCAGGGGCAGCTCATTCCTAATCCGGGAACGAGGAACTATTGGGGATACGACGGGGCGGGCAACGAGGTCTACCCCAGCGATTACTGGGCGGTCGCGCGCCTGTTCGGCAATACCAACTCGTACCGGGGCAAGATCTTTGCGAACCAAACCGACCTGAATCTGGATTTCAAGACGGGGGCGATCCGCCACCAGATGGTCACCGGCCTGGAATACTATCGCGAAAGCTACCGCAGGGATCCCTACAGCCGATGGCTGCCCGACATCGGAAATCAGCGCTATGTGATCGACGCCCGCAACCCCAACACCCATTACAGTGGCCCGTGGGCATCCAAGATCACCAGCACGACACGCAGCGGCGAACCCGACAGCAGCGGCGCCCAGGTCACCAATGTGGGGGTCTACATCTATGATCAGATCACCCTGACGCCACAATGGGAGGTGGCCGCCGGCCTGCGCCACGATCGTTACAAGGTGAAGTGGTTCGATGCGGCGGGCCTGACGATGCCCGAGGACCAGCGCGATGGCATCTGGAGCGGCCGCCTGGGTCTGGTCTACAAGCCGGCCCCCAACGGCAGCGTCTAGCTGTCGTACAGTCACGCGTCGCAGCCCTCGGCTGCGGATGCCGCTTCGCGCAGCGGTGGCGGAGACGAGGCCGACGTATCGAACTATTCCCCCGGCGTGGCCCGGACCTGGGAACTGGGCACAAAATGGGAACTGTTCGACCGCCGCGTGCTGGCCACAGCCGCGCTGTTCCAGGTGGAACGCAGCAATCCCTCGGATACGGATGATTTCGGCAATCCGACGCAGCGCGGGGCCAAGGAACGCGTGCGCGGCCTGGAACTGGGCCTGGCCGGTGCCTTCACACCCCGCTGGTCGGCCTATGCCGGCATGGCCTTCATGAGCGGCGAAATCCTGGAAGACACAGCCGATCCCATACAGGAAGGCGGCAAGATGAAGAACGTGCCCGACATGACTTTCAACCTGTGGACGACCTACGACTTCACGCCTGAGTTCTCGGGCAGCCTGGGCGCCCAATACATCGGCGAGCGGCGCTTTCGCGCAGGCAATTATGTCGAGGCCAAGGGCGGCCACTCGGCCAACGTCGATGCGCCCTCGTACTGGGTGGCCAACGCAGCGCTGAGCTATCAGGCAAACGAGTATCTAAACCTGCGGTTGAACGTGAACAATCTGTTTGACAAGTTCTACTATCAGCAGGTATCCAGCAGCTCTGACGGCTTCCAGTTGTTCGGCGTGCCCGGTGCAGGCCGCACCATCATGCTCAGCGCCGAAGCCAGCTTCTGATCCGCCCCGGCCCGGGATATCCCCCGGGCCGCCGGATTGTTATGCTTACGCTTTGCCGCGATTTCCTTTCGCCGCCTTTTTGGAACGCCCCATGCTGCTGTCCCTGCCCGATTTGCTGAGCCCTGAACAGACGCGCGAATGCCGCACTGCACTAGAGCAGGCATCCTGGGTCGATGGACGGGAAACAGCGGGGCACGTCGCTGTCGGGGTCAAGAACAATCAGCAATTGCCGCTGGATGATCCACTGGCCCGGCAATTGGGCCAAGTGATCCTGCAGGCCCTGTCCAGGAATCCGCTGTTTATGGCGGCTGCCCTGCCCCAGCGCATCCTGCCCCCGCGTTTCAACCGCTACGAGGGCGGCGGCAACTACGGCTTTCACATCGATAACTCAATTTTCCAGGTGCCTGGCGACACCCAACGCATCCGCAGCGATATTTCCACTACGGTATTCCTCAGCGACCCGGATGAATACGAGGGCGGCGAGCTCATCATCCAGGACACCTATGGCGAACAACGCGTCAAACTTCCCGCCGGCCATGCCATCGTGTACCCCGGCACCAGTCTGCACCGTGTCACGCCAGTAACACGCGGGGTGCGTTATGGCTCGTTTTTCTGGACCCAGAGCCTGGTGCGCGACAACGAGCGCCGCGCCCTGCTGCTGAGCCAGGATGTCGCCATCCAGCGCCTGATCCAGGCGGGCGCCGATCCCGAAACCGTCGCCCAATTGACAGGCGTCTACCACAACCTGCTGCGTATGTGGTCTGAACTGTAAAGCGCAGCCCTGGGCCTGATCCATCCGGCGCGGCCTATTGACGTATGCATATGCCCGGCATATGCTATAGAAACGATCTCGTCCGCCAAACAGGACACTAGCTATGCGCACCGTATCGATCTTTCGCAACAACAAGAATCAAGCAATCCGGATCCCCCGCGATCTCGAGTTCCAGGGCGTGTCCGAACTGGAGATCATCTCGCAAGGGAATGCATTGCTGCTGCGCCCATGCCGACCGTCATGGACTTCGTTGCGGGACATTCCTGCGACAGACGACGACTTCTTGGCAAATCGTCCGGATATCATCGAGGAAAACGATCCCTTCGGTGAAAACCCATGAGCCACACCTATATGCTCGACACCAATATCTGTTCCTACATCATGCGGCGGCGCCCTGAGACCGTGCTGCATCAGCTGGAACAGGCCGGCAGCCTACAACACCGCATCGTCGTTTCGGCGATCACCTATGCCGAACTGCGCTTTGGCGCCAACAGTGCCAAAGCCTCGCCCAGGATCACTCCCATGGTGGACGCCCTCGTACAACGACTCGACGCCATTCTGCCCTGGGACGCTGCAGCCGTCGATGAAACCGCACACATCCGCCGTCATCTGGCGGATCAGGGCATCCCGATCGGCCACAACGATGCCGCAATCGCCGGGCACGCCCTTTCACAGGACTGCATACTCATCACACACAATACCCGAGAATTTCAGCGTGTCCCTCGTCTGATTTCGGAAGACTGGGCCTGATGCCACCCATGACCCCCCCCCTCTGCGCACAAGACTACGCCAAACAGGCCCGCGAGCGCCTGGATCCGGCGATCTGGGCCTGGCTCGAATCGGGCGGGGCCGACGGGATCACCGCCCGGGATAATCGAACCGCCTTCGAGGCGATCCGTTTACGCAGCCGCGTGCTGCGGCCCATGACAGGCGCACACACCCGACTGCAGCTCGGCGGCGCTACCCTGTCGCACCCGATCCTGATCGCCCCGTCGTCCTGGCACGCCCTGGTCCACCCAGATGGCGAACGCGCCACGGCGCTTGCGGCGGCGGCCACCTCGACCCCATTGGTCCTCAGCGCCCAGTCGGGCACGGCCATTGAGGATCTGGCAGCACTGGCACCTGCCCCCACCCTAGGGTTTCAGCTCTATGCCCTGGTACGGCGCGAGGACACCCTGGCACTGGCCACCCGCGCCCTGCGCGCGGGTGCGCGGGCATTGGTCATGACGGTGGACGCCCCCGTCAACGGTGTGCGCAATGCCGAACAGCGCAGCGGCTTTGCCCTGCCCCCTCATATTCATTCGGTTCATCTACAGGGCCTGTCGCCCGTCGCTGCGCGACAGGCACCGCCCGGCGGCAGCCCTCTATTCGACAGTGGTCTGCTGGATGCGGCGCCGACCTGGGCAGACATCGCCTGGCTGCGCGAGCAACTACCCGGCACGCCGCTTTGGCTGAAAGGCATTCTGGATCCGGATGACGCCCGCCAGGCGCTGGATCTGGGGGTGGACGGCATCATCGTGTCGAACCACGGTGGGCGCTGCCTGGATACCCTGCCCGCCACGCTGGAGGCACTGCCCGGCGTCGCCCGCGCCATCGAGGGCCGCATCCCCATCCTGCTGGACGGCGGCATCCGCCGGGGCACCGATATTCTGAAGGCCCTTGCATTGGGTGCGCAGGCCGTCCTGATCGGCCGCCCCGCCCTGCATGCACTCGCCGTCGGCGGCGCCCCATCGCTGGCCCACCTGATCCAGGTGCTGCGCGGCGAGCTCGAAGTCGCCATGACGCTGACCGGCTGCCGGACCCTGGCCGGCATCGGCCCGGATGTCATCTGGAATGCCTGCCGTACTACTTGCGGAGACGGCGTTTCAGCATGTACCGGTATACGAACCCCGGGTATCCCAGGACCAGGAACAGGCTGAGGGTCACGGCATAGAATTCCCAGCCCTGCGTGAAGACGTTCCCGATATTGAGCTCCAGAGCAAAGCCCAGGGCGCCGACCAGGGTATAGCCGATCATGGCTTCCAGCAGGCAGATGATAAAGGGCTTGTGGACGGATTCGGGGTGGCTGCCCCAGCCGGGGAATGTCAGCAAGGCGGCGGCCAAAATACACATGGCCAGCACTTTGACGGCAAATAAGGCCCCGGATCCGCCACCGCCGGCAAAGGCCCCGCCCACTATGGCGTGAACCACCCAGATCCAGGCGACGAGCAGGCCAAAAAACACCAGGAACCGCAGCCAGCGCAGCCAAGGCGCGCGCGGCGCCTCGCCGCGAAGTGCCCATGGAAAGGCGGCCAGCGGCCGATCCAGGATAAAGGGTAGATTGGCGGTGACCAAGGCCAGCACAATCAGGGTCCAGACCGCAACCGACAGGGTCATGATCAGAACGTCAGTGACTGATTGATCACCTGCACGCACAAGGCCATCAGGCCGCCGGGCAGAATCCCCAGGCCAATCACCAGCAAGCCGTTGATGGACATCACGCCACGCGTCATCGCCGTACCGGACCCCAGGGTGCGGTCGCTATCGGGCTCGTCAAAATACGCCATCTTTACCACCCGCAGATAGTAGAACGCGCCGATCAGCGAGAACATCACCGCGATCACCGCGATGGCGACATGCCCGGCGCCCACCAGCGCCTGCAACACGGCAAGCTTGGCATAGAAACCGGACAGCGGCGGGATGCCCGCCAGCGAGAACATGGACAGCAGCAGCACCCCGGCCAGCAGCGGGTTGCGCCGGTTCAGGCCCTTCAGGTCATTGATTTCCTCGCACTCGAAACCCTGGCGGCTGAGGAGCAGGATCAGGCCGAAGGTGCTGAGCGTCGTCAGCACATAGATGACGACATAGAACAGTGCCGAACCATAGGCTGCGCCCGCCGCATCGGCCCGGCCATCGACCACGCCGGACAACAGCCCCAGAAAGATAAAGCCCATGTGCGAAATCGTGGAATACGCCAGCATGCGCTTGAAGTTCGTCTGGGCGATGGCGACCAGATTACCCACGGCCAGCGACAGCACCGCCATGATCATCAGCATCGGCTGCCAATCGATCGCAACCCCGTGCAGAGCCTCGATCAGCAGGCGGATCATGATTGCAAACGCCGCGAACTTTGGTGCCGCCCCGACCAGCAGCGTCACCGTCGTGGGGGCGCCCTGGTAGACGTCGGGCGTCCACATATGGAAGGGCGCCGCCGTCAGCTTGAAGGCCAGGCCCGAGACAATGAACACCACCCCAAAGACCAGCGGCAGTCGATCCGCCCCACCGCTGCGAATCACCTCGGCAATCTCGGCCAGGCCCAGGTGGCCGGTGGCGCCATAAATCATGGACATGCCATAGAGCAGGATCCCCGAGGCCAGGCAGCCCAGCACGTAGTACTTCATCGCCGCTTCGGTTGCGGGCAGGTGTTCGCGGCGCAGGGCCACCAAGGCATACAGCGCAAAGGACATGAGTTCCACGCCCAGGTAGATCGTCAGCATGCTGCCCGCCGAGATCATGATCAATTGACCCAGCAAAGCCAGCAAGGTCAGCGAATAGAGTTCGCCGCCGCGCTCCATCATCTCGCGTTTTTCAGCGTAGGCCCGCCCGTAGATCAGCGTGACCCCCACCGCGATGTACGACAGGATCTTCAGGAAATGAGCAAAGGAATCGGTCACATACAGGCCGCTGAAGGTGCGCCCCTGCACGTCCTCGCCCCATTGCCCCCAGGACACCAGGATCAACAGGAACAGCGAACCCATGGTCAGCATGAAGGTGAGGCGCCGCGTGTCCTCGCCGCTGAACGCGTCGATGACCAGTACCACGCCGGTCAGGACCAGCAGCACGATCTCGGGTGTAGCCAAAGCGAAGTCGAATAGATTTTGCATAGTGTTTCGGGTCTACAGTTTCGAGATGGAGACGTGTTGCAACAGGGCCTGCACCGAGGGGTGCATCAGGTCCGTGAACGGCTTGGGATAAATCCCCATGAACAGCGTCAGGATGGCGAGCAGGCCCAGGATCAGGAACTCGCGGCTGCACAGGTCCTTCATGCCATCGACCTGCTCGTTGGCGACCGGACCGAAGGCCACACGTTTGACCATCCACAGGGAATAGCTCGCCCCCCAGATCAGCGCGGTCGCCGCCAGCAGGCCGATCCAGAAGTTGTACTGCACCGCGCCCAGGATCACTGTGAACTCGCCCACGAAACCGCTGGTGCCCGGCAGGCCCGCGTTCGCCATGGAAAACAGCACAAAGAAGGTCACAAAGCGCGGCATACGGTTAATCACACCCCCGTACGCATCAATGCGTCGAGTATGCAGTCGATCGTACATGACGCCGATGCACATGAACATGGCGCCCGAGACAAAGCCGTGCGAGATCATCTGAATGATGGCGCCTTCCAGACCAGTGACGTTGAACAGGAAAAAGCCCAGAGTGACAAAGCCCATGTGCGCGACCGAGGAATATGCCACCAGCTTTTTCATGTCGTCCTGGACGATGGCGACCAGACCGATATAGATCACCGCGATCAGCGAGAGCGCAATCATCAGTCCGGCCAGGCCGTGCGAGGCATCGGGTGCAATCGGCAGGGAAAAGCGCAGGAAACCGTAGGCGCCCAGCTTCAGCATGATGGCGGCCAGCACGATCGACCCGCCGGTGGGCGCCTCGACGTGGGCATCAGGCAGCCACGTGTGGACCGGCCACATTGGCACCTTGACCGCGAAGGCGGCCAGCAGCGCCACAAAAATGAAGACCTGCTCGGAATAGCTCAGGGGCACATCGTGCCAGGTCTGCACATCAAAGGATCCGCCCGAGGCATGCCACAGATAGATGAACGCGATCAGTGTCAGCAGGGAACCCGCCAGCGTATACAGAAAGAACTTGAAGGCTGCATAGACGCGATTCGGCCCGCCCCAGGCCCCGATGATGATGTACATCGGAATCAGGGTCGCCTCAAAGAACACGTAGAACAACATGCCATCGAGTGCGCAGAACACGCCGATCATCAGGCCCGACAGGATCAGGAACGAG
Source organism: Alcaligenaceae bacterium (assembly GCA_030452305.1). Lineage (GTDB taxonomy): Bacteria > Pseudomonadota > Gammaproteobacteria > Burkholderiales > Burkholderiaceae_B > Castellaniella. The sequence continues at coordinate 10,343 of JAKDMO010000025.1, read as the reverse complement.
GCCATGTACTGGGCCACGCGCGATTTGATGACCTCCCATCCGGCCAGCACCACAATGATGGTGATGAACGCCGTCAGCAGGATGAACCAGACCGAAATCCCGTCGATCCCCAGGTGATAGTTCATCGAAAAGGTTTCGACCCAGGGCACGTTCTCGACAAACTGCATGTCGGCGGTCGTCGGATCAAAGCCGGTATACAGCGGAATGGTCACCAGCAGGCCGACAATCGCCCCCACCAGCGCCAGCACGCGTGCCGGCCCGGGGTTGTCGTCGCGCCCGACCAGCAGCACCAGCAGGCCAAAGAAAATGGGAACGAAGATCGAGAGTGTCAGCCAGGGGAGTGTAGAAGACGCCATTTCGCTAGCCATTAGTGAACCATCAGCACAAAAAACGTTAGAAACACCATGATGCCGATGATCATGGCAAAGGCGTAATGATAGATATAGCCGGACTGCATCAGCCGGCCCGTCGCGGCCACGAGGCCCACCATGCGGGCGCTGCCGTTGACGACGATGCCGTCGATGAAGCCGCGGTCACCGCCCTGCCACAGGCCGTGGCCCAGCGCCCGCGTCAGGCGCGCAATGACCTGCTCGTTGAACCAATCGAAGTAGTACTTGTTGTCCAGTACGCGATAGATTCCAGAGAACTTGCGTGCGAGTGTCTCGGGCACCTTCGGATTGATCAGGTAGCAGTACCAGGCCACCACAAAGCCCGCGAGCAGCAGCAGGAACGGCAGCGAGACAAAACCGTGCAGCGCGTACGCCACCCAGCCGTGCCAGTGACCGGCCAGCTCCGCCATCGCCGGGTGCTGGGGCAATACCTGGATCGTGTCGCCGAAATAGCCGTCGAACAGCAGCGGATCGATGAACCAGGCCCCTGTCACTACCGAGGCGATGGCCAGCAACACCAGCGGCACGGTCACCACCCATGGGGATTCCTTGGGCAGACCGCCATGGTGCTCATCGTCATGCTCGGCATGGGCGTGCGGATCGGTATTGAAACGTTCCTTGCCGTGGAACACCATGAAATACAGGCGGAAGGAATACAGCGAGGTGACGAACACGCCGATCTTGGTCGCGTAGTAGGCGAAGGTCGCCCCCCAGACGTTCGAGGCGCCTGCCGCTTCGATAATCTGCTCTTTGGAATAAAACCCCGAGAAGAACGGCGTACCCACCAGGGCGAGCGTGCCGATCAGCATGGTGATCCAGGTAATCGGCATGTATTTGCGCAGGCCACCCATATTGCGCATGTCCTGGTCGTGATGCATCGCAATGATCACCGAACCCGCGCCCAGGAACAGCAGCGCCTTGAAGAAAGCATGCGTCATCAGGTGGAAAATCGCCACCGAATAGACCGAAGCCCCCAGCGCCACCGTCATGTAGCCCAACTGGGACAGCGTCGAATACGCAACCACGCGTTTGATGTCGTTCTGCACCACCCCCAGGATCCCGAGGAACAGCGCGCCGAATGCACCGATCACGATGATGAAGGCCAGCGCCGTATCGGAATGCTCGAACACGGGCGAAAAGCGCGCCACCATGAAAATCCCGGCCGTCACCATGGTCGCGGCGTGAATCAGAGCGGAAATCGGGGTCGGGCCTTCCATTGAATCAGGCAGCCACACATGCAACGGCGCCTGCGCGGACTTGCCCATGGCACCCACGAACAAGGCCAGGCAGGCCACGGTCAGCATCTGCCAGTCGGTGCCGGGGAAGGTCAGCGTGGCCAATTGATCGGCCTTGGCGAAGACATCGGCGTAATGCAGGCTGTCGGTATAGGCATACAGCAAGCCGATACCCAGCACAAAGCCGAAATCGCCCACGCGATTGACCAGGAAGGCCTTCAGGTTCGCAAACACCGCAGACGGCCGCGTATACCAGAAGCCGATCAGCAGATAGGACACCAGGCCGACCGCCTCCCAGCCAAAGAACAACTGCAGCATGTTGTTCGACATGACCAGCATCAGCATCGAGAACGTGAACAGCGATATATACGAGAAAAAGCGCTGGTAGCCTGGATCGTCGGCCATATAGCCGATGGTATAGATGTGCACCATCAACGAGACAAAGGTCACCACCACCATCATCAGCGCCGATAGCGGATCGATCAGGAAGCCGATCTCGAAGCGCACATCGCCGATCAGGCTCCAGACATAGACCGTGCCATCGAAGGTCTGGCCGCCCAGCACTTCCTGCAGCACGATCAGGGACCCGACGAAAGACGCCGCCACTCCGAGGATCGTGATGATGTGCGAGGCGCGCCGCCCGATCTGCCGGCCCATGAAGCCTGTGCCGAAAAAACCCGCCACAATGGCCGTAACCAAGGGCGCCAGGGCAATCAGTAGATATAGATTCATTGAATTCGAATTCATGATGGACCTGTCAGCCTTTGAGCTCGTCGAGTTTATCGACGTTGATCGTATTCAGGTTGCGGAACAGCAGCACCAGTATGGCCAGCCCGATGGCGGCCTCGGCAGCGGCCACGGTCAGCACAAAAAATACGAACACCTGCCCGGCGGGATCTCCCGACCACGTGGAAAACGCCACGAAATTCATATTCGCGGCCAGCAGGATCAGCTCGATGGACATGAGCAGCACGATCAGGTTGCGCCGGTTCAGAAAGAAGCCGAATACACCCATGGCAAATAGAATCGCCCCAACAATCAGGTAGTGCGCCAGACCCAGCGTCATTGTTTTTCTCCTTCGGAAGCTTCTTCGACTTGCGCCGTCATGCTGACCAGACGCACCCGATCGGCCGCACGCACCTGAACCTGGTGCGACGGCTGGGTGCGCTTGTAGTCGGAACGCTTGCGCATGGTCAGGGCAATCGCGGCGATCATGCCCACCAGCAGGACCAGGCCGCCCACCTCGACCGCGTAGGCGTACTCGGTGTACATCGCCACGCCCAACGCGCGGGTATTATCGAACCCGTCGGGAATCGGCGCGGGGGAACCGACCCCACCCCAGGTCGTCCAGACCACAAAGGCCATTTCCAGCACCATCACCACACCAATGGTCAGGCCCAGCGGCAGGTACACGCGCATGCCTTCCTTCAGGCCCTCGGTACGCATGTCCAGCATCATGACGACAAACAGGAACAGCACCATCACCGCGCCCACGTACACCAGCACCAGCACCAGCGCAAGGAACTCGGCCTGGATCAGCATCCACATCATCGAGGCGGTGAAAAAGGTCAGGATCAGGTGCAGCACACCCGTAACCGGGCTGGTGGACATGATGACCCGGAAGGCCGAGATCACCAGCACCACCGCCAGGATATAAAACAGAACAGTATCAAACGTCATTATCGGGTTCCCGGATCAACGGTAAGGCGCATCGGCCGCGCGACGGCGGGCGATCTCGGGTTCGTAGCGATCGCCTATCGCCAGCAGCATGTCTTTGGTGTAGTACAGGTCGCCGCGCTTTTCACCATGGTATTCATACAAGTGCGTCTCGACAATTGAGTCGGTCGGACAGCTTTCCTCGCAGAAACCACAGAAAATGCATTTGGCCAGATCGATGTCATAGCGCGTGGTGCGGCGCGTGCCGTCCTCGCGCTGGGTCGATTCGATCGTGATCGCCAGTGCCGGGCAGACCGCCTCGCACAGCTTGCAGGCAATGCAGCGTTCCTCGCCGTTCTCGTAGCGGCGCAGAGCATGCAGGCCGCGAAAACGTGCCGAGGTCGGCGTCTTTTCCACCGGATAGTACTGGGTCACCTTGCGCTTGAAGAAGTATTTGCCCGTCAGGCGCATGCCCTCGAACATTTCCTTCAGCATCAGGCTACCAAAGAAATCCTTGATCGCTTCCATATCAGTACCTCTTAGTTCCAGATATTCCAGGGCGTCTGCATCCAGATGGCCACCACCACCAGCCACACGCCCGTCAGCGGAATGAACACCTTCCAGCCCAGGCGCATGATTTGGTCATAGCGGTAACGCGGGAAGGTCGCGCGAAACCAGATGAACATGGACACCACGGCAAAGGATTTGATGCCCAGCCACAGCCACCCCGGCACCCAGGTGAACGGCGCGATATCCAGCGGAGGCAGCCAGCCCCCCAGGAACATGATCGCTGCAATGGTCGAGAGCAGGATCATATTGGCGTATTCGCCCAGGAAGAACAGGGCAAAGCCCATGCCCGAGTATTCCACCATGTGGCCGGCCACGATTTCCGATTCGCCTTCGACCACGTCGAAGGGGTGGCGGTTGGTCTCGGCCACCGACGACACCACATAGATGATGAACAGCGGCAGCAGCGGCAGCCAGTTCCATGACATGAACGAGACGCCGTACGAGGCAAACCAGCCCTCGCCCTGACCGCGCACGATGCCGCCCAGATTCAGCGTACCCGAGACCAGCAGCACCGTCACCATAACGAAACCAATCGCCAGCTCGTAGGACACCATCTGCGCAGCCGCGCGCAGCGCGCCCAGCAGGGCGTATTTCGAATTCGACGCCCAGCCGGCCACGATCACACCGTACACGCCGACCGAAGTGATGGCCATGATGAACAGCAGGCCCGCGTTGATGTCGGCCAATACGTATTCGGGCTGGAATGGAATCACCGCCCAGGCCGCAAGCGCGGGCATCAGGGTGACCATGGGCGCCAGGGCATACAGCACCGGGTTCGCATTGGCCGGAACGATGAGTTCCTTGGTCAGCAGCTTGAACACGTCGGCAAAGGGCTGCAGCAGGCCGCGATAGCCCACGCGCGTGGGGCCGAAGCGTGCGTGCATGGCGCCGATCAGCTTGCGCTCCCAGTACGTCAGATAGGCCACGCACAGGATGATGGGTACCGCGATGCAAACGATCTTGATCAGGGTCCAGACCACCAGCCAGGGGGTCTCGCCGATCAGCCCGGCACCGTAGGAATTGATAGCAGTCAGCCAATCCATTAGAGTCGCTCCACGGTCAGTTGGCCCAGGCCGGCACCCAGTGCGGCCGTCTGCGGGAATGCCGAGGCGATGCGCAGGCAACGATCGGCCACCGCATCATCGGCCACGACCTGCAATTCGATCGAACCCTGCGATCCGCTGATCCGGACCTGATCGCCATCCTGCATCCCCAACGATTGCAGTGTTGCGCCATTTGCGCCGGCCTGCGGCGGGGCCGAGGCGACATGTTCCTGCAGGGGCTGCGAGCGGCGCACCAGCGCATCACTGCGATAAATCGGCACTTCGGCCACCCGTTCGATGCCGTCAATGGCAGCGGCCAGACCTGGTGCGGCGCTGATCTGATTCGACAGACGCCCTTGCAGATCGCCCGCCATCACTGTGTCGCGCACGGCTTCGGACGTTTCCTCGTCAAAGCCCTGCAATTCAAACAGATTGCCCAGCACGCGCAGCACCTTCCAGGCCGGGCGCGAATCGCCGACCGGCGCCCCAACCCCCTTGAAACTCTGCGCCCTGCCCTCGGCATTCACAAAAGTGCCCGAGGTTTCGGTAAAGGGCCCGATGGGCAGCATCACATCGGCCCAGTCCTCTGCTGCCGAACGGAACGAGGTCAGCGCCACGGCAAAGCCGGATTGCTTCAGGGTGTCTGCGGCCAGATTGCCCAGGTCGCTGTCCAGCCCCGGCTCGGCTCCCAGCACGATGTAGGCATCCAGCGGCTCGGCCAGCATCTGTGCGGCATTCAGCCCGCCTTGGGTGGGCACAGCGCCGGCCAGATAGCCGCCCACCGTATTGCCGCCTGCCGTCAAAAAGCCCAGCTTTGCGCCACTGGCCTGCGCCAGGGCCGCCGCATTGGCGGCAATCAGCGCAGCCTGCGCCGAGGACACCACGCCATTGCCCAGCAAAATACCCACGCGTTCGCCCGAAGCCAGGCTGCGCGCGATCTGCTGCGCGGCCTCGCCGGCCTGGATGCCCGAAAAGGCCTGATCGGCGGCAACACCCGATTCCGCCGCCAGGGCCACGGCAACTTCGGCCAGGGCATTGGGCAATGCGCTGGGCGCCACCGTCATGCGCCCGGTCACGGGCACCAGCGGATCCACCGCCACCGAATCGATCAGGGTCAATTGCATCCCGTGCTTGGCCGCCTGGCGCAGGCGCTGCGCCATCAGCGGATGATCCTTGCGCAGGAACGAGCCCACAACCAGAACCCGATCGAGCTGGTTCAGCTCGGCCACGGGCATACCCAGCCAAGGCACACCGCCCAGCGCGCCATTCAGGGCCGGATCGTTGTCACGCAGGCGGAAATCAATGTTTTCCGAACCCAGGGCGCGGATCAGGCGCGCCAGCAGCGACAGTTCCTCTAGGGTGGATGTGTCGCTGCCGATCGCCCCGATGCGCCCACCACCGGATTCCTCGCGCGCCTTGTTGATGCCATCGACCACCACCTGCAGCGCATCGCTCCAGGAGGCCTCGTGCCATTCGCCGTCGCAAGCCTTGACCATGGGGTGCGTCAGCCGGTCCTCGGTATACAGGCCGGCGTACGAGAAGCGATCCTTGTCGCTGATCCAGCACTCGTTGACGTCCTCGTTCTCGAAAGGCACGACGCGCATCACGCGGTCCATCTTGGTCTGCACGACCAGGTTCGCACCCAGGCTGTCGTGCGGGCTGACCGAGCGGCGCCGCGCCAGTTCCCAGGTGCGGGCGCTCATGGTAAAGGGCTTGGACAGCAGCGCGCCCACCGGGCACACATCGATCATATTGCCGGAAAGCTCGGACTCCACCGCCTCGCCGACAAAGGTCGTGATCTCGGCGAACTCGCCGCGATTGAGCATCCCGACTTCCATGATGCCGCCGATTTCCTCGCCCACCCGGATGCAGCGGGTGCAGTGGATGCAGCGCTGCATCTGCTCGGCCGAAATCAAGGGCCCCATGGGCTTGTGAAAGACGACGCGCTTGGGTTCCTTATAGCGCGATGCCGATTCGCCGTAGCCTACGGCCAGATCCTGCAACTGACACTCGCCGCCCTGGTCGCACACCGGGCAATCCAGCGGGTGGTTGATCAGCAGGAATTCCATGACTGCGCGCTGGGCATCGACGGCCTTGTCCGAGCGTGTATGCACGATCATGCCATTGGTCACGGGCGTGGCACAGGCCGGCAGCGCCTTGGGCGCCTTTTCGACCTCAACCAGGCACATGCGGCAGTTGGCCGCAATGCTCAGTTTCTTGTGATAGCAGAAATGAGGGATGTACATGCCGGCCTGATGCGCAGCCTGAATGACCATGCTGCCTTCATCGGCTTCGACCTTGATGCCATCTATGGTGAGTTCTACCATGAGTGTTCCTGACCCTACAGATACTTGGACACCACACAGCTTTTATGCTCGATGTGGTGTACGAATTCGTCGCGGAAGTGCTTGATGAAGCTGCGCACCGGCATAGCGGCCGCATCGGCCAGGGCGCAAATCGTGCGCCCCATCATGTTGTGTGCAACCGAGTCCAGGGTTTCGATGTCCTCGGGCGTGCCCTGCCCGTTCTCGACTCGGTACATCATGCGATACAGCCAGCCTGTGCCCTCGCGGCACGGCGTGCACTGCCCGCAACTTTCCTCAAAATAGAAATACGACAGGCGCATCAGCGACTTCACCATGCAGCGCGTGTCGTCCATGACGATCACCGCACCCGAACCCAGCATGGACCCGGCCTTGGCGATCGAGTCGTAGTCCATGTTCGTCTGCATCATGATGTCGGCGGGCAGCACCGGGGCACTGGACCCACCCGGGACCACGGCTTTCAGTGTACGCCCGGCGCGCATCCCGCCGGCCAGTTCCAGCAGCGTGGAAAACGGCGTGCCCAGCGGGATCTCGTAGTTGCCCGGCAGTTCGACATCACCCGTAATGGAAAAGATCTTGGTGCCGCCCGCCTTGGGGATGCCGGCCTCAAGGTATTCCTGTGCGCTGTGCCGGAAAATCCAGGGCACGGCGGCAAAGGTTTCGGTGTTGTTGACCGTGGTCGGCCGGCCATACAGGCCATAGCTGGCCGGAAAAGGCGGCTTGAATCGCGGCTGGCCTTTTTTGCCTTCCAGCGATTCCAGCAAGGCCGTTTCCTCGCCGCAGATATAGGCGCCGTAGCCGTGGAACGCGTGCAACTGGAAATCAAAGCCCGAATCCAGGATGTTATCGCCCAGGAAGCCCGCCTCGCGGGCCTGTTCCAGCGCCTGCTCGAAGCGCTCGTAGATCTGGAAGATCTCGCCGTGGATATAGTTGTATCCCACGCTGATGCCCATGGCATAGCCGCCGATGATCATGCCTTCGATCACCGAATGTGGGTTGAAACGCAGGATATCGCGATCCTTGAAGGTGCCGGGCTCGCCCTCGTCTGAATTGCAGACCAGGTATTTCTGGCCAGGCAAATTACGCGGCATGAAGCTCCATTTCAGGCCGGTCGGAAAACCCGCACCACCGCGCCCGCGCAGGCCCGATGCCTTGACCTCGGCCACCACGTCCTCGGGTGTCATGCCGGTGCTGAGGATCCGGCGCAGGCCCTCATAGCCGCCGCGCTGGATATAGCCCTCGATCCCCCAGTTTTCGCCGTCCAGATCCGTCAGAATCTGGGGATTGATATGGCGGCCATGGAAAATCATGCTGCGAGACAGGTCATTGCCCGGATCGACCGACAGCGCATCGACCGAATATTTCTGCAATACATCCATCCCGCTCATGCCGACTCCTGCTGTTTAAGGTCCTCGATCAGGGCATCGATGCGCTCGGGCTGCATGCGACAGCACATGTGCTTGCCATTGACGATCATGACTGGCGAATCCCCACAAGCCCCCATGCACTCGCCCTCGATCAGCGTGAACAGGCCGTCTGTCGTGGTTTCATGAAAATCGATCCCGAGCTTTTCCTTGATGTGCTCGGCCGACTTTACCCCGTCGCGCAGCGCACAGGGCAGGTTCGTGCAGATGCTCAGCGTGTAGCGGCCCACCGGCTGGGTGTTGTACATATTGTAGAAGCTCGCGATTTCCTGCACCGCGATCGGCGGCATGCCCAGATACTCGGCCACATCGCGGATCACCTCGGGCGAAATCCAGCCCTTTTCATCCTGGGCGAGGGTCAGCGCCGCCATCGTGGCGGAGCGCTTCTGGTCGTCGGGGAACTTGGTCAATTCCCGGTCGATTTGCTTGTAGGCGTTTTCGGAAAGCAGCATATTGAATCCGTTATATCCTTTGGGTCTGGCTATCGGTCGATCTCGCCGAACACGATGTCCTGGGTGCCGATGATCGTCACCACGTCGGAAATCATGTGGCCGCGCGACATTTCCTCGAGCGAATACAGGTGTGCAAAGCCGGGGGCGCGGATCTTCAGGCGGTAGGGCTTGTTTGCGCCGTCGGAAATCATGTAGATGCCGAACTCGCCCTTGGGGTGTTCGACCGCCGCATAGGCCTCGCCCTCGGGCACGTGCATGCCCTCGGTGAACAGCTTGAAATGGTGGATCAGGTCCTCCATGCCGGTCTTCATGCGTTCGCGGCTCGGCGGCGCGACCTTGTGGTTGTCGACGATCACGGGGCCGGGATTATTGCGCAGCCACTCGACGCACTGGCGGATAATGCGGTTCGATTCACGCATCTCGGCGATACGCACCAAATAGCGGTCGTAGCAGTCGCCGTTCACCCCGACGGCAATGTCGAAGTCCATGCGGTCGTAGACCTCGTAGGGCTGGTGTTTGCGCAGATCCCATTCCACACCCGAGCCGCGCAGCATCGGGCCGGTGAAGCCCAGGGCCATGGCGCGTTCCGGGGTGACGATACCGACATCGACCAGGCGCTGCTTCCAGATACGGTTATCAGTCAGCAGTACCTCGTATTCGTCCACACAGGCCGGGAAACGATTGGTGAAATCCTCGATGAAGTCCAGCAGCGAGCCCGAACGCGCATCGTTCATCGCCGCCAGTTCCTTGGCGCTGCGATATTTGTTTGATGCATACTGCGGCATGGCGTCGGGCAGGTCGCGATACACCCCGCCCGGACGATAGTAGGCTGCGTGCATGCGCGCGCCCGATACGGCCTCGTAGCAATCCATCAGGTCTTCGCGCTCGCGAAAGGCGTACAGGAACACGGCCATCGCGCCCACGTCGAGCGCGTGCGAACCCAGGGACATCAGGTGGTTCAGCACCCGGGTGATTTCGTCGAACATCACGCGTATGTACTGCGCGCGCAGCGGCACCTGGATGCCCAGCAGCTTTTCGGCGGCCAGCACATAGGCGTGTTCGTTGCACATCATCGACACATAGTCGAGACGATCCATGTACGGCAAGGCCTGCAGATAGGTCTTGTGTTCGGCCAGCTTTTCGGTGGCCCGGTGCAGCAGTCCGATATGGGGGTCGGCCCGCTGGATGACCTCGCCGTCCAGCTCGAGCACCAGGCGCAGCACGCCGTGCGCGGCCGGATGCTGGGGCCC
>JAKDMO010000339.1 GCA_030452305.1 Alcaligenaceae bacterium | reverse complement strand
GCCGCGCCCTTTCTGGACAGCGCCGATCACTATACGTTTCTGGTGATGGTGACTGGCGACGGCTATGGCGGGCTGGAGCATCGTGCCTCGACCGCGCTGATGACCCGCCGCGCCGATCTGCCCGTGCTCGACGGCGCCAGGGAACTGGGCGAAGGCTACCAGAATTTCCTGGGGCTGGTCAGCCACGAATATTTCCACACCTGGAACGTCAAGCGCATCAAGCCCGCGGCCTTTGCGCCCTATGACCTCAGTTGCCCAAACCACACCGAACTGCTCTGGGTGTTCGAAGGCTTTACCTCGTATTACGATGACCTGATGGTGCTGCGTGCCGGCGCCATCAGCGAAGCCGACTACCTGCGCACCCTGGCGCGCACGATCAGCCTGGTTGCCCGCAACGGCGGGCGCCACAAACAATCGATCGCCCAGAGCTCGTTCGATGCCTGGACGCGATATTACAAGCAGGATGAAAACTCGCCCAACGCGCTGGTCAGCTATTACACCAAAGGCGCGCTGGTCGCCCTGGGTATGGATCTGGAAATCCGCAAGCGCAGCCGGGGCCGGTATTCACTTGACGATGTCATGCGTCTGCTCTGGGCGCGCTACGGGCGCGACTTTTACCGGGGCGACGCGATTGGGGTCAACGAGGACGCCCTGCCCGCCTTGATCCGCGAAGCCACCGGCGTGGATATGGACAGCTTCATCGAACGCCATGTCCACGGATACGAGGACGTACCGCTGGATACTCTGCTGGGATCGCAAGGGATAGCAATGCGCTGGGAACCCGCCGATCCCCGACCGACGCTGGACGTCCGCCTGCGCGCCTCGGACCAGGGCCTGGCCCTGGCGACGGTCTACGAAGGCGGCGCCGCGCACCGTGGCGGCCTGTCGGCAGGCGACATCCTGGTCGCCGTGGACGGCTTGCGTGTCAGCGACGCCGCCGGCCTGGATCGACTGCTGGGCGCCTGCCGCCCGGGTGCTGTGGTCAAGGTTCATGTCTTCCGACGCGACGAGCTACGCGCATATTCCGTCGGGCTCGACGCCCCACCGGCCCTCAAATGCGTGCTGCAACGCACTGACCCCTGATCACGCACACCCATGACGATCCGCCGCATCATCCTCGAACAACTGACCGTCCAGGCCTCAATCGGCATTCTGGACCACGAACGGGCTGTCGCGCAGACCCTGGTCCTGAATGCGGAGTTCGACGTACACGCGACGGGTCCGGTTTCGGACGAAGACATCGGTACAGTCCTGGATTACCGGGCGCTGCGCACCACGCTGATCGACGAGTGCACCGCGCGCCACACCAATCTGCTGGAAACGCTGGTCGAACGCATCCTCGCACGCGTGTTGGCCGACTTTCCCGATGTGCTGCGCGTGCGCATCCGCGCCGGTAAGCCGCAGGCCTTTGAGGACTGCGCCGCCGTCAGCATCGAGCAATCACGCCGACGCACCACGCACTAGCCATACGAGCACGTCGCTGCACTGCGGCACGTTAAAATCCCCCACC